>CAYWNP010000150.1:0-5151 GCA_964459675.1 uncultured Akkermansia sp. | reverse complement strand
CAAAGTTAATTTGGGCGTGTCTTTTATTTAAAGGCTAAGGATAGGGGGCCTAAGGATTAACACCACAGGTGAGACAAAGAATATTCACACAGCGAGGAGATTATTATGGTCGTTTCAAAAGGGACAACGTTTCTCCAGATTTCTGTTATTTTAAGCTTATTTTTATTGGGGCAAGATGTTTTGGCTCAGGCAAAGAAAGCACCCGCACAGACACCAAAGGCCGCTGAAGCTGTTCAAGCTAACGTAGCGCAACCCGCTAAGGCCCAGCAACCTAAAAAGGGGAAAGCAACCGCACCTCAAGGACCGGAGTCCCTTGAAGCACTCATCAAAGCATCACCACCCGAAGCTCTTGTCCGCTCCATTAAGCACATTCTCAAAACCAAGCCCCGTGATTACAAGAATGGGCAGGAGTATCTCAAGCAGGCCGAGTCTATTGCCACAAAGATGTCACGCCTTTTGCCTGGCTTGGACAAGGGTGATGCCGAGGCCCTGAAACTATATCAGGATTTTGAGGCTCTCAAATTTAAGGCATTAGTTCTGGAAAACCCCTATATTACCTTTGATGAGACGCTCGTCATCATGTCCGACCGCCTTCGGACCAAGAATAACTGGCTGGGCACCCATGTGATGGGACCTAAGGGGCACGTGAATAAGATCGCAAAGTTTAATATCAAGACCAAACAGATCACCGACCTCTATGAGCCCAAAGATGGTTCCTTCGTCGGAGAGCCGGACCTCTATTTTGATGGTTCCAAGCTCCTCTTCACCTCCAGTGACTCGAATAAGGCATTCCAGGTGATGGAAGTTGACATCAATGGAAGCAATGTGCGCCAAGTCTCAAAGATGACAGGCGAGTATCTTCACTGTTACGGCGGCATCTATCTCCCGAATAACAAGATCATTTTCAGCTCCACGGCTCCGCTCGTCGGTGTGCCGTGTATCGGTGGCGAGCAGACCGTCCCCAATCTCTATCTGATGGGCCCCAACGGCGAGAATCCACGCCAACTCACCTTCGAGCAGGATGCGGATTGGTATCCAACGGTCTTGGCAGATGGAAAAGTGATGTACTTGCGCTGGGAGTACACGGATATCATGCACTACTATACACGCATCATGATGACCATGAATCCTGACGGCTCCAACCAACGTTCCATCTATGGTTCACAAAGCCTTTGGCCCAACGCCATGTTCAATGCGCGCCCGATTCCCGGACAATCCGGTCAGTTCGTGGCGATCGTCTCCGGACATCATGGTGTTGCCGGAACTGGTAAAATGACGATCTTTGATACCAACAAAGGATATGCCCATGCCGATGGCGTGGTACAGCACATTCCCGGGTACGGCAAGAAGGTAACCCATGTGACGGTTGACCAGTTATACCCCAAGGTGAAGAAAGAGCTGCTCGTCCAGTTCCCCAATCTTCAGCAAGATGTTGATTCCCTCATCGCCAAGAACATGGGGTCGGATTCAAAGGGAAAAGATTACCACGACTTGAATAATGACTTCTTCAACAAGTGCTACGCACAGTTACGCTCTATCTACCCTGAGATGGCGCTGGACTTGGACAGCTTAGCCAATGGCGTCTACCCGCAATCTATCCAGCCCTACCCGATCAACGCCAACTATCACTTGGTTGTCTCCCAAGTCACCCCCAACAGCCCCTATCGTCTCTATCTCGTGGATACGTTCGATAATTTCGTCTCCTTACAACCAGAGAACATGGGCCAGTATAAGGTGATGACAAACCCTTACGTCCTGCAAAAGCGTGAACGTCCGCCGGTCATCCCTGAGCGCGTCAACCTCCAGGACAAGGAAGCGATCTGTTATATCCAGAATATCTATCGCGGCCCCGGACTTAAGAATGTCCCTGTCGGCGAAGTGGACTCGCTGCGTGTCTTCACGTATGTGTATGGTTATTTCAGAACAGGCAACCACCACCATCTCGGCGTAGAGAGCGGTTGGGACTGCAAGCGCGTGCTCGGTCACGTGAAGGTTGAGAAGGACGGCTCAGCGATGTTCAAGATCCCGGCCAACACCACGATCTCCATCCAGCCTCTCGACAAACAGGGCCGTGCGATCCAACTTTTCAGAAGCTGGCTTGTCGCAATGCCCGGCGAAGAGCTCTCCTGCGTCGGTTGCCATGAACCCCCGAACGAGCCACCCGTCACGAGCAAGACCATGGCGTCGTTAAAAGAGCCGCAAAGACTCACGCCCTACCGTACACCTGTGGAAGGCTTCTCGTTCATCAATGAGATCCAGCCCGTCTTGGACGCTTATTGTGTCCGTTGCCATGACGGAACTGATCCCAAGAAACCCAACTTCAAAGATACCAAACTTGCCTCGAGCAGTCCCTCCGACAACTTCAGTAACGCCTATCACGCCTTCCATCGTTACTTCCGCCGTCCGGGACCGGAAAGCAACGGCATCATGGGCATACCCTACGAATTTCATGCCTCAACATCCGAAGGCATTCAATTGCTGGAAAAGGGGCATTACGGCGTCAAGCTCGATGCTGATTCGCTGCGTCGCCTCAACATGTGGATTGACTTGAATGTCCCGTATTATGGAAGCTGGTCTACGGTCTATGCAAGCTCAGGCGATAAAGGCTCCTGGGCTTCAACGATTGCAGGTAAGGCTGCTGATTCACGCGAAAAGTATGCAGGGGCCAGTGAAGACGAAAATCGTGAATACGTCTCGCCGACCCCGCATCCCATCAAGGCTACAGAGGAGAAGGGTGAAGAACGTCAAACCCCTGTCAGCGTCTCAGCAGCCAACTGGCCCTTCTCTGAAGAGGTTGCCCAACAGCTACAGAAGAAGCTGGGCACAGAAAAGAAGACCATCGAAGTCGCTGAGGGTGTCAGCATCACGCTTGTCCGTATTCCTGCAGGTGAGTTCATCATGGGAAGTGACACCGAGACACCCATCGAACAGCCCCGCCACACGATCAAGATCGACAAGCCCTTCTGGATGTCGGAGGGCGAAATCAACAACGCCGCGTTCTTCGCCTTCAAGCCTGACCACAATGCGAGTGTCTATGACCAGCAGTGGAAAGACCATGTGCGTTTGGGTTATTATGCGAACTATGTGGAACAACCCGCCGTACGCATGAGCTGGCAAGATGCTCAAGCCTTCTGTGCCTGGCTGGGCAAGAAGAGCAACCTGAAGGTCGCCCTCCCCTCGGAAGCCCAATGGGAATGGGCTTGCCGTGCAGGCAGCGACAAGGATATGGCCTTTGGCGATAAGGCCGCTGATTTCAGCCCTTATGCAAACCTGGCTGATAAATCCATTGAGAAATTCGCAGTCACCGGCGTCAATCCGACCTTTAATTCAAAGAATGTCGGAAACCGTACCCTTGACTTCATCCCGCGCATCTCAACCTTCAATGACTCCCAGTTCCTTGTAACAGGCACTAAGCAGTATAAGCCGAATGCCTGGGGACTCTTTGATATGCATGGCAACGTCGCGGAGTGGACGCGTAGCGATTATGCGCGCTATCCGTATACGACCAAGAAGAGCGACACCCTCTCGCCCAGTGAGAAGAAAACCGTCCGTGGCGGCTCCTTCTTTGATCGCCCCTACCGTGCAACCGCCAGCTATCGCCTCGGCTATGCACCTTGGCAAGGCGTCTTCAATGTCGGTTTCCGTGTCGTCATAGAGGAATAATATGGCAGGATTGCCAATAACTTCGAGAATTGCGTTATTGCCTTATTGCGTTATTGCCTTATTTAAAATTGGACGTTGGACGTTGAGCGTTGGATGTTGGACGTTCGCTATAACCTGCTTTTCTTTCGCGGCTTGCGCGACAGAGCCGAATTACCTCTCGCCGTCCGATCTCGCGGTAACACGAGACGGGAAAACTCTCTATGTTGCCTGCCAGACCGCAGGCGAGGTCATGGTTTTCGACACAACAACCGAGAAGGTCACGGCACGCCATGCCCTCACGAACGTCCACGAGATTGCCCTTTCCCCGGATGAACAGCGACTCTATGTTACGGGGGGGACCAGCCACGGGACCCTTCTGGAAGTCGAATTAAAAACGGGGAAGTCCTTGCGGTCTTTTGCGGCGGGGCATACCCCTATGTCACCACGTGTGGCAAAAGATGGCAAGCGGCTCTTCTATTGCAATCGTCATGCGCGAATAGACCAGCCGGATATTCATGAACTGGATCTCAAAACGGGCAAGATCGTGCGTTCCGTGAAGGCCATCCGGGAGCCCATCGCTCTCTGCCTCTCCAAGGATGAAAAGACCCTCTGGGCCTTCAACCATTTGCCTCTGATGGAGGCCAACCGCTCGAATGTCTTCACCTCCGTCTCCGTCTACGACACGAAGACCTTCAAACCAAAAGCAACACTCGCCCTTCCTTCCGGCTCCTTCGCCATCCGGGATGCCGTCATGAGCCCAGACGGAAAGTATTGTTTTGTCACCCATACCATCGGACGCTTCACGGTTCCGACGACCCACCTTGACCGCGGCTGGATCAACACCAGCGCAATCTCAGTTTTAGATGTTGAAACCTGCTCCTACCTCAACACCGCGCTCTTGGACGATACCACGCGTGGCGCAGCCAACCCCTGGGGTATCACCATCACTCCTGATGGCAAGTGGCTCTGCATCACCGCCGCGGGAATCCACGAACTGCTCGTGATCCCTGTCGCTGAATTTTTGAAACGGCTTGAAGCCAGCACGAAGCCCGCAGAGACCGTCAACAACCTCTCCTTCCTGTATGGCGCAAAGACAAGGTTGCCCATGGAAAAATGCCTGGGTCCCCGCGCAGTGGCCGCCATTGGGGATCGTGTCTATTGCGCGAACCGCTTTTCAGATAATCTCGCACTGGCCCAAATGTGGGACGACGGTCCCGGCGGTGTTGTCGCCCTCCCCCTGGTCGAGAAACCCAAAGAGCCAGACCTTGTACGACATGGCGAGCGAATCTTCAATGACGCCACACTCTGTTACCAGCAGTGGCAGAGTTGCGCAAGTTGCCATCCGGACACCCGCTCAGACGGCACAAACTGGGACCTCCTCAACGACGGCATCGGCAATCCCAAGCAGTCCAGAAGCATGCTCTATGCCCACAGAACCTCCCCTGTCATGATCACAGGGGTCCGGGAGTCAGCCGAACTCGCTGTCGAGAAGGGCTTCACCATGATCCA
>CAYWNP010000149.1:0-5173 GCA_964459675.1 uncultured Akkermansia sp. | reverse complement strand
CGCTTAAGGCTTGCTTGCAAGAGCGATGAGCGTTAGCGATAGAGCGGCAACAAACTGACTGATAACTTTTAGCATCCGAATTACACGAACCACACGAATGAAGAAAAATAAGGCAATAAGGCAATCACGCAATAAGGCAATTCTTTTGAAGTTATAGACAAGGGATGAAAAAATGATCAATTCTGTTTTTCTGGTGGTAGTCGCTGCATTGGTGCTTGTACTTGCTTATCGTTTTCTGGGGGCCTTTATGGCCGCAAAGGTTTTAGCACTGGATGCCTCCCGCCAGGTGCCCTCTGAAACGCTTCAGGACGGGCGTGACTATCTGCCGACCAACAAATGGGTTTTGATGGGGCATCATTTCGCGGCGATCGCCGGGGCGGGTCCGCTGATCGGACCCGTGCTGGCTGCTCAGTTCGGCTGGCTTCCTGGCGCACTCTGGATCCTGATTGGCGCGGTGCTGGCCGGTGCGGTGCACGATTCAGTCATCCTGCTGGCCTCTGTCCGGCACCAAGGACGCTCCATCGCGGAGATTGCCCGAGAGATCATCGGTCCGCGTATGGGCATGGTGACCTCTGTGGCTATCCTGCTTATTTTGATTATCGCCATGGCGGGATTGGGTATTCCCGTGGTGAATGCATTGAAGGATTCACCGTGGGGAACGTTCACTGTCGGCTTCACGATTCCGGTCGCCATTTTTATCGGGATCTATCTGAAGTTCATCCGACCGGGGAAGATCGTCGAGGCCACAATAATTGGCATGACGCTAATCCTTCTGGGAGTCGCCGCCGGACCCTATGTCAAAGAGATGTCGTGGGCACACTATCTCTCGTTGGATGAAAAGACGATGTCCGTGGCGCTGGCCGCCTATGGCTTTCTGGCCGCGGCGCTCCCCGTCTGGTTGCTGCTCCTGCCCCGTGATTATCTGAGCACCTACATGAAACTCGGCGTGATCTTCGCCCTGGCCATCGGCATTCTCATCGTTCATCCTGAAATCAAGATGCCGGCGCTGACATCCTTTACGGGGGGTGGCGGGCCCGTCATTCCGGGTAAACTCTTCCCCTTTCTCTTTGTCACGATCGCCTGTGGCGCGCTTTCCGGGTTTCATGCCTTGATCAGTTCCGGCACAACACCGAAACTGATCAGTAATGAGCGCGACATCCTGCCGATCGGTTACGGGGCGATGTTGCTGGAGGCCTTTGTCGCCATTATGGCGTTGGTGGCTGCAGTGGTGCTCCCGATGCCTGACTATTTTGCGATTAATGCGAAACCCGAGGTTTTTGCAACCCTTGGCATGGTGCCAGAACAGCTTTCGGAACTTTCGAAGCTGGCTGGAGAGGATCTTGCGGGACGCCCTGGGGGTGCTGTGACGCTGGCTGCTGGCATGACCTGGATCTTCCACAAGATCCCGTTGCTCGATCGGCTGATGGGTTTCTGGTATCACTTCTGCATCATGTTCGAGGCGCTCTTCATCCTCACCACGATCGATGCCGGCACACGGGTCGGCCGTTATCTGCTTCAGGACTTTGCAGGACACCTCTGGAAACCCCTGGGTGATAAGACTCGCTGGGTGAACATTGTCATCTTCTCCGCGCTCCTCTCCAGCGCCTGGGGTTGGCTGCTGTATACTGGCGATGTGAAGACGATCTGGCCGCTCTTCGGCGTTGCCAACCAGATGTTGGCCATCATTGCCTTCGGCATTGGTACGGCCTTCCTCATCCGAATCGGGAAGAAGAAATATCTCTGGGTCACGCTGGTGCCCATGGCGTTTGTCCTGACCGTTACGCTGACCGCAGCCGTGCTCAACATCACCGATAACTTCCTGCCGAATAAAAACTATCTCCTCGTGGCCATCTCTGTGGTACTCATCGTGCTGGTGGCGATTGTCACCCTCGAGAGCATTGTCGCCTGGTTCCGGTTGCTACGGAATCCGGAAACCCCTGAATACGAGCCTGCAGAGGATGTAATGCCGCCTATAAATGTGCAGGACTAGTTCTGAGTGAATCATCGGGAATGTTGGCTTTCTCTTGAAAATTGGATATTCCGTGTTGGATATTGGATATTCCGTCCAGCTCCGCTGGCGGTGGGCTTGCACGGGGGCATGAATTTTGTTATCGTTACACTTTTCTTTTCCCACCGCAGAAGAGATATCGGGAGTTAACATGTATAAAATTGTTTCAAAAAAGCAGTTGTCGGCTGAGGTTTTCCGGATGGAGCTTGAAGCTCCCCTCATCGCGCGCGAACGCAAGCCCGGACAGTTTATCATTTTGCAGATTGATAATGATGTTGGCGAGCGCATCCCGTTGACCATTGCGGACGCAGATCCGGAAAAGGGAACGATCACGATCATTTTTCAGACCGTCGGACGCACAACCCATGTCTTGGCGGATAAGCAGGTGGGCGATAGCGTGCCGGCGTTGCTCGGTCCGCTCGGCCAGCCCACACACATCGCCAAGGTCGGTCATGTCGTCTGTGTCGGCGGTGGCATCGGCGTGGCCCCGATGCACCCCATCGCGCAAGCTATGAAAGCCGCAGGCAATAAGGTGACCATCATTATGGGCGCGCGGAACAAAAGTCTGCTCGTCATGGAAGAGGAGATGCGCAAAATCGCGGACGAGCTGATCATCGTGACCGATGATGGCTCGGCTGGACGTCAGGCATTGGTGACCGTTCCGCTCAAGGAGCTATGCGAGCAGAATCCGAAGCCGGATATGGCCGTGATCATCGGTCCTCCCATCATGATGAAGTTCGGTGCAGAGACGACGCGGCCCTATGGCGTGCCGACCGTCGTCTCGTTGAATACGATCATGATTGATGGCACAGGTATGTGCGGGGGTTGCCGCGTCACGGTCGGCGGCAAGACCAAGTTCGTCTGTGTGGATGGCCCTGAGTTCGACGGCCACCAAGTTGACTTTGATAACATGATGAAACGGCTTCGTGCCTATAAGACACGTGAAGACGCTGATCATAAGGACCACCACTGCCAAATTGGTCTAACGTAATGAATCGCAACTCATAAGTTAAATAAGGCAATAAGAAATAAGCATATTCGCTTCGCATAATAACGCAATAAGGCAATCCCGCAATAAGGCAATTCTTTTTATGCATAAGACACCCGAAACCCTCTACAGTGAAGCCGTCGCGACGCTTGCGCCGCTCAAGGACAAGGCTCTTACACCGAAGGACCGTATGGCGATTCCTGCACAGGAGATGCCGACACAGGATCCGCACGTGCGCTGCCACAACATGACCGAAGTTGCACTCGGTTACTCTGCCGATCAGGCGCGCGTGGAGTCGATGCGCTGTCTGCAATGCAAGACCGCGCCCTGTATCAGTGGTTGTCCGGTCGGTATTCGCATTCCCGATTTTCTGAAGGCCGCAGCCGAGGGACGCTTTGATGAGGCCGTCGGAATCATCCGCGAGAATAGCCTGCTGCCAGCAGTCTGCGGACGTGTCTGTCCCCAGGAGACGCAGTGCCAGGCGCCCTGCACCTTGGGCAAGGCGCTCAAGAATACAGAGCTCTCCGTCTCAATCGGTCGTGTCGAACGCTACGTCGCCGACCTTCAGCGCGAGAGTGGCAAGCAGGAGATGCCGGTAGTCAAGCCTGCTACAGGCAAGCGCGTCGCCGTGATCGGCAGCGGACCCGCCAGTGTCACGGTTGCGGCGGATGTCCGTCGTGAGGGCCACGAGGTGGTCATGTTCGAAGCCTTCCATAAGCCAGGCGGTGTGCTGGTCTATGGCATTCCGGAGTTCCGTCTGCCCAAGGCGATCGTGCAGAAGGAAATTGATACCCTGACTGCGATGGGCGTCAAGCTGGAGACCAATTTTGTGGTTGGACGCACGCGCAAGATCAAAGATCTGATGGAGCAGGACGGCTTTGATGCTGTCTTTGTTGGCACCGGTGCAGGCCTGCCGAAATTCATGAACATCGCAGGCGAGAATCTGGTGGGCGTCTTTTCTGCAAACGAATATCTGACACGCTCGAATCTGATGAAGGCGTATGATACAACGCATGCACACACGCCGATGTATCAGGCCAAGCGCGTTGCAGTGCTCGGGGGCGGGAACGTGGCGATGGACGCCGCGCGTACTGCTTTGCGACTCGGCGCGGAAGCGGTCTATTTGATTTATCGTCGTACGGAAAAAGAGATGCCCGCACGTATTGAAGAGGTCGCGCATGCCAAGGAGGAGGGGGTTCAGTTCCATCTCTTGCAGAATGCGGTTCGTATCCTCGGCGATGAGAATGATTGCGTGAAACAGATCGAATGTCTGCGGTATGAATTGGGCGAACCCGATGCGTCCGGCCGTCGCAGTCCGGTGGAGATCAAAGGGAGCGAATTCCTGATGGATATCGACTCAGTGATCGTCGCGATCGGCAATGGTTCGAATCCCTTGATCAGCCAGACGACGGCAGGGCTCACCGTGAACAAGTGGGGCAATATCATTGTTGACGACACAGGCAAGTCCTCGATTGAGGGTATTTATGCGGGTGGCGATATTGTCTTGGGTGCGGCAACGGTGATTCTGGCTATGGGTGAAGGCCGCCGCGCGGCAGCCTCCATCAATCAGTATTTGTCGAAGTAGAGCAACAGAGTGTTTTTCGACAGGATTTACAGGATTTATTGGATGGTTGAATTTTGAATTCTAATCCTACTAATCCTGTTCATCCTGTCAAAGAAATTTTTCGTGATTTTCGTGTGTTTCGTGGGGCAGAAATTGAAGGTATAGAGAATGGGAGATAGTATGGACTGGAAAAGCGAATTAGGCAGCATTATGGAAGGTAAGGCGCGTGTCACGCGTGCTGAGCAAGAGAACGCTGTTTTTGAAGCGTTTCTGGATACGGTTGCAGCGCCAGGCTTGACGGAAGTTGCAGAGGAGTTGAGCAAGAAGCATAACCGTGATGCGCAAGTGCGTCGTGCGCCCGCCTCGGTCAGCCTCTCAGTTCGTGTGAACGACACGGAGGAGATCAGCTTCCGAGTGGGCAAGCAATATGTGCAGAATGGCATCTTGCCTCGCGCGGAAGTGCGCATCAACCGTGGACAGCGCCTCATGAAGTATGAGAGCATGTTCCGTGCTGATCCGCAAACCTATTCGATCTCAGCGGTCACGAAAGAAGATGTGATCACGACTTTCATCAAGTTCTATCGCATGGGGCTGGATAGCGCAACCTAATGGA
>CAYWNP010000148.1:2352-5185 GCA_964459675.1 uncultured Akkermansia sp. | reverse complement strand
TGCACCTGTAGCTCAATTGGATAGAGTGTTGGCCTCCGAAGCCGAAGGTTGTGGGTTCGATCCCCGCCAGGTGCACCAAAAGAAATAAAAAGCGTGTTCAGCATCTTTTGAATTGTTTTTTGCTGCAAGAAACGCTATAAATACTGCTCTTTTTTATGCGGGAGAGGTGGCCGAGTTGGTCTATGGCGCAACATTGGAAATGTTGTGTGTCGCAAGGCACCGGGGGTTCGAATCCCTCCCTCTCCGCCAATTTTAAGCTGAAAATGAAAAGCCAAAAGTGAAAAACACTTTTGGCTTTTCTTATTTCCGCTTCGCTTCTTCCTCTGCGAGGCGATACTGTTGTCGGAAGAAGGCGGTCCAAGCGCGAAGGATGTCTGCACGGGGGACGCTTGCATAGTCGGTGATGGCGCTTTTCCATGTCAGAGGATAGGGGGTGTCTGGCATCACTTCCAGCAGAGCCATGGCTTTTGGGTTAGCCTCAGGTCCGCCGTTGGCTAGAATCGCGCGCCAGGCCGATTTCAATTCATCACCGGAATCCATACACATGGCACGGATCAGGTCGCGCTGAATGCCAAAGTGCAAGGAAGTCCAGCGAGGCATGTAATGGAAGGATTGCGCGAGCTGATAAGCGTCGTTGTCGGGTTGCCAGAGGTGATCGGAGAGGAAGGGTTTGTGTTGTTCAAAAGCTTCTTGGAGGACAGGGTCGGTTGACGGATAGAAGTCTCGACGGATCGGTAGGCGTCGCAAGGCAAAACGTTTGGGTCCTCCGGGTGTCTCGGGCCTGTAGTTCCACAGTTTCTGTCCTTCAGCACTCAGGACAAACTCGATGAAGCGAACGGCCAGTTGGCGGTGAGGGGCACCCCGGAGAAGACTGATGGGGTCTGCATTGACGCTGGAGCCGGCCTTGGGGTTGACATAACAGGTGATTGGTTCCTTGCCTGCCGGCGTGGACATCTCAGACTGGAAGCGTCCCATGAAGTCAATCGTGATTCCAGCTGCTGCAACCCCCATGCTGACATCAATTGGAATCTTGGAGGCGGAATCGCTGAAGTAACGCGCATTGGCACTGAGGCCGCGTATCAGCGAGATTCCTTTACGCCATCCCTTTTCAAGCGTCTCTTGATAGGCAACGGGTACCTGTGGCGGCAAGACCCCGGGTTGGCCTTTGGCTTCGGCGATCGCTTTCTCATAGTGTTCAATTTGCTCGAGAGAGATACTAGCTTCGATCATCTCCTTCATACATTGAGATTGGATGATCATCTCAAATGCTTTTGCAATGCTCCCGCTCTTGGTGGGATCAGCCAGCGCGAGTTGGCCACAATAGCGCGGGTCACTCAGGTCTTCCCAAGTCTGTGGCGGATGCTGGATGCCAAGGTCACGCAGTCGATTCCTGTTGTAACAGATGCCGAAGGCACTAAGGGCAGTTCCGTAGAAGGCTCGCCCCCGCCAGACTTCACCGTGTAACCCTTCAGGAATGAGGATACGGTTCTCCTCATCCACGAAAAGTCCTGTCGGTGGGGCGTTCGTACCCCAAGCCGGCACCGTTAAGCCTTGGATCTGGGCTTTACTATGATCATAAGGGCCGCCGCCGAAGAAGATATCCATATTGCAGGAGATCGCTTGGGGATTGTGCTTGGCGGAGCGAACATACTCGGATGCAAGATAGCGCATAATCTCTGTCGTGCCGCCAAGGGCACGCCAGTCGATGCGAACAGGCTGGCCGTATTTTTTCTGATGCCACGCTGAAAAACCGTGGCCAAACTCCTGACGAATGGCTTCGTTCTGCGGGGTGACGATAATCAGTTCGGCATCGCCAGGTTTCCACGCATCCTCAGTGACCGTGCGTTTAAAGAGGAAGGGCAACGCAATGACTGCAGCAGCGATCATCAAAATGAGAACGTTTTTCATCTGTGAGCAGTTTAGCAACCTTTTTAGCATCCGAAAAGCTCGAAAGGAACGAAATTTGAAGTTAGCAAGTTATCTTTCTTGCTGACGGAAAAGGCGCGCTTATGGTATGCTACAGCAAAATTATGTTGAAGACAGAACAGAGAAATGAACTGGTTAATCTTGGGATATTGACAATTATAGTCAATGTTTCTTTGATGATGGTTAAAATTATTACGGGCGTTATTGGAAACTCCTATGCGTTGATCGCAGATGGTATCGAGTCCGCCTCTGACATTTTCACCTCATTGATTACGTGGGTAGGATTCCATTTTTCATTGAAGCCAGCAGACAAGGAGCATCCTTACGGACACGGTAAGATCGAATCGTTGGTGGGTGTCTTTTCGGGTCTTTCCTTAATTACGGCTGCCGGGGTTATCGCTTATCAGTCGGTAAAAGAGATTTTGACTCCTCATCTGGTGCCTTCTTGGTTTACTTTGCCGGTCTTGATCCTCGTCGTCATCGTCAAGGAGACCATGTCCAGAAAGGTGCTCGGTGCCAATACCGATGTCGGAAGCCAAGCCTTGAAAGGGGATGCGTGGCATCATCGCTCGGATGCGATCACCTCTGCCGCTGCGGCGATCGGTATTGCTATTGCCTTGTTTGGTGGGAAAGGCTACGAGATGGCTGATGATTGGGGGGCCTTGCTGGCCTGTCTTATCATTTTAATTAACGGGATTTTGATCATTAAAGGCTCCATGCATGATGTTTTGGATGGAACAGTTGAGCAGGCCTCTATTGATTCGGTCTATAAGCTGGCGAGTGATATCCCTTCTGTCGACACTGTCGAAGTTGTCAAGATTCGTAAGAGCGGGATTGGTTGGTATGTGGACATGCATGTCTGGGTTTCGCCCCAGATGACCATTGTTGAAGGCCATGCGCTGAGCCA
>CAYWNP010000148.1:0-2252 GCA_964459675.1 uncultured Akkermansia sp. | reverse complement strand
CCAGCGCTTCTTTGATCGAACCGAACGTGTTGGCGTCGCCGACACGTTCAAGGAAGCCGGCGCGTTGCATGACGAGAATCGGTTGGCTATGTACACCACAGAGGATCAGACGCGTGCCATGCTTTGTGAGCACGCCATGCACATCTTCAAGCGCATGCAACGCGGTTGCGTCAAGGTTCAAGACATGCGTCATCTCAAGGATCAGCACCTTCGGATAGCTTCCGATCTGTGAGATGGTTGAACGAAATTGATCTGCTGCACCAAAGAAAAGGTCACCCTCAAGTCTGAAAATCTCAACATCTTTTGGCAGGTTCGGTATGTACTCGGCGTCAGCGAAATCCTTTTCATCTGTCCGCGGGGTCACCCGCTTGGTAACCATGGTTTCACTTGCTCGGCGGATGAAGAGGAAGACCGCCAGCAGGATGCCAGCCTGAATGGCAACCACGAGATCAATAAAGACCGTCAAGAGGAAGGTGATGACCATGACAGCAGTATCGCTTCGCGTACTGTGGAACATGGCGACAAAGCTGTGGCGTTCGCTCATGTTGTAGGCAACAACAGCCACAATGCCCCCCAGCGCTGCCATGGGGATCAACGAGGCAAACCGGCCGAGGAAGAGCATGATCAGTACGAGGATCACCGCATGCACGATGCCGGAAATCGGGGATACTCCCCCGTTTTTAATATTCGTCGCCGTGCGCGCGATGGCGCCTGTGGCAGGAATGCCACCAAAGAGTGGCGAGCAGAGGTTTGCGATGCCCTGGCCAATGAGTTCGGTGTTGGAGTGGTGACGCTTGCCGGTCATACCGTCCGCAACAACAGCGGAGAGAAGCGACTCGATACCGGCAAGGAGAGCGATGGAGATGGCAGGGGACATCATCGCGCGGAACGTTTCGTAGGAACAGGATGGCCAGTGAGGCATTGGAATGCTCATGCCCTTTGAAACATCCGGAAAACGATCGCCGATGGTCTGGATGATCTCTGTTGTGAGAAAACCATAGTGGCGGGAGACGGAGACAATCACGGTCATGACAATGACAGCGACTAAGGAACCAGGAAGCTTGGCGGTGACGCGCTTCCAAAAGACACAGATGAGAATGGTACCCACGCTGATGGAGATATCGTAGAGGCTGATCGTATGGATGTTGTGGTAATAGGATTCAATCTTCTCGACAAAGTCTGCCGGCACCTTTTCAATATCCAGTCCGAGAATATCCTTAAGCTGGCCGGTAAAGATGATGAGCGCGATTCCTGAGGTAAACCCGACCGTCACGGGGTAGGGGATGTATTTGATGATCGTACCGAACCCGAAGGCACCCATGAGGATGAGCATGATACCCGCGAGAATGGTTGCAACAGCGAGTCCGTCATAGCCATACTGCTGAATAATCCCATAGATAATGACGATAAAGGCCCCTGTCGGACCCCCGATCTGTACATGGCTGCCGCTGAAGAAAGAGATAAGGAATCCTGCGACAACGGCCGTGATAAGGCCTTGCTGGGGCGAAACTCCGGATGCGATACCAAAGGCGATCGCCAACGGCAATGCAACAACAGCAACGATGAGACCAGCCAGAAGATCCTGTGTGAGCTTGTGAAACGTGTATTTTTCTTTAAAGACCGACAGGAGAGCAGGTTGGAAACGTGCTGAAACAGCGTCAAAAATTTGATGAAACGTTTTCATAAAATGAGAAAAAACCGCCGGGATAGGCGGCTTTTGGGTCATGGTGGAGCGAAGGAGATTCGAACTCCCGACCCCCACGTTGCGAACGTGATGCTCTACCAACTGAGCTATCGCCCCATGAGTTAAAGAAGCGTTTAGTATACCAGCCCAGTCTCCGCGAAAGCAAGTCCTAAAATGGAGTAATCCGAAGGAAATTAAGGGGTTTTTGAACCGCTTGTTTGACATCAATAATAACATCCGATACAGTATGTAAAAACAAAATGAGGGAGTTAATAATGAACACATCACGTCGTGATCTTTTGAAGACAATCGCAGGAGCGACAGCCGTCAGCGCCATGTCGTCACCCATGGCGCTTTGGAGTGCTGAGGCGCTCAAGGGACGCATCAAACAGTCGGTATGCCAATGGTGTTATGCCGGCTATATGAAGAAGAATAACATCTCCATGGAGCAGTTCATTGAGGCCTGTGCGGGAATTGGCCTCAAGGGTGTTGAAATGATCGGTGAAGAGCATTGGCCGCTTTTGAAGAAGCATAATATGGTCTGTGCCATGATTTCAACGCATTCCAT
>CAYWNP010000147.1:0-5197 GCA_964459675.1 uncultured Akkermansia sp. | reverse complement strand
AGCTCATGCTGGTGAAGCCTCAGACCTTTATGAATCTGAGCGGAAACAGTGTAGCTCCCTTGTTGCGGTATTTTGGCGGTACGCCAGCTGACTTGACGGTGATCTCGGATGATGCGGACCTGCCCTTGGGGCGGTTGCGAATCCGGGCCAACGGCGGAAGCGGCGGACACCGAGGACTGCTCTCGATTATCGAGCAGCTCGGCACAGAAGCCTTCCCACGGTTACGTGTGGGGGTCGGACGTGAAGATCGCCAGGGTGACTTAGCAGACCATGTGTTAGCTAAGCTTGACCCAGACCGGCAGAAGGTTTTGCGAAAGGCAGTCGAAGCAGCGGCAGAGGCGGTCCTCTCCCTGATAGAACAAGGTTTAAACGAGACCATGACTCGGTTCAATGGTTGGAGTGCGGAACCCCCGCCTGCACCAGAAGACCGTAAATGAGGATGGATTTTTTTATCATGAAAAAATACGACGCAATGTACATCTTCGCAAATGTAGCGAAAGATGATTCGATCGACGGACTTGTCGAGAAGGCGAGTAACGAGATCACCCGCCTGAATGGTAAGGTGCTGAGCACGACTGTACTCGGCAAGAAGAGCTTCGCTCGTACGATGCAGAAGAAGGAGAGCGGAGTCTATGTGAAGATTCGTTTCGAAATTGATGCGGCTCAGGTGGCCCTCCTCCAGAGTCGTTATGGCCTGCTCGAGGATTTCTTCCGCGTGCAGATCCTCACTGTTGATGAACGCCGTGAAGCAGCGATCATCAAGCAGACCGAGGAACAGAAGGTCCGTGACGTAGCCAAGGCTGCGGCCATGGAAAGAAATGCCCAGTCTGATACTGGCGCAAACAACGCGGACGAGATGTAAGAAACCTCGCAGATACGTATAAGGACGGTAACAAATGGCATCCTTCAACAAAGTGATTCTCATGGGAAACCTGACGCGGGACCCGGAAATCCGACAAGCAGGGACGGGCGTTAAAGTCGCAGACCTTGGGCTGGCGGTGACCGAAAGTTGGCGTGATAAAAGCGGGCAAACCAAAGAGGTGACCTGTTTTGTGGATGTTGTTGTCTGGGACAAGCTCGCTGAACTCTGTGGTCAATATCTCACCAAAGGGCGTCCTATCCTCGTCGAGGGTAGACTCCAGATGGATGAGTGGAAGAACAAAGAGGGTGAAAAGCGCTCCAAGTTGCGTGTTCGCGCTGAAACGGTCAAGTTCCTCGGAACCAAACCGACAGGTGCAGCTCCGCAAGCCGGCGCTCCAGGCCAGCCAGCCTCAGCCAACCCAAGCCATGATGATCTGCCGGAGGAGTTCGCTCCTGCCGCTGGACTGGCGAAAGACAACGAAGACTTACCGTTCTAAAAACTGAGCAGAATATTAGGAGAAACGTTTTATGCCGATGAATAAGAAAGAAAAGAGACCCGATCGCGGATTTCGTGATCGCGAATTTGATAATTCACCGATGCGCAAGCGCGTCGTATTGGATCCGAACACGCTGATCGATGAGAATGACGTCGAGAGCCTGCGTCGGTTTGTGACGGAATATGGTAAAATTATTCCTTGCCGTATTTCTGGTGTGACCGCTGCCCAGCAGCGTCAGATCAAGCGCGGCATCCGTCGTGCGCGTAACATGGGCTTGCTGGCCTAACAACAAGAGAAAGAATTACTATTATGGCAACTGAACTTCTTTTGTTGGCTGATATTGAAAACCTCGGCAAGGCTGGCGATGTCGTGAAGGTGAAGGATGGTTACGCCCGTAACTTCCTGCTCCCGAAGGATCTCGCAGCTCCTGTTTCGCAGGGCGCGCTCCGCCGCTTGGAAAAGCTGCGCAAGGAACGTGAAGAACTCTCCCGCATCCAGATCGCAGAAGCAAAGGACAAAGCTGCAAAGCTGGCTAAGGCCTCTGTCACGCTTCGCGAGCGGGTTGTGGAGGGCACGCACCTGTACGGTTCCGTCTCTGTGGCGGATATCGTCAAGGCGCTGTCTGCTGAATCCAAGATCGACCTCGATAAGAGCCAAGTCGTGCTCACCGAGCCGATCAAGGAGACGGGTTCTTACGATATCACAGTCAAGCTACACCCCGAAGTTTCCTGCACCGTTAAGGTGTGGGTTGTCGAAGGCTAAGGCAAGACTCTGATCAGAAGAAATAAAAAAGGCGAGGGAAACCTCGCCTTTTTTTGTTTCTTTGAAAGCCCTCTATGCTTTCATCTCTAAGGGCTCAAACTTCGGCGCCAGCAGATGATTGATGATGAAGGCCACAATGTACGCACCTGAACAGATGGCAAACAACAGGGTGTAACCGGCTGTTTCGTTGCCTTGTAACGCGAACTTATCCAGCATCATCCCGACCACCAATTGGAAGATCATGCCGCCAACTGCCCCGGCCATGCCACCAATGCCAATGAGCGTCGCCACGGCGCGCTTGGGAAACATATCGGAAACCGTGGTATAGATCGTCGCCGACCATGCTTGATGTGCGGAACCGGCCAAGCCAATCAGCAATACCGCCGGCCAGTTGCCGACTTGTGAGACGAGGACGATGGGCACCACCAGCAGGGCAAAGCAGATCATGCCGGTCTTGCGGGCACGCGATGCGCTCCAGCCCTTCTTAATCAAGTAGCCCGTCAGCCAGCCGCCTCCGATGCTCAGAATCGTGATGATCACATAAATCGTGACGAGATGCACCCAGCTGTTCTTGATGTCGAGTCCGCGGGTTTTCTTAAAGAAGTCAGGAAGCCAGCTCAGGAAGAACCACCAGACCGGATCCGTGAGGAACTTGCTTGTAATGAAAGACCAAGCCTGTTTGTAGCGCAGGACGGCATGCCAGGGCATCGGCTGTCCTGCTGCCTCCGGTGGATCGCTGCGGATAAGATCCAGTTCAGCCGGACTCACCTCAGGACGGTTCTCAGGGTTATCATATTTGGGAACCCAGATAAATAACCAGAGGAACCCTGCAATACCGGCAAGGATGAAGGTCCATTGCCAACCTAACATATAGGCCAGCGGTGGCACCAGCGCCGGCGCAAAAATGGCGCCGGCATTGGTCCCTGCATTAAACAAACTGGTCGCCAGCGCGCGCTCACGCCGAGGAAACCAGATGGTGACCGCCTTGACCGCAGAAGGGAAGTTACCGCCCTCAAACAAACCGAGTAACACACGGGCAAATAAAAAGGCTATGAATGCAGCGGGCACCAACAAGGGTGTTTTTGGGTTGGCAAGCCATCCAAGCCACTCAGGCACGCTCCATTGAGTGCCGACTAAAAAGATGATCGGCGCATGTAAGATAGCCGCCACACTCCACCCGATGATCGAGAGTTTATAACCCCGTTTTACGCCCACTCGGTCAACATAACTTCCGAACCAGAGCAACCCGATGGCATAAGCACCTTGAAACACAAACTGCACCCAGCCGTATTGCGTGTTTGTCCAGCCGATGCTGTCGTCCAACATGGGCTTGAGCAAGGCCAGGATCTGCCGGTCAATATAGTTAATGGTGGTTGCGAAGAACACCAATGCACAAATAAACCAACGGTAATTAGTGATTTTGCCGACAGCAGTATTGTTTTCCATCATCCAGTCTCCTTCATAATACAGTTCGCTAAACGGTTTTAAGAATACATGAAAGCTACAGGCAAAGTCGAGTCTAACTTGGCGAAAGATTTTACCCTTGATTATTCAGCGGGAAACAGCGAAACTGAAAATGCGTGTGATTCTAGTGTCCTCAAAAGGCAAGCAGTTTGGTTAATACATGGGGGCCACAAAATGGAGACGAGCATGGAAAATCTAGAAACAAAGCCGCCAGCAGGATGGACCAGTCCCAGCAGGGTCGTGTTAATCGTTGACTTGATCGGCACGTTACTCCTCGCCGTGATGACACTCCGCACAGTGCCTAAATTTACCGTGATATTTAGGGAGTTGTTAAATACGGTGCCGTTGCCACGGATCACCGAATTTTTTGTTTCCATTCCATCCACGGGATACTTCATCATCTTTTCTGGTATGATGATCGCGCTTGTCCTGAAAGAAATCACCCTCAAAAATAAGGCAGGGGCCTTCGCAATTAACATGGTGATGCTGATCGTCGGGATTGTGTACTTTGTCCTCTATATGGTTGCGATGTTTCTTCCCTTGTTGCATATTATTAATAATATTGCAGAGAAAAACTGATTGCGGTCCGTGTATGTCGAACAACGAACATATCTTTATCTTCCGGGGCAACGAGGTTCTCGTCGAGGCAGGCACGGATCATGTCATCAGGCAAAAGCCTGTCATGCTCGACGATGCCGCGATCAGCGATTATCTGGACGAAAAGACACGCGTGCCGCCTGCGCTCTATTCGATTGCAGTCTGTTCCGACACGCCGGCACCGGAAGGAACGGAGTGGCGCCTCGTCCGACGGATGTTGGCCGTTGCGTCGGAGTCGGTGCTGCAGCCGATGCTTAAAGCGTTGGCGTTGCTTCACTGGAGATTGACGGCCCATTTCTGCGGCAAATGCGGTGCCCCGACCGAGGACAAGAGCGACGAAATTGCACGCCTCTGTCCAACTTGCGGCTTTGTTACCTTCCCTCGGCTCTCGCCAGCAATCCTCGCCGTCGTCTGTAAAGATAATCAAATTCTGTTGGCGAGTAACGCCAAGTTCACGACCGGTGTCTTTAGTCTGGTCGCCGGCTATTTGGAGGTGGGTGAAAATTTCGAGGACTGTGTCCGACGCGAAGTTTTGGAAGAGACCGGCATTGAAGTCGACAACATCACCTATGTCGCCTCGCAGCCCTGGCCCTTCCCAGATGCGCTCATGGTCGGCTTCGAGGCGACGTGGAAAGCAGGCGAGATCAAGCCCGATGGTGTGGAGATCCTGCAGGCCGGCTGGTTCGGTCCTGACAACCACCCGCCCTTGCCACCCCCAGGCAGCCTCTCCCGCAAGCTCATCGATCGTGCGTTTCTGCGATCTGCTCGCACCATGCATTCATCATCAAACACTTCTCGCGTGTGAGGTCTGCGGGGTGTCTCGTGTCGGGATAGGCAGAAAGAATCAGCAGGCGGCCTTGCAGGCAGAGATCAAAGTACCGCCCGTGTGGCTTGAAAAGCTCGGGGAAGCCGTCGGGCTTCATCAGAATGACATCGCCCTTTTCAGCCTCCAGCACGGCCCTTGCAATCTCCTTTTCGCCAGGGGAGATAAAAGGCGACACCACGACCATGCCCCG
>CAYWNP010000146.1:0-5206 GCA_964459675.1 uncultured Akkermansia sp. | reverse complement strand
ACGGTCAGCGTGTCGGTCATATTGGTCATGCTGAAGGGGTCGGAGGGATCGGACAGACCGACAGACCGCGAGGCATCCATGACCTGCCAATTCAGCCAGGTGGTTGTTTCGGCGTGGGTGACCAACGGGGCCTGCATGCCGAAACGCGGGTCAGGGCCCTTGCGCGTCACGACGGTCGTGCCGTCCGGGGAAATGGCCGAGGCAGTGCCGTCGGGCGCGGTCGTCGTAGTCACGGAGAGGCCGTCAGGCCCGGTGACGGTCCGGGTCTCGGTGCCATCGGGCTGGCGAGAGACGGTGTGAATGTTTGTGCGGCCCAAGTTATCCGAGATCGCGGTGATCCAGCCGTCCTGAGTCTCTTCCTTGGCGAGGACATTCCTGCCACCTGCGGGGTCGGTATTCGAGACGATCCGTCCATCCGGACCATATTCCTGTTTAAAGCTATAGCCTCGGCGGCTGACCACGTTGGTCAAGAGCCCGCCTGGTGCGTAAGCCATCAGGTTCGTCTCCCCTGCGGGGTTGGTCAGCTTCGAGAGCCAGCCATCGGCATCGAACGCCATCCCTGTCCGGTGGCCGTAGGGGCCGACGATGGAGGACGGGGAGCCAGAGGCGTCACGTCCGATTGTGGTGACCTGTCCGTCCATGTCGGTAACTGAAGCGAGGAAGCCTTCTGGCGTGTAGGCAAAGCGGTAAAGAGGGGCAAGGGTGGCTGCATCCACGGTGCCCAAATGTCGACCCGCGGGGTCGAACACATAGAGCTGCGAACCGCCCTCGGAGGCGATGACGATCTCTGTATTGTCGAAACTGGGGTTATCAAGTTTGACTGCGCGGATCCGGTGCTGCTGGGTATCGGCGATATACAGCCTGCCGTCCGGTCCGAAACACACGCCTTCCGCGTCATCGATATAGGCGGCCGTCGCCGGTCCGTTTTCCCCGAAAGGCGCAAACCAGTCGTTGATCCCGGCCACACGCTTCGAGGTGCCATCCGGTGCGACTTCCCAGACCATGGAAGGGCACAACGCCTCTGAGGTCATGTATTCGACCACGTAAAAAGAGGAACTGCCCGGCTTGGCCGACACGGCTCTGCAACCGAATTCCCACGAACTGCTCTGATAAACCGTCGTGATGATTCCGTCATTGCCGACACGGCGGATGCGGGAGTCGTCCAGATCGGCGATAAGTATGGCACCGTCCGCTGCCACGGCCACGTCGCATGGCAGGCGGAAGGCCGCCGACACTGCTGGTCCGCGATCCCCGAAACCGCCCGACTCTTCGGCCCCGGTGCCCGCGAGGGTGGAGATCCGCTTGTCTGGGCCGATCCGCCGCACCCTTCGGTTGCCGCTGTCGGCAATATAAATTGAGCACTCGGCGTTGACCGCGAGTCCTTTCGGGCTGTCCAGTTGCGCCAGCACGGCGGGTCCGGCGTCGCCGGAATAACCAGCCGTCCCAGTTCCCGCGACGGTGTGAATGATCCCGTCCGGCGTGATTTTGCGGACTGCGTGGTTGCCGCTGTCGGAGACGTAGACAATGCCATGGGCGCACACGGCCACGCTGGACGGGTTATTCAATTCCGCATGAAGAGCGGAACTGCCGTCTCCGGAATAACCTGGAGAGCCGGTTCCGGCAAGGGTTGTGATAACGCCCTGCGGACTCACTTTGCGGATACGGTTGTTGGCTTTGTCCGCGATGTAAAGCGTACCGTCTGGCGTGGCGCACACATCCGTGGGCTCATTCAAAGCCGCCGCCGGGGCTGGGGCGTCGTCGCCGCCAAACCCTGCGGTTCCGGTTCCGGCCGTCGTCCGGATGCTCCTCAGGATGTTATGGGTGGCGGGTCCGCTTTCGCGTCCATCGCCGTAATAAAGGGTCTGCCCGATGGGATCATAGACGTGATGGATGTCCAGCGACCAACCGCCCAGCCCCTGCTGGGTTCCGAGAGTCCGGCATATTCCGGGCAGCGTGACCTCCACGTCTGTTTTTAAGGTCACTTCGGCACGGCTGATGATCCCCCCTTGGATTGCAAGCCCAGCGAGTTCTCCGAACGAACGCGGGACACCAATAAACTCGTTTGTGGTTCGGCCATAATAGCCGTCATAGACATAGCCGACGGTCACACGGGCCATCTGCCCTCCGATCACGGGACGGCCGTAGGCGTCCAGTCCGTCCCAGTCAACACGCCATGCCTGACTCGTCTGCGCGGAAAAGCTGTTCGTCAACACGCGCCCAGCCAAGGCGGTTTGAATCTCAATGCGCTTGACGCTTTCGGGGACCGTGCCGACATCCGGGGTAACAACTAGGGAAGGGGTACGGCCTGGGACACGGGCGCTGGAGTAACAGAGGGTGTAACCGGTTCCCTCGACCTGGAGTGTTTCACTGAAACTCCCGTTTTCGATCTCGATGGAACCCCCTGACATCACCACGCCCGAGTTTGCCGCTTGTTGAGTGTCATTATTAACGAATGCCTGAGGCCCCCGCGCTCCGTCCGGTCCAATCAAGAAAGGATAATTGAGATCGCATGGGCTGAAGTGTTCCTTCTTCACGCGCCACAGGCTCGCCCCAGGCGCATACAACTTCGCCAGTTCAGCTCGCTCTTCCGGGGTGATCCCTTGCGCGGAGAGAGCAGCCCCGTCTTCGGCCAGCCCGTCGCCGTTGAGATCGAGCTCAGCCAGTCCGTTTCCGTCAATCCCGGTGATTTGCAGCACGATACCATCCGGTTCGGACATCCAGCCTGGGCATCCGTTCCACTCGTAATACGCGGAGGGCACATTGAGCCCGACTGGCATCTTTATGAAGTTCTCCACGTAGAAGCTGACCGGCCGGTCGAACCGCACGGTGCGGCCCGCAGCTTCGTCCGCACCGAGTTCGACGCAATACGTGTAGAAGGAGCTCGACGGGAGTTCAGCGGGCATGCAAGCGGGGCCATTCGGTCCGACCGTGTATTCGGTGAAGCGCAGAGTCAGCCGACTGACCGACTGGGTCGCGCCTGCGTCATTCGTGAGGAACGCCTGAGTTCCGGGCGGGACGAAGACCGTGGCCTGGCGCGAACCGTCCGCATCCGTGACGACGCTGGCCCGCGCGATTTGGGCGTTTGTTACGCTGCTCCCGAACTGCACCGGTGTGGCCACGGGGTCAGAGGGGATCAGACGAGCTTCCGGTATGACGGAGAATTGTTGCCAGCTTGTCTCGGTGGAGCGCCGTGCCGGCAAATAACCAGCCTTGCGCAGATCGATTGCGAGCGCTGCGCCGCCATTGACGGCGAGATCGTATCCGCCGTCGAGACGGCTGAGTGTCTGTCCGTATTCCGGATGGCCGCTGACGGTCACGGTGACACCGGGCAAGGGAGCGCCCTCACGGTCACGGACGCTGCCTTTGACCACGGCCAGACGCTTAACCTCAAAAGCATTGGTATCTACACCGGTCTGAATCGGATTCGGGCCTGAATAGAGAAACGCGATGTTGCGGGCCAGGATACTGACCTCGCCTTTCCTGACTGGGGTCGCCACCGTGGCGGGGTCGGGCGGCAGGATTGACAAGATATTTGTAGACCACTGCCAAGTGATCACAGAATTCGTCAGCAGCGTGGCACTGACCTCCAGAGCCGTTCCTGAAGCTGGTATGCTGCCCGAGCCTTTCCAGCCGGTACAAACGTATTGCACGTTGCCGTAGGTGAGCGGGGATCGGGTGATATAACAAGTCGTTACACCGTTCTTCGGAAATTCATACAGACCGTCAGAGGGAATGCTGTTCCCATGGGCTGACCTGACTTCTAAGGTGACTTTCGGTGGTATCGGCACTGAGCAAGGATCAAGCGGATCGCTTCCTGCGGTGACTTCCTCGGCATCGCTAAAGCCATCCCCATCCGTATCACGTGATTTCGGGTTCGTACCCCGTTGCAACTCCTGAGCGTTGGTCAGTCCGTCGCCGTCGGAATCGGCCTGTCCGTTTGCCCTCACATCGCCGAAATAACGCCGCTCCCACCAGTCAGGCAGCCCGTCGCGGTCACTGTCCATATTCAGATAGGCAACCAGGTCACCCTCCCGCCCCAGCACAAAGAGCTCCTTCATCTCAAGGTCTGTCAGCCGCTCGCTGCAGAAGACCATCTGGGCGACACTGCCCTTGAAAGCGTCTTCAATCTTCTTCCCTTGGATATCAAACGTACCGAGCGTCAACTCCGCACTTCCTTGAAAAAGAGTTTCCAAGCCGTCAACGCCCCAGCCCTCCGTGCGGGCCCTGCGTCCGTTGACATACATCCGCATGCTGTCCGCGAATAAATCCCGATCCCAACTGACACCCAGGTGTAGCCAGGCGTCCTTGTTGCATGAAGGCAAGTCCGCCCATTGCCAGATCGTCTTGTCCCAATCCATGCTGCCGTCGGAAGACAGCACACTCCAGATACCGCCGAAACCAAAGAATAAACCATACTCGCTCTCATCTGTCCGGGTGTCAATTTTCCCGAGCACCCGTTCAAACTCGCGATTAACCTTTGGCTTGAGCCAGAGGCAATAGGAAAAATCACCCAAAAAACTGAGCTCGGATGATGCGCCGAAATTGACATGCGCCTGACGCCCGTCCAGTTCCAACGCCCCCTGCTTGAAACGTGCACCGTTCTGGAGAATGCCGTTCAACTCCCCTGCGAAGACTTCCTTGGCATGGTTCATCAGGGGCCAATAGGCGCTAATTTTTTCATGCTGGTCCGCCAAGGTAGGCCGACTTGCTGCGGAATATGGATTGGTTCCCAGACTGCGCTCCAAGTCATCAGAGAAACCGTCAAAATCACGGTCCTTGACCTTAGTGTCGTCGCACTCATGCCTGTCCTGACGTTTAGGTTCCTCCTTTTTCTTTTCGGATTCCCCGCCCCACGCCATGGCGCACCCTGAGACAATCAGCATCAACACCAGCCAATTCGATCTGTTGTATTTCATTGACCCATTCCTTATAAGTCTCAATCCGCGTCAGCACAAAACAATTACTGAATCACTATCTCGTCTGACCCTAAGACAAAAATAAATCAATCACTGTGCATACCTTACTCTGTTCTCCTTTTCTAACGCAAGCGTGATTTTTAAACTGCGTTTATCGACCGTTTAGCGGATTCCAGAGGTCCTAAGACGTGTTAGTTTGAGGCAAGCGACTGTGCGCCAGGGTGGGACTGGCTGCCGAAGGTGCTCTTGCGGAAGATGACCGGGATTGTTTATCGAGTCTTCTTTGCGCG
>CAYWNP010000145.1:0-5266 GCA_964459675.1 uncultured Akkermansia sp. | reverse complement strand
GCCTTTCTTGAAGACGACGAGGTCTCCGAAATCATGATCAACGGACCCTCCAGCGTCTACATTGAAAAGAAGGGCAAGTTGCAGAAGACAGATGCGAAGTTCATCAGTGAGCCTGCCTTGAAGGCTGCTGCTGCTAACATTGCGAAATCTGTGGGCCGCCTGCTCAATGAGGATAATCCGCGACTGGATGCGCGTCTGCCCGATGGCTCGCGTGTCCATGCCGTGATTCCCCCTCTGGCGCGTTGCGGCACGGTGATTGCCATTCGTAAGTTTAAGCGCGACACTATCACGATTGATAAGATGTTAGGGTATGGCAGCCTTTCAGAAGATGCTATTAAGCTCATCCGTGCCTTGGTACTGCTTCATAAGAATGTGATCGTATCAGGTGCGACCTCCTCGGGTAAGACCTCGGTGCTGAATGCGCTGAGCAGCTTCATTCCGAATGGCGAGCGCGTGCTGGTGATCGAAGATGCCAGCGAACTCCAATTGCAGCAGGAGCATATCGTGCCCTTTGAAACGCGTAAGCCGGATAAGAATGGCAATGGTGAAGTGACCATTCGCGATCTCATTAACTCCTCGTTGCGTCTGCGGCCGGACCGCTTGGTCATTGGTGAAATCCGGGGTGGTGAAGCACTCGACCTTCTGCAGGCCTTAAACACCGGTCATGCTGGCTCGATGTCTACGATCCATGCCAACACCTCTTTGGATTGTCTCTTCCGCCTTGAAACGTGTGCGCTCCTCAGTGGCATTGATATCCCCTTGGTGGCGTTGCGTGCGCAAGTCGCCTCAGCCATTGATGCGGTTGTGCACACCGGCCGCCTCTCGGATGGCTCGCGCAAGATCCTGGCTATTTCAGAAGTACTCCCTCTGAAGAATGGCGAGTATCAAGTCAGTGATTTGCTGGTGTGGCAGACGGATGCCATCACGCCGGACGGGAAGGTCGAGGGACGCTTTGTCCTCAAGAACATGCCCACCTTTGTGGCTCAGGCCGCGATTGCTAAATTGGAACTGCCGGAGGTGCCGCATTAATAGTCGGATGCTACTTTTTATGCTGCTGATCGGTGCTGCAGGCAGAGGCTTTGCAGAAGGTCCTGTTGTCATTGCGCCTGATCCCCGCGTTCAGGCTGTGGCTGTGGCGCAAAAACAGTTTCTTCCCGGACTCAAACGCGCGGGAAAATCTATTGTCGAGATTCCCAAGCAGCTCGGCCAGTGCCTGCGCCTGCCGCTCGGGCTTGTCGAGGTCGTCGCATGTCCCCTGCCGGATGTCACGTTCAAAGAGGGCGTCAAGGATCTTGGCGCAGGTATTCTCGCCCCCTTCAAGTTCTGTATCGCTGTCTGCGAAATGCCCTACGAAGTCTATTGCGGCCTCGGCGATGCGATCACGCTGAAGTAGCCAGCTTGGTAAGTCGCAACACGGCTGATTGGGTTCTCTCGGTGGCTGGCTGGATGCCGTATACGGAAAGCCCCTGTGTAAAGTAAACGAACAACAAAAGGATAGTTCAATGAAAACAGTTTTCCTTTCAATGCTTCTCATGTTATCTGCAGGATGCATGGTTAACAAACCTTGCGTGGCGCCGTCATCGGATGAGGCTAAAAAGCTGGTCGCAGCAATCGATACACGAAAGAAAATCGCGCTGGTTAATTATGGTGCGCTGAATAGTGTTTGCGAAACCTGGTTCATGAAATCAGATTACGGCATTACATTAGCTAAAAAGAAAACGGAGCTGTCTTTAAAAGATGATGAATATAAAAAAAAGAACCCTCAAGAAGCAACGTCTCCCTATCTTGCTGAAGAGGTGTCCATCAACAATGCTATCGATGCTGAACTCAAAGCCCTTACTTATAAATATGTCGAAAAATATACCAAGGGCGTATTCATGATGGTCATTGAGGATTCAAACTCTATTAATTTTTTGGATGATGATTATCTAATCATTGATATCACCCCGAAAATTAAGAGCGAGATCTTAAAAGATTTGGCTGGGGGCAAGAGATAGACGATTTTTGTCAGGCATCTAGCGTAGACTCTCAAGGGACTGCTTCAATATCCAATCATGAACACGGAATAATCAATAACCATCGGAGTTGCTGCATTTCCCTTGGACATTGGATATTCCGTGTTGGATATTGGTTATTCTGTCACCCCAGCAACAGATCCATGAGTTCGGATCCCTTCAGAAGACCTAGCGACCCTTTGGGCGCTTCGATCTCATCATATGTCTGTACACTGTCTGGTGTTTTGGCGGGTTGCCAGACTGCTACAGGAACAGGCGTGCGTGTATGTTTGCCAGTCGTGAGCGGCACCGGATGGTCGGGTAGGACGGCGTAAGCGATCTTGTCGCCTGCGGTCTTTATGACCCGGCCAATCGCGTGCATCAAAATCTTCAATCGTCTTCATCTTCAAGTCCAGATCTGGGCGACTGGGGGCGACTGGGAGACAGACATGCTGCGCCTTAGTGGGAGAAATGCCCCGATTTTTTCATTTTCCACGTACGCCCTCGCTAAAAGATAACTTTGGTGATTGATGAATTCAAAAAAATATCGCATAATAAAAACATGACTAAGGAATTACAAGACATTGACTTAATTCCCTTATCCACCCGTTTAATGATGGTAGAGGATATCTGGGATAGCATCGCGAGAAGCCAAGAGGATATTCCTGTTTACGATTGGCAAAAAAAAGAATTGGCTCTTCGGAAGGCCAATTTCAGAGCCCATCCTGAACAGGCGATGTCATGGGAGAACGTTCAAGCCTCAATCGTGAGAGCCAATGCCTAAGACAGTCGTCATTTTGCCAGAGGCGAGAGAGGAAATTGCTCATGCTTTTGAATGGTATGAAGAGCAATTTGTTGGACTGGGCTATGAATTTATCCGCAGTGTCGACAACACATTGCGGATGATTGAGCGAGAACCAAATCTCTATCCAATCGTACACGAAAATTATCATCGAACCTTACTCCGACGTTTTCCATTTTCTGTTTTTTACGAATACGAGAATGAGCAGGTTGTCATTTATTCAGTTTTTCACTCTTCCCAAAACCCGCAAAAATGGTACGACCGCTTCAAATGAGCAGATGTTCAAGCGTCAATCCCGCGCCACCTTGAGGGACGACAGGGGGACAGACAACCCTTTCATCGGACATGACCCACATTGCAAGATTGACGGCACTCATAAAAACTGCTTAACTTCGCACATCACACCCGCTGGGCCTCTGCCGCAAGGCATGCTATCTCTCGGCGGGTCTCTTGTTTGAGAGGAACTCCGAGTTATGAATAAACTAGGTCTGGCTTTACATCGGATAGCTGTCGGCTGTGTTTTGTTCTGGGTTGTGAATATGCTGGTTCATGTAAGGACATTTAGCGGCGTGTATGTCGTCAGTTCGATGATCTGGCTGGCTCTGGCTTACGTCCTTTTCCGGTGGCCTCGTAGACTAGGAATCTGGCTTGGTTTTTTTATGCTGGGTGTTGTTTTATTCCAATACAGGGCTTTATCGATGTTCCTCTCCGACCCTCAATATGCCTATCTCTTTCAAACTTCCAAGGGTCAACAAATGACCAGTTTCTGGATTTCCGTTATTCCGCTTATCGTGGGAGGCCTTTGTTCCTTGCCTCTTCGATGGATGCAGGAGCAACCCAAAGCCGTCCAGCCACCTAAAGGCGAGCCTCTGAACTGAAGACTAGAGGGACAGACTAATCATCAATGCGCAAACCTAAACTGTCGTATTTGGCAGAGCCCGTGCTTGCCATTAAAGACAAGTGTCAATTAGGTTCCATTTTATGACTGAATCGCAGACAGGAATGTCTGCGTCACCTTATGTCAATCCATTAAATCCTGTGGATCCTGTCAAAGAGAAAAGATGCAATTAACGTGCCAGTAGCAGGTCCATCAGGTCTGAGCCCTTCATCTGGCCCAGCGAACCGTTCAGTGCGGCGATCTCATTATATGTATGCACATTGTCCGGCGTGTTGCAAGGTTGCCAGACGGCGACGGGAACAGGTGTGCGTGTATGTTTGCCGGTTGTGAGCGGCACGGGATGATCAGGCAGCACAGCATAAGCCGCCCGGTCGCCCAGAGCCTGCATGACGCGCCCGATCAGGCGGCCATCGAAATCTTCAATCGTCTTCATCTTCAAGGCTAAGTCCTGAGCATGGGAGACCTCATCCATGGACTCGACATGGACATAGACGAAATCATAACCGTCCTTAAGCGCCTGAAGCGCGGCATCGGCCTTGCCTTCGTAGTTCGTGTCAATGTAGCCCGTTGCACCCTTCACCTTGATGACATCCATGCCCATGAGGGCGCCAAGCCCATTGATGACATCGACCGCGGAAATGACCGCGGCGCGAATGCCATACTTTTTGCAGATGTTGTGGATCGCGCCTGCCTTGCCTCCGCTCCAGGGCCAGATAGTGTTGGCTTCGCGCCCTTTTAGAATCTCAGCGGCCTTGGCCATGAGGTCACGCAGTGTGGCTGCAGTATAAGCTCCCGCCTCTGTCTTGGCCGTGGGCAGATGGCCCGCGAGAGGATTGCCGTGGTTATCATCCGGCTTGTCACAATAGACATCTGCCGTGTAGCAGTCACCGGAAAGAATGAGCAGATTGCGATAACTGACACCGGAATAAAAACGGATCGTGTCGCTGCCCAATTTTTCATTCAAAAGGGCGATCGAATCGTTGGCATCTTGTTGGGAGATATGGCCGCCTGAAAAATCGCGCAGAATGCCTTGGCTGTCAACGGCGGTGAAGTTGATTCGGAAAGCAACATCGGATGGACCGAGACGGATGCCCTGGCTGGCGCACTCCAGCGGACCGCGGCCACAGATCTCTTTTGCAAGGTCACAGCCCAACACGGACATGTTGGCGACATCGCTCGATGTCGGGAAGCCCTCCGGCAACGTCAGCAGAGTACCGCTACGTCCGTTGGCTGCAATGGTGTCCATGTAAGGGGTCTTGGCGGCCTGAAGCGGCGTCTTGTTGTCTAATGCCACCACAGGCTCATCTGCCATACCATCACCTAGAAAGAGTATTGTTGGAGTCTTCTTTGCTTTCATAAGGCGCAAAGTATAGCGAAAACGCCACGAAAATGGAAGAGCAGTCAATGGACTTTTTATCGGCGGGCGTAAAGGAAAGGGATGGCCATGAGTGCAACACCGATTGCGCAGAGGAGAATCGTGTCCGTCACAAAATAGGGAAAGGCCATCAACGCGATACCACAGGATAGGGAGACGTACTCCTGTTGCTTCTTGCCGTAAATGAAGTAGCCGAG
>CAYWNP010000144.1:0-5329 GCA_964459675.1 uncultured Akkermansia sp. | reverse complement strand
CAAATTAAGTTAGAGTTAAGGGGAAAACGATATGAACGGAATCAATGCTGGTAAGGCCCTTGGCCTCTCTTTTCTGGTGGCGGGCATGGTATGTGGTGCCTCTGTGGTCGAGCCAGTCCGGCAACTGCCATGGGTGCAGGATACAGATGTTGTCGTTGTGGGGGGGTCCTCAGGGGCTGTCGCGGCCGCACAACGGGCCGCAACGAACGGCGCCAAGGTCTTTCTGGTGCGCCAGCGGCCATTTCGGCTGCTCGTCAAGGCGCGAAGACCATCGTCTGCGAATACCTCTACCAGATGGGCGGCGTCCAGACCGAGGGGATGATTGGTCGCTATTGGTTCGGTAACCGCTGCGGTTTCACTGCGGAGATTGATGCGGGCGTTGCTCAAATGGGTTCTGTACTGGCCCAGGCTAAGTCGGAGTGGTATCGCCGCGAATGCCGCAAGGCCGGCGTTGAAATCTGGTATGGAACTGTGGTGACAGGCGTTGTTAAAACAGGCGATCAGCTCACCGGTGTCATTGTGGTGATGCCGGACGGGACGCGCGGGGTGGTTACCTGCAAGGTCGCAATCGATGCCACGGGCAATGCGGATCTCGCAGCCATGGCGGGCGAAGAGACGGAGTTCATGCGCTCGGATGAGATTGCCGTGCAGGGCGTCGGACAGACCATCCGCTCCTTAGGCATGAGCTATGCAAACAACGACGTGAGTTTTGTAGATGACACGGATGCCTCAGACCTCTCCTTCTTCTCCCTGCGGGCGCGCATGAGTATCACCAATGACGTGTGGGACCAGTCGCAAATCGTCAACAGCCGCGAACGCCGTCGGTTGATCGGGGTATTCTACATGTCGCCTATGGACGTGATGAACAACCGGACCTATCCGGATGTTGTGGTTCAGACCAAGAGCAATTTCGATTCCCATGGGCATACTGTTTCCGAACAGTTCTTCATTGAAGATCCGGGCCATAACGCCATGATGGTGAACCTCCCGTATCGCTGTTTTCTTCCGAAGCGGACCGAGGGCCTGCTGGTTGTCGGACTCGGCATCAGCGCGCATCGTGACGCGATGCCGATTTTGAGGATGCAACCGGATGTTCAGAATCAGGGGTATGCGGCAGGTGTGGCCGCGGCCCTCTCCATCAAGGCCAATGTCACGCCGCGTCAGGTTGGCGTCAAAGCGCTGCAACAGCACCTCGTTGAAAAAAAGGTGCTCCAGCCTCAGGTCCTGAAGATGAAAGACTCTTTCCCGCTTCCAACTGAAAAGTTTCAGCAAGCTATCGCGACGTTGACCAATGATTACTCCGGACTCTCGGTGGTGATGACAGATCCTTCCAGGAGCATCCCGCTCCTGCGTGAGGCGTTGAAAAAGGTTACAGACAAAGATGCTCAGTTGAAAGTCGCACATGTGCTGGCCATGCTCGGCGAAGCGGATGGCGAGGAGATATTGATTGCGAAAGTCCAGGAGATGCCGTGGGACAAAGGGTGGAATTTCAGAGGCATGGGTCAGTTTGGACGGAGTGTGAGCTGGGCGGACAGTTACATCATCGCCCTTGGACGTGTAAAGTCTAAAAAAGCCCTTCCAGTCTTGATTGAAAAGGCACGGCAACTCACGGGAAAAAGTGAATTCTCCCACTTCCGCGCCTTGGCGCTTGCGCTGGAGGGCATCAAGGATCCCTCGGGTGCACCAGTTCTGGCGGAGTTGCTCGGTCTCCAGGGCATGGCCGGCCATGCGATTTCGATGGACGACACCCAGCGCACCTTCCCGATATTCGTGGCTTATCAAAGCCAGGCAGGGGACAAGGAGCGTAACCGCGTGCTGCGTGAACTGAGTCTGGCACGCGCTCTCTACCGGGTAGGCGACCATCAGGGTCTGGGCGAAAAGACGCTTCAGGCTTACGCCCGCGATCCGCGTGGCATGTATGCCAACCATGCCAAGCTCGTGCTGAAAAAGTGAAACGGGCCATCATTTTCATGCTTTCTCGTACCCGCTTTCGGTTTTTTCTTAAATCATGATAAAAACATTTGCTCGCATTTAATTTGAAAATGCGAGATAATTCAGCCTTCATAATAATCATGTATTTTAGGGTGGAGTTATTGGAATGAAAAAAGTTTTATTTGCATTGGTTTTGGGCATGTTGTCAGTCTCCGCCGATGAGCTGGACAAGGTCTTTCAGAATCCCCCCGTCAGAACAGAGCCGTACATGTATTGGTACTGGCTGAATAACAATGTGACGGCCAAAGGCATTACCGCTGATCTGGAGGCGATGAAGAAGGCGGGAATCGGCGAAGTCTTCATCGGGCATATTGTCAGTGAGGGCATTCCCGAGGGCAAAGTTCCGATTCTAAGTCCTGAGTGGTGGGACCTTGTCTCGTTTGCAGTGAAGGAGGGCGATCGCATCGGCGTTCGCATTGGCATGTTTAATGGTCCAGGCTGGAGCCAGTCGGGTGGTCCCTGGGTGAAGCCAGAAGAGAGTATGCGCTATCTAGTTACGGCGGAGACACGGATCAGGGGTGGCGCCTCCTTTGATGAGATTCTGGATAAGCATGCGAAGGCTATTCAAGAGGTCGGCGTGATTGCCTATCCTGTGCCGAAACGGGAGGGACGCGTGATACGTCCATCACGGATCGAGTGCTCGGTAGAACTCAAGGGGTTGTCCGAGTTGATCGCTGGAAATCGCCAAGGAAATAAAGGATGTGCTCTCCCCAAAAAGCCACTCGTCTTGGATCTCTATTTTGAGCAACCGACGACCCTTCAAACGCTGGTGATGGATTGGGGAAGCTCTTCCCTGAAGCTGGCTGGACAGATAGAGGTTGTTGAACAAGGCAAAGCGAAAAAGATAAGGGACCTCGCCATTTTTCGTACGAACTTAAAGTCGGCTATGGGTCCTTTCGTGGCGGATCCCTTCACCTTCTCCTTTGCGCCAACCGAGGTTTCGCATCTTCGCCTGACCGTGTCCGCGCTCTCAGGCTCGCCTGTTTTAGAGGATATTTGCTTCTCCTCCTCCGCGCAGATTGACTTTGGCGTCGAGAAGCAGTTGGGGCGTATGTACCCTGAGCCAGTCCCTCCACCCGATGCCTTCCTCTGGCCACGGATGCCGGAAGTGATTGAGGGGAGTGCGGTCGACGTGAAGGAGATTCTAGCGCTCACCCCTTTGATGGATAAGGAGGGCCGACTGAAGTGGAAGGCTCCTGAGGGCAATGACTGGATTATCTCTCGCATCGGAATGGCCTCAACCGAGGTGATGTGTTCGCCCACGCCTCCACAGGCGACAGGCCTGGAGTGCGACAAGATGAGCCGCAAGGCAGTGGAAAAACACTTTGACGCCATGATGGGCGAGTTTTTGCGTCGCATCCCCAAAGATCAGCGAAAAGGCTTTCAACATATCACGCTCGACAGCTATGAGGTCGGTCCTCAAAACTGGACCGACGAGATGGTCCAGTTCTTTAAGAAAACGTATCGCTATGACCCCTTGCCGTGGCTGGCCTGTCTGAAGGGGCGCGTGGTCGGGTCACGTGATCAAACCGATCGCTTCCTCTGGGACTGGCGTCGGCTGGTCGCTGATTTGATTGCCATCAATTATGTGGGTGGTTTGAAAGAGGTTGCCAATCGCTATGATCTTATCCCGTGGCTCGAGAACTATGGCCACTGGGGCTTCCCCGGCGAATCGCTTCAATACGGCGGTCAATCCGATGACATCGGCGGCGAATACTGGTACGGGGGGACGCTGGGGGACATCGAATGCCGTTTGGCAACCTCCTGCGGAAATACGTATGGCAAGGATCGTGTCTCGGCGGAGGCCTTTACCTCCGGCAAGAATTTTGTGCAGACGCCGGCCCGAATCAAGACGCGCGGTGACTGGTGTTTCACGGAGGGTGTGAATCACTTTGTTCTCCACCTCTATTCGCATCAGCCCTATGATATCGCGCCAGGATTGGTGCCCTGGTTCGGTGCGGACTTCAACCGCTTTTCAACCTGGTTCAAGGATTATGGCAAAGGGTGGACGGATTACTTGAAGCGTTCCTGTGCACTCTTGCAACAGGGGAGCAGAAAGGCCGACATCGCCTATTTCTTTGGCGAGGACACGCCCAAGATGAATGGCCTTCTCGAGCCTGCGCGCCCAAAAGGCTATGACTTTGATTTCATCAACAAGGAAATCCTGATGCGGTCGACCTGCAAAGAGGGTTATCTGACGTTGCCACATGGTGCACGTTACCGTGTCTTGGTCCTGCCCCCCTGCGAAACCATGACCCCTGATTTGGCTGAGCATCTGGAGAGTCTTGTGAAAAAGGGTCTTGTGCTGGTCGGAAATCCCTTCCTACGTTCGCCTAGCCTGCGTGACTACCCATCTGCGGACGCCAAAGTGCTCAAAGCGGCACAAGCGCTCTGGGGAGACGATCTGCAGACGAAAGTTCTGGACCGCGCGGTTCGCAAAGGCCGTGTCTTCCGAGGCCATACTTTGGAGCAGGTCTTTAAAAAGTTGGAAGAGATTCCTGATTTTGCCTGTGCACAGGAGAAACTCCTCTACACGCATCGGACCGGAGAGAGCTTTGATCTCTATTTCATCAGCAACCAACAGGAGAAGCCCATCTCGATTCTTCCCGAGTTTCGTGTGACGGGGCGTCAGCCAGAACTCTGGGATGCATCCACTGGCTCCAAGGTTGAGGTTGCTCAGTTTGAACTTCTGAAGCGGAGCACCCGGGTTCCGCTGAAGTTACCTGCTGCGGGGTCGCTCTTTGTCGTCTTCCGCAAACCCTTGCCGACGCGTGCGCATGTGGTCTCCCTTCAGGGACCGGATGAGGCTGCGACAACCTTCTTTGATTCAGAAGGAAGCCTCTCGTTGCTGGCAGCAAAATCAGGAACGTATCAAGCCAAGTGTTCCGACGGGAAGCTCCAGGTCTGGACAGCGCAGCTCGATCGGAAGGCGCTCCCCCTCGACACCGCGCAGTGGCAGGTTCACTTCAAGCCGTCGTACACCGCCCAGCCGTTCGACCTGACATTCAACTCCTTAACCGACTGGTCCAAGCATGAACAGGAGAATGTCCGTTACTTCAGTGGCACCGCAGTCTATTCAACAAGCTTTACGTGGAACGGCCTGTCAAAAAATGGTCGCGTGACCTTGAACTTGGGACGTGTCTGTGTGATCGCTTCCGTCAAAGTCAATGGTGTGGAGTGTGGAGTCCTCTGGAAGGAACCTTATAGCGCGGACATCACGGATGTACTGAAGGAGGGTGAAAACCGTCTTGAAGTCAGTGTCGCGAATACATGGCACAACCGGCTGATCGGTGATGAACAGCTCCCGGATGATACCGGTGCACTGTCCAGCGGTCTT
>CAYWNP010000143.1:1782-5359 GCA_964459675.1 uncultured Akkermansia sp. | reverse complement strand
TCTCGGGTACGCTTTCCAATGTGAACGTTTTCCGATACCAGATATGCTTAATGTTATCAGCTTCCTGAAAACGAATCCATTCTCCCTTCCAGTCTGCGGGATCAAGCAGGCCCATAGAAAAGAGCGCCTCGCTACTCCATGAGGAAGGGTTCGGGGTTCGGGGTTCAGGATTCAGGAGAGAACTTGCCCAGACACGGACTTTCCAGAAGCAACGTTGGTTGCTGGTCAAGGTCTTGCCGGCATACTCGACATTGAGACTCTGGTCGCTCGCAACCTTGCCGCTGTCCCACAAATCGCCTTTGTCTTGCTTCAGCAGTTCTTCCGAGCTTGCCACCAGTACCTGATACGCCGCCTGCTTCAGACCTCTGATTTCTGACTTCTGCCTGTCCTCCGTAGCCGTATCCGCGAAGGAGGAACCTCTGACTTCTGACTTCCAACTCAAGCGCGGCTTCGCCACATCGATCCCGAGGGGATCCACGAGATACTCACAGCGCAGATCCTGAGCCGTCACCGCCGCCAGAGCACTGCCAGTCATCCAAAGTGCACCCAAAATCGCAAGCGTTCTCATTTTCATTCTTTCCCGTCACCTTGATTTGTTTTAACCGCAAAAACACAATAAGAAGGCACGTTATCTCGTCTGCCTCACGCTGAATACAGCACGGCAGAACGGATAACCGCCCAGAGAAATCGTCGTTTATTTTTCATCAGCATTCTTTTTGAATCTGTCCGATGGCGTATAGAGGGAGATTGGTGAGCCATGCTTCTTTGCGGTAATCCGACATGGAGGTGCGGATGGCCGTTTTAGGAGAGAAGGTCTGACAATACGTTTTCAGGCTCTTAGCCCGAAGATTTTCTTCGGCTTTGACTTCAACAGGAATAATATCTTTTCCATCCTGAAAGAGAAAATCGACCTCTGCCTGACCACTTGATGACGACCAATAGTTTGGAAGGATGCCGCACTCAGCCCGCAGTTGCTGTTGTACATACTGTTCGGTCAATGCGCCTTTGAATTCTGTAAAAATCGAGTTCCCTTCGAGTAGGGACTTTACGTCCAGTCGGCATTGAGCCGTGAGCAATCCGACATCCAGCGTAAAGAGCTTAAAAGCGGATTCGGCATAAGCAGAAAGCGGGATATTCGGTTTAGACACATGGTCGACCTTAGTAATCAACCCCGCCCCAATCAACCATTGCAGGGCAGTCTCAAAATCTTTAGCGCGCGCGCTGGCCCGAACCATGCCATAGAAAAATTTTTTATTTTCCTTCGCAAGTTGCGCAGGGATGGAGTTCCATAACAGTCTTAAACGAGGAACCATTTCCTTTGGAGCGTGTTTTGAAAAGTCCCGTTCGTAGTCCCGGAGAAGACGTTGCTGCACCTGCCGGACCTCGGCGTATGACCGACGTTCCCTGAATATGGAAACGGCTTCCGGCATCCCTCCCACAAAATAGTAATTACGAAGCCAGTCGATATACTTACTCTTAAACACAGTGATGAGTGCCCAATCCTGACTCTTCAGCATCTCGACAAGTTGAGTTTCCCCGAGTGCATCCAGAAACTCGGTAAAACTCATTGGATAAAGATCGAGCGTATCTACCTTTCCAACCGGAAACCCCGACCCTTGTTGGAGAGAGACCCCGAGCAACGAACCGGCTGCTATGATCGCATAGTCAGGAGCCTCTTCACAAAAATATTTGAGGGATGTCAGGGCTGCTGGATTTGTTTGAATCTCATCAAAAATGATCAGCGTTTGGCCCGGTTTGATCACAGTGGCGGACTCTGCTTGCAAGCCACTCAAAAGCCGCGGGATGCTGTAATCCAAGGAAAACAGCTGTTGCATCCTTGGATTTCCATCAAAGTTGATGTAGGCCACATGAGTGAAAGCTTCCTTCCCAAACGCTTTCATCAGCCAGGTCTTGCCGACCTGTCGTGCTCCGCTGAGAATAAGCGGCTTTCGGTTTGCCCCCTCTTTCCAATCCTTAAGTCTTTGAATTGCAAAGCGTTTCATAAAGACTCCTCTGCTAATTTAGTTTCTTTAAAACCCCATAACCTTAGCAGATAGAACTGCAAAAATCAACTGATCTTTTGATTATGAAACTGCGAAAAGTGATGGATCTTTCAATCTTTCTACTGCAAAAAGTGATGGATCTTCCACTATTCCAGTCTCGTTAACTCCTTGTATTTCGCAACAAGCGGTTCCAGAGCCGGCTTAAAGGTCTGGTCATTACTAGGACTGAAATAGCCCTTTTCGACGCGCTCAATATCCTGATGAAGGGTTTGACGTTCCTGTTCGGAGAACGCCAGCGTCGCGTCAGCTTCGAGGTGACGGAGATAGTTGATGAGCGTAAAGGCCGTAATCGTCTCTGGCACACGATGTGCGACCACTTCCGCTACGGGTGCTCTCCGCAGGCGGAACAGAAGTCCGCCAACCAGCGCCGCCACCAGAATGCCCACGATGCCATACAGGTAATGGCGCGTTGCGACCTGCGCGACCGTGATCGTCACACGGGCGGGTGCCTCAATGATATCCGCCTCCTCGTAACGCTTGTTGGTCACTTTGGCCTCTTTAAAGAGCTTCTTGATCACGGGGAAACTGAAAGCGACGGATTGCTCTTTTGGCATCACAAAGGTCAGTTCCCAGCTCCGCTGACAGACCGGTGAAAACCGCGATGCTTCAGTGTCGAGTTTTTCGACCACGAGTCCACGGTCACTCTCAGCGATCTTTCCTTCAAGTACGAGCTTCTCCAACTGGAGATCAAAGAGCTCTTCAAAGGCGGGGATCAGACCATTCGCAGCCGCATCAATCTGCAGTTTCAGTTTGCCCTTGGCCAGATCCCTGTCATCGAGCACTTGCGTGATCACGAGATCCTTCACAGGTGCAGCGACAGGTTCGGTTCTCGCGTCAATCGGCAGAAGATCCGAGAGTAAGGGCAGAACAACCAAGCCCTGCGTATCGGCAAAAACCATGTCCATCTGGATCGGCGGCACTGCATCCACAGACTGATCTTTAACCTTCAGGAGCACGTAGACCAAGGGCGTCACATTCCAATTGGGACGCGCGGTCGGACGGGACTTCACCGAAGGCGTCGCAAAGACTAGGGAGGCGATCTCGAACTGCTTCTTGAGTGCGTCGGTGATGTATTTGCGAAACGCCTCACGGAAATCAACAGGAGAGGGTCCGCCATAATAGTTCTGATTCGCACCTTGCAGGTAACGACCAAAGCCACCGCTCTCGCGCTCAATATTACTGGTGTGCTCCAGCTCGATCAAGAGTCCGAAGGACTTTGTACTTCCGACAACCGAGGTCGGCTGCTCCGCATCCACGCTGACCTTGAGCTTCAATTCCCCTTGCAGCTCCGCATAGTAATCGAGAAACTTTTTCACAGGGCGACTCGCGGGATGATCCCCCAAAAGCGAGAGGGAGGCGCTGAGGAAGCGCGTCTTGACATCAGGTCCCACCTGGCCGGAGGCAGCCAGGATCGCCTCAGATAAAAGTTGCAGATGTTTCTCTTTCAACTCTGGAGGCAAGAGGTCAATGGCTTTGCGAATATCCGCAAGATAGTCTAAATTGTAATCCGTGCT
>CAYWNP010000143.1:0-1682 GCA_964459675.1 uncultured Akkermansia sp. | reverse complement strand
TGCATGCCACCATACATCATCTGTTGATAACGCATGCGCTCCTGCATCTCGGGATCCATCTCTGACGGCGTATTGTTGGCGAGTACGCTCCATGCGCGAAGGTAATCATTGAAGAGCGTCGTACACTGCTTCGGATTATCCTTGGCCAGCTGATCAATGAGCTTCTTCGCAGGCTCCATCTCCTCGATTTTCATACAGAGACGCGCTTTGAGTGTCAAAACTTGGACCTGATTATCCTTCTCCAGCCGCTCAAACCATTTTCCTTCCGGCGACGTTGCCAACACAACGTTAACAGGAACAAAGGTACTGCTCTGTTGCCGTTCATTCGGAGGAATGTACATGCCGCCATAGCGCGTGTTCTTTCGGGGCTTGCGATAATTCTCCAGCGATACTTCTGCCTCCCGCGCCCAGCAGAGGGCTAAGGCGTTGAGGGTCTTATTCCAGGATTGGTCCGGTGCGATATCCACCAAGGCCTGAACAGAACGCGCGAGAAGGGCCATGCGTTGTTCGCGCTGCTTGATGTCTCCTCCGTTCGCATTCTGGATCAGCGCATCACCGAGAGTCGTGAGGAATTTCATCCCCAGGAGTGGATTCTCCTGGAAGACATTCTTGAACCACGCTTGCGCAGCCGGGCCTTCCAGCAACGGCAAGAGCGAGAGGGTCAAACTAAAGGCCTCCTGTTTTTCAGCGCTATTACTTGTATTGAGAAGAATCCACTGGCTGAGATCCCACGCCTCGATGAGGGCTGAACCATTTTTCTCAACCCGCGCTTTTTCATCAAGATGCATAATCCGCATCCGGAGGGTGTTGATATCCCCGTTCTTCTTCGAAAGCTCTGCAGGCGGAAGGAACTTGCCGCCATCGAGCTTCAATCCCACGGCGAACAAGAGATTGGCAGCAGCCAGGCGTGTCTTAGGATCTGCCCCGCCAAAGTGGGGCGTGCCCTTTTCCAAGGTCTCCAGCAAGGACGTGCGGTAATCCCCGCTCTCCAGGATAATCTTCAGTAATTCAGACAGCAACCCTGTATGCGTCGCGATGTTCTTGCCGGGATAGAACTCGCACAGCGTGAAAAAATCTTCCAGAGAGATCATAGACGACTTCTGCTTCCGTGTTGAGGACTCCGAGGAGCGCACCGTGCGCGTTTCCCGGAGATCCGTCAGCAACTGTGTAAAAAGCTTCTCTGCATTTTCCTCGGGCAATGACCGCAGATATTCCTTCACCGCAGGCCAGTTCCCCAGTGTGACATCCATCACGAACTGCTCTTCTTCACTGATCGCTTTTCCTGAACGTGTCGCCTCCATCTGCTGTTGCATCACGCGGAGGATGGCTGACGGGGAGCGGTCAAATTTAACGGAGCGCGTCAATGCAGCCCGCTTCGTCACAGGGGTCGCGCCCTTCAAAACTTGGCTGATAAAGGCCGAGGGGCCTCCCCGGACATAGCCGCCTTTGCCGATCTTTTCACCTGACTTATTGAGCAAAATCACCGAGGGAAAGCCTTCCACGCCGTACTTTTCCATAATGGCTTTATGTGGCTTCGTGGGCATTAGACTCCTAGGCGTGTCCAACATCACAGAGATTACATTTTGACGCGCATAGTCCTGAAACTCCTGTTGCTGAAAGACCTCTTGATCCAGCTTCTTACACCACGAACACCAATCTGAGCCACTGAAGACCACCATGAC
>CAYWNP010000142.1:0-5363 GCA_964459675.1 uncultured Akkermansia sp. | reverse complement strand
CAGCATCAAATTGTAACCCCGGCCTTTGTTGAAAAAAAAATACAGCTGCACAAATCAATAAAATGGACTACCAAGGACGACCGTGAACTTTTTATCATGGCCAGCGGATCAGTTACCAGGTATGTACCTAAGTCCGACCACAACAGCCAGGCCCCTATGGGCTTTTTCAATCTACAAATGGGCCACTACAATAAAATATCAATACATACCCGCGACTTTGCACAGTTGGCCGAAGTATTTGAACAAATTACCTTATTCCTAAAAAACAACGCTGGCAAACTTGACCAGGTTGTTACCAAAGAACTAGATACCTACACCACCCACCACCTTAAAAACTTGCTTAACACAAACGAACCACGCTAAAAACGTACTACCCTACCACCTTACTCCTTAAAACCTCTTACAACTCAATTAAAGGCCCTCTATGGGCCTTTTTTTATTTCCTATCCTACCCCTACCTTTTTTATTTTCTTACTTTTTTACTTTTTTTTATTTTTTTTTACTTTTTTTCTATTTTTTCTTGACTATTAAGGAAATAACAGTTAATTTTACGACATAATTATAGTAATAGATATACTGTAAGTATAGTAATTATAGTAATTATACGGGCGCCTTGTGCAAAATTAGGTCGTTTTGTGTTTGTTTGAGCGCGATTTTGTATTTTTGGGCTATGGTCCTCAAAGAAAAATACACGACGCTGCAACGCACCCTGGACGGTATGCAGCGACAAATTGAGGATTCTTTAAGTTTTGCCCGAAATTTTGTACCACGCGGCGAGACGCCAAGAAGTTTGTTTACTTTACTTAAGCAGCATACCACTTATCGGCTTGACCCGCCAGGGGTTGAGTTGCTTCAAAGTATGCCAACGCTGATGCACAATAATTTTTACGGGATCCCGGGTGCCGGTGATTGCGATTGTTTTACCATTACGGCGGTGGCATGCTGTAAGGTTGAAAAAATACCCGTTAGAATTGTGGTAGTTGGCAATAGTGCTAAAAACCCGACGCATGTGTACTGCGAAGTATTGGACGGCGGGCGCTGGACGGCGTTTGATTTGTGCAGCCCGTTTTACGGCGATACAAAAAAATATCGGTATCTTAGCATAATAAAAGTAAAGTAGCATGTATTTACAATTAGCCGGCCTGGAGCCACTTGATACCGCAGAGAACCCGTTGGCCCCAGGTGCCGCGACCTATAAGTATAAAAATTACTATTTAGGCCAAAGCCAAGATATTATTTTGCCGGACGCTTTGTTTCCGCCTAATGTTGAAGGTTATGCCGCGGCGCTTAAGAGTGTAGCTGATTTATACGGTAAGTTTAGCAAAGGCAAAAAAACGCCGTCCGCTGTGGTTAAAACCCCAGGCATGGGCGTTGACCCGGCTACTTTAATGCTAATCGCCAAGGGTATTTATGCCGGGGTGCAAGCACTTAGCACGGTATTCCGCGGCCAGGTTACCACGGCCGCCCGCCAAAGAATTACCGAGCTGTACAACGGCAACAATTTTAATGTACAAAATCTAAATCGCATGACCGCGCGACAGCTTAGCGATGCGATTACCCAAATTGACAGTCAAATTAACATGACCCCGCGGACGCAGTTCGGCCGTCAAATGGCATTAGCTCGTTTTCGTTTGGTTTACCAGCAACGCTTTGACCAGGTAAGTGGCGGCGGCGGGTTTTTAACAGCCTTGCCCGGTTGGGTGCTGCCCGCCGCCCTGGGACTTGGTGCTGTTTTACTTTTAAGAGGACGAAAATGAACCCTCTACTCTTAGGCTTTGCCGCCGCGTTGTTTTTTCTGCTAAGAAAAAAGAAACCGACCACCACGACCACCGCACCAGGTTCCGGTACAAGTTTCGCCGTGCCACTTGGTCCACCGATTCCTACTAACCAGCCCGGCGGCGCCGGTACGCCCCAGGGCCAGCAAGTTGTTTTGTTAAATGCAATACTAGCTAACAAATTACCGTGTATGGACCCAGCCGGTAAGGCCCGCGTTTTTGACATTAAGCAAATGGAAAAAGAACTTAATAGGCTGCAAGGTCTATTAAATGACGAAAGCCAGCGCGCGCAACCGGACGAGGCATATATCTTACAAATTAGTCAAGATTATGAACTTGTGAACCGCGCTATGAAAGCCGCCGCTGTTATCCACTTGCAAAAATGTCAAAAGTATTTTGACGATTTCAGCAAACGCCCTGGAAGCAACACCGGACAAACAAGTATCACTACCGCACAACAAACGCGCGGCAGCTTGTAAATTAAATTTTTTCACTATCTTTACCCTAATCTTAAAAATTAAACACTATGCCCGTACGTCGTAGAACTACCCCCGCCCGCCGCAAGGCAGCACCCGCACGCCGCCGCCGCCGCACAATGGGCGCGCGCATGACCACCGCTGGAATCACCGCAGCCGCTATGTCAGCCGGTAAAGCCGCCCTAGGTGGCGCCGCCGCAGCTTTGCTAACCAACACCGTCGGCAAGCAGCTAGGCGCTGGGTTCGCTCCCTACGCCGGACTAGTTGGCTCACTAGCTACTAGCCTATTTTTGAAGCAGCCTGAAATCGCCGCCGGAATGGCTGGGTACTCAGGTGCTAAGATTGGCCAGGCTTTGCTAGGTGCTGATTCTGCTATTGGCGCTTTGCTTGCTGAAGATAACAGCTTCAATGTTAGCCCAAGCATGTACCTCCAGGGCGACATGGCCGGAGAAGGCATCTACGCCAGCAACTATACGCTATCCGGGTACGACATCCCAGGACTGTAAGCTTTTATTCATATAATCTTTAATTTGTAGAAACTATGGGCATGAGCGCACAGGACAAAATGCTTAACGTAGCAAGCCGACTAGGCTTGACTTCGCTTAAGGACATGCAGGGCACGACCCGCATGGTATATGACAGCCAAACAACAGCTAGTTTTAATCACGAGTTTTTTAAGAATGCCAGCCAGCGCGCGTTTCCTTTGTCAAACGTGGGTGCCAACGGCAACCAATTTCAGGTTAACGAGGCTTTGCTAGTGGAGAAAATTGGATTTTTTGTACCTCTTGCTGCTAATGGTATTTCGTACGATGGCCTTGGAGTAGCTGGAGTTGGTGCATTTTCGGTTAAGTTTGATTTAGTAATTGGTAACAAAACCGTTATTAAGGACGCGACATGTGAAATTGGCGGAGAACAAGCATTTTACAACGACGGTACGGCCGCGTCGTCAGTAATAGACCTTGAAGGCGTCGGTATTCTTATCCCGCCCCAAGTTGAATATTATGTAATTGCTAAACCATTAGACGGTTTTGCGCGCACAGCTGCATCCATTCGTTTAGGTTGCTACCTTTTCGGTACCGGCGCTTTGCTTAACTTTAACACTACGATTTAATCATGGCAAACCAAGTACAAAAATTAGCATACGTTGACAGCAAGCTAGGCGTTAGCCTTCCAGGGCAGCAGACTACCCGCGTAATTTACGATTCAGTAAACGCAGTTGCCGGTCAAGGATTTTTTGAGTTTTTTACCAATTTCGCCGGTAAAACAGAATTTCAAACTAACCTTACTACCAATAAACTAGATTCTGCGGAATCTATGGTTATTAAGTCAATTCAAATTCTCGGTAATTTTGCGGGAACACCAACCGCCGCACAGTTAGCAAACCACAGTAATCTAAACATTACAGTAGGCAATCAAACTGTTGTAAAAGATTTTGACATTTCTTTTAATGCAACTAACCGAGGCCTTTCTTTTGACCGTTTACATAGCGGGCTAAACAGCTCTAATAACGTAGAATTACGTCTTATTACTGAAATCGTTATTCCGCCCCAGGTAAATTTTAAGGCTACGTTGCAACTATCCGACGGTGCTAACATTGCCCTTAACGACGACGTTACAATCATTTTCAAAGGCTACGGACGTATTTTCTCAGCCGGTAACAGCTTCTAATTTTAGAACACATGGCAAGTAATATGAACATCAGCTACCGCCAGGGAATCCGCAACAAGGGTTTCCAGGTTACGGTACCGACCACCGGCGCTACGCAGACGCTAAGCCTTAGCGGCCTAGCAAAAGCGTTTGAAGGTATTATCCTTAGCAGCACTACCTCAGCGGCTCCGGCTACTATTGTAAACGCTACTCAACTGCGCGTAACGCTTACTATTAACAACGACGTAGTAATTGACGACGTAGTAGCTCACGAGCTAGGCGCCAGCGTTGCAACCGGCATTACTACGGGTTTCCCGGCTTTTATCCCTTTCCCAAGGGCATTGACCGGCCAGGACACTATTTTACTGCGCGTTACTAACAGCTCAGGCGCCAGCCAGCTGCTAAACGCTACGGTTTACTACAAGAACGAAATCTAAAAAGTTTCTAACAAAAAAAAACAAACGGCCGGCCCTAAATGGTCGGCCTTTTTTATATATATTTACCTATGAGTTGGCAGATCCCTACACAAGTTGAACTAGACATTATTGCCGGTAAGGCTAAGTACCAAACATTCCAAACCGGCAACGGCGGACAAAGCATTTTACCGGTTCCGCCTAATTCATACGTCGTAATTTTTGGTTATGACTTTAGCCCGGCGGGCGGCGGGTTTACTGTTGGTGGTTTTTTAAATAGTTTCACTGGAACTTTAACGCCTGCTGAAATACGTTTTTTTGAAACACAGCAGATTTCTTTTTATACGGGCACGGATTTTTTTCCTTTTATTCATCATGTTAATAGTTTAATAGCCTTTAATGGTGCTATTACTCCAGGATTAGGCGCCGAACGATATGTAGAAATTGACAGCACCCCTATCGCCCGCCAGGTATATATTACTAGCACAAACGACGTTACCATTACGCACGGTTTAATCCAAACCGCGACGCCAGCAACTACCGGCGCAATTCCCGTTACCAGCCGCACCCCTGGCTTTTTGACCTACGGCGGCAGCGCGCAGCTTATTCAAGCACAAACAAACTACGGCCCTGGCGCTACGCCTTTACAGTTCATGCAGCCAAGCCCTAAAGATTTTCAGGACTTTGGACTTGGACTTTTACCCGGTAACCCGGACAATCAAGCCTTTGCCACGCCGGACGCTACAAATGGACTAATTGAGGCAAACGTACATTTAGCGTCTATTGCCGCCGATTTTCCACGCAACGCCGCCACAAACTACTATTTGTGCTTGCATTACGCGATTTACAGCAAGACAATTCCAGAACAACGCGGCTAAAATGGATTTACAAAAGCGAATTGACCAGCTTCGCGAACAAGGTTTTAACAATTTTGCGCTGCAAGACCGCCCCGGCCCTAAGCCGACAAAGGCAAACTGCGGCCGATTTTACCCTCTTAACAAAGAAAAACGCGGCTGGGCTAACAACGGCGACGAAGTAAGCCGCGATTTAGT
>CAYWNP010000141.1:0-5368 GCA_964459675.1 uncultured Akkermansia sp. | reverse complement strand
GGTTGAGGTCGCTGTTGGTGCCGTTGCTGCCGAGGAAGGTGAAGTTCGCATTCCACGCCATCGGTGGGTTGTACGTCGAGGTGGTGATGGCGGCGCCGCTGGAGTTATCGATGTTGCCGCCGGTGATGGTCCAAGCGGTACCGCCCGACACGATGTTCACCGCCCCCGCGTTGTTATAATGCAGCGTGCCCGATTGGAGTGTTAATGTCCTACCGGTCTGTGGGGCCAGGGTTCCGGTGCTTACGATGAGATTCCCGCCATTGATCAGGAAGTCGCCCGTCCTGGCTGAGCTGGCGTTATGGTTCCAGGTCCAAGCGCCTGTCCCCTGCTTGGTGAAATACATCCACGTCGAATTGGTGATGTTACCGAGTACATTGCCAGCGGACGTGCCATCGAGTATAATATATTGGCCGCCGGTTCCAAATGCGGTGTTGAATTGATCCACAACCACGCTGGCGCTCGTGGGATTGAGCGTCAGCATGGTGGGGTTGCCTTGGGGATACATCCAGTTCAGCGTCGGGATACGGAGCGTGTAGTTGTTGCCACCGGTGATGTTGATCTTCTGCTGAATGGCCTGCAAGGCGGGAGGCGGAGCCACCGTCACCGTCCCCATCGTGAGTGTATTGCCCGAGCCCGAGCCGTTGTTGTTCACGTCAATCGCTACAGTAGCACTCACGGGAACCGTGCTGGTCGGCGTATTGAACGTGGCGGCCGTGTCGCTGCGCAGCGCCAGTGTGCCACCGGCCAATGTCAATGCAGTGGACGAGCCGATGGCGTTGGTGTTGGCCAGTTGCAGCGTGCCGCCGGCCAGTGTCGTTGCGCCGCTGTAGCTGTTTTCCGCGGAGAGGACGAGGGTGCCGGGACCGCCCTTGGTCAGGGCCCGGCCGGAGACATCCTGGGTGAGCGGGGTCGCGATCGTCGCGGTCCGGTTCGTGGCGACGAAGGCCACCGAATCCGACATAAGGCGCAGCGCCGTGCCGCCCGAGAGCGTGACATCGCCCTCCTCGAAGGTCAGGCCGCCGATATCCTGCGAGCCGGACACTGTGACGGTGTAACTGCCCGTGGCGTCCGTTCCGGCTGCGAAGGCGGCCGTGCGGCCTGCGGACCAGGAAGCCGCAGTGCCGGTGCCGGCCGCGTCGTTCCAATAGGCGGAAGCATCCCAGGTCCCAGTCGGGGTCGCGCCGCCCGCGCCGGCGGTCGAGCCGTTCAGGTCCCAGTAGACGGGCTGGACCGAAGCCGCGCCGACGGTCAGGGTCCCGCTGCCGCTCATCCACCCGCTGCCCGCGCCGAAGCTGGTGTAGGTGCCGTTCGGCTGCTGGACGCCGTTGATGTAGAGCGCGCCGACAGTGTCGTTGGCGTTCATCACCAGGTTCACCGCGGAGGCGCTGGGCAGGCGCAGAACCGCGGTGTCGGCCATCGCATCCGCCGCGTCGATCTGCAGCGTGCCGGCCGTGACCGTCACATTGCCAGCGCCGAGGGCATTCGCCGCGCTGGCCTTGAGCATGCCGGCGCTCACCGTGGTGCCGCCGCTGTAGGTGTTGTTGCCGGAGAGGATCCACGTTCCGGTTCCGGACTTGGTCAGACTGATGACCGCGTTGGAACCGTTGGTGATCGCCCCTGCGAAGGTGTTGTTGCCGGTGTTGACGCCTGTCAGAATCACGGTCTTGGCGCCCGTGGCGGGAACCTGAAGGCCGGTGTTGATGGTGATCAAATTGGCGCTGTTGGCGTTGTTGTTCGCCAGCGTGAATCCAGCACCCGTCAACAGGCTGAGCTGGCGGCTAATCAACACCAGGGGCGCAACCGCACCAGTTCCCCATGTGAGCGACGGCGTCCCGCTGCCGCCGTTGAAGTTAATCGGGTTGGAGCTGTCAGCCAGGCTGTACAAGGTCAGGTCCATTGGCTGCGCCTGATTGTTTCCCAAGGTAATCGGACCGGTGAAGGTATTGCCGGTGCTGAGAAGATTCACCGTAGTGCCTCCGGCGTTGTTCTGGGCCAACTGGATTCCACCGTTACCGCTAACCGCGCCAGTGGTCTGGAAGCTGCCAGTATAGAAGGTGGCAATCGAATTGTTGTTCAGAGTGAGAGGACGTGCTCCGACCGTTAACAGCGGCATGGTGGCGGACACGTTCAAGGTGATGCCCGCGTTGGCGGCGCCAAGATTGGCGTCTGAAGCAGCGGTGAATGCTCCCCCATTGATGACCAGCCCACCGCTGAAGGTGTTGACGCCACTCAGTGTCAGTGTGCCTGCGCCGTCCTTGGTGAGCGATCGGGCCAAGCCGAAGTCGGAGATGGCGCCGGAGACGGCCAACGTCGCGCCGGAGGCCACCGTCCAGGTCTGGTTGGTGGCGAGTCCCACCTTGGAGGAGATTGTGTGCGTGCCGGAGCTGTTGCTGAGGGTGATACCATTGCCGGAGGTGTTACCATTCGCCGTCCCGGCCAAGATCGTCAGCGTCTTCGTGGTACCGCCAATGGTCACCGCAGAGCTTGCCCCCGATAGAAAATTCAGGCTGTTGACTTCAAAGTCTGCATCCAGAACACCAGTAGCCAATCTTGTCCCCACAGGAGAGGTGGTGTAGAAGGAAACGTTCGCCTGATAACCGGGTGCACTGCCAGCCCCTGTGCCAGAAGTGGCAGAGGTATTCCAGTTCCCAGCGTCAGACCAGTTGGTGGAGCTGGCGCCGCTCCAGAAGGCCGCTCCGCCCGCAGGACCAACAGCACCTCCTGTCACGACCAACTGCAGTGTACTGCCCGTGACCTGGAGGGCGAAGGTTTTTCCAAAGGCCGCGGTCGGGGACATGGTGAAGCTGGAAGCGGCAGGAAGGGAACCGGTGACGGTAATCAGATTGTATGTGCCGTTGTTGATTGTCCCAGGGAGAAGGTTCAGGTTGATCACACCCGCGCCTGAGGTGGTCATGCTGACAGAGCCGGTGACTGAAAGCTGGTCCACGTTAGTGCCATCGAAGTCAAAGTAGAGTTTGTTGGCGCCAGCCGCGCCATTGATGGCGAGGTTGTTGTTGATCGTCAGGGTGCCCAGCGCGCCGTCCCGCAGGTCGAGGCCGCCCGTGCCGCTGACCGTGACCGCGCCATGCACGGTGCCCGTGCCGCCGAGGAAACCGGCCGAATTCGTCACAACACTGCCAGCAGCCAGCGAACCATTCACCATCAGCTTGCCGCCACTGATCAGCGTCGGACCCGTATAGGTGTTCGCGCCGGAGAGTGCCCAGGTGCCGGTACCAAGCTTGGTGAGGCTCAACGCCCGCGGGGTGCCGTCGGCCGAGTTCAGGATATTGCCCGGAATCTGGCTAGCCGTGTCGGTACCGTCCAACTGGAGCGTCGTTGCGGCCGACGCCCCGCCGCCAGCCACCTGCTGCACGTTCCCAGAGACGATCAGGGGCGCGGTCGTGGAATTCAGCTTAACCGGCCACGTCCCGGGCGTGGCAGACGGCAAGGCGATATTCACGTTGTTGATCTGGAGCTTGTAGCCATTCGCGCCGGTCACGGCAAGGTTGCCGCTGGTGGTTGAATTGGTGAAGTTCATGCTTCCCATCTGGATGGTGCTGCCGGTGGTGCCCCCTGCCCCGTTGCCGCCGTTGGCCACGCCGTTGTTGCCGACAAACAGCGTCATGGAATCCGTTCCTGAATTGCCGACGGTCAGGAACAGGTTGACGCCCGTGCGCAAGGCCGGGCTGGCCGAGTCGTCAAGCAGCTTGAAGACGCCGGGAATCGTCCCGCCGTTGCCAGAGGTCGTGGACGTATACAGCGCGGTGCCGGACGGAAGAGCCTGAAGGCCCTGGAAGACTAGAGCTCGTGCGTTGGCGCTGTTATCCTGACTGATTGTCGTCGCGCCGGTGTAGGTATTGGTGCCGGAAAGCGCCCACGTGGCAGCCCCAGCGGGCTTGCTGAGGCTGACCACGGATCCCGTGCCGTTGGTGATGTCGCCGGCAAAGGTGCTGATGCCGGCATAGGAGCCGGCGAGGCTCAGCGTTCTGGCTCCCGCGGCGCCGGAGATGGTTAGGGGCTGCTGGATCACGAGCGCGCCCGTGCCGCTGTTGTTAATGGCGTAGGAGCCGGCGGCGCTCGCGGTGAACGGACGGAGGGCAAATGTCTTTGTACCGCCCGTCCAGGTGATTCCGTTGCCGCCCCCCAGGTTAATCGGGTTCGACGAATCGCCGAGATTGCCGAAGCTCATCGCATAGCCGCAATTCACAATACCGCTGAACGTATTGCCGGTATTCGAGAATGTAATGGGGTCAGAGGAAGATACCCCGATAGTGCCGTTGCCGGAGAGCACGCCCGTGACAGACCTGGAACCACCACTGGCAGCCGTAAAGGTGAGAACAGCGCCTTCGCTGACGGTGAGGGAGCGGGCATACGGCCCTGCAACCGAGCCGTTTCCAATGGTCCATGTGACCGTGCCGTTGACCGTGACCCCGCCGCTGGTGTTACCGAGGTTGGCGTCCGTCGTCGTGGATAGAAAGCCCGCATTGATGACCGTGCCGCCGGTGTAACTGCTGCTGGTGGAGCTGAGTGTCAGCGCACCCGCGCCGTCCTTGGTGATCGGACCGGTGCCGGCGATCGCGGAGGAAATTGTCGCGGCCACCGCATTCGAAATGATCCCCGCCGCACCGAAGGTCAGGGTGTTGGCTGTGACGGTGTAACCGGCGGTGTTGAAGGTCAGCCCGCCGACAGTGATCCCCTCGCCCAGCGTGACTGTGCCGGCCGTGCCGCCGAAGCTGGCCGTGTCATTGTTGGCGTTGGTCCAGGCCACGTGGGGAACAGCGCCAGCATCCCAGTTGAGAAGCGTGGTGTTCCACGTGCCGGCGCCGCCTGCACTGGCGCCGTTACCGTTAGATACGTTGTCGGACGTGCCGCCGTCCCAGTAGAGTGTCGCCGCCTGCGTCGCAGGTGCGATGACTATTGCCATGGCGCAAACAAGCGCCCATACGTTTGCTCTTTTCATGTTCATCCTCCTGTTGACCGCTGTAGAAGTTCGGTCCGTTGAGGTTCAGTTTTCCGGTGTTGGTCGTCACGAAGGCACCGGTTCCACTAAACCTTTTAAATTATGGTTTACATCGTAACTAATAATGGCTAAAAATAAAACAAAAAAGTGATTTCGAAACCATGGCCTGTTTTTGTATAGTTCGAAAAATGAAAAGATTGCATCGTGTCTTACCTATAACTTCAAAAGTTTGGAACCACAAAACCCACAAAAAACACAAAAAGGTTTTTTGACAGGATTTCCGACAGCTTCGCTTCGGCGTGGGGATATTCCAGGATTAGAAGGATTACAATTCAGATCCAGCCATTTCTCCTCGCCGAAGCGAAGCTGTCGGAAATCCTGAAAATCCTATAAATCCTGTCGAAAAAA
>CAYWNP010000140.1:0-5419 GCA_964459675.1 uncultured Akkermansia sp. | reverse complement strand
GAGCTCTCTCCGGTCATCAACCATGCATACGCCTCACGCAGATTTCCTTGGCGAAGCATGAGCCAAGAGAGTCCTGAGATAGCAACAGGATTTTGCGGATTGACCGCCAGCAACTTCTCATATGTTTTGCGACTTGCCTTGAAGTCGCTTGAAATGGCTTGAACGGATGCCAACGCAGTGAGCAGATCAACCTTCCTTGATTCATCCATCGTCTGCTCCTGCGCCTTCCGCAGGGTTGCCAGCACAAAGTCAGGTGAACTGGTGGCAACCCACGAGAGCCCTTGTTTTAAAAAGACCTCCGAGTTACGAACATAGCCATGGTACCTTGAAAGCGCTCCTACCGCGTAACGCATTCCCTTCTTTCGCCGGATTTCCTCCAGTTCCTGAGCGAAGCGTTTCTTCTGTTCAGGGACAGCTTGGCGATTAACGACAAGGTCAATAAGATTTAGCAAGGCACTCACGTTTTCAGGGTTAAATCTTCGCGCCTGCTGATAGGCCTTGAAGGCGTTCTCTGTCACGCCTTCGTCATCCTGCAGAACACCAGAATTATTGATCACCAACGAGAGGTACCGCAGGGTGGCCTCACGATAGCGCTTGGCCAAAATCCCTGATTGGGAGGGCTGGTCAACCTGCAGTAACGCCCCTAACTCGTCCCATAGTTGTTGATCTTCCTTAAAACGCGATACCACATCTGGCGGTTTTTCATCCTTCTTGATTCCATAGAAAAGGAGACCATCGGCCACAGGCTGATAACCGCTACTGTACCACAGGTCGGGGAACGACAGCGCCACAGCCTGTTGATGTATCGTGGGAAGCCCCAGAAAAATCTCTTCCATAAAGAGCAAGAGGTTACGGTCCAGCAGGACACTTGCCCTCAGCCAGAGGTTCTCGTCCATTGTGTTCTGCATCACACGCTTGATAAAGAGTCTGTAGTTCCGGTCTCCTGAGCGATACGGTTGAAAGAGCACGATCTTCTTCTGCCGTTCATGAGCAACCAAGAGAAGATTCGCATCCAAAACGTCATTCGCAACAATCCAGCTACGCTCACCCATTCGGTCAACAATCTTGTTCGCGACAAAATCGGCGTATTGTCCTCGATTCTTCCGATAGTCCAGGACGTTAAAGATTATGGCCAACGCGATCATGAGCAACAAGAAAGGAAGCACAACCTGCCCCACCATATGGCCTTTAGCAACCATCTGATTTTGTTGCAACGTGAACTCTAACTGTTCCTCCTGCTCACTGTTCGAGGAGACCTGTTCAATCTTTTGCAACGGGGGTTTTTGCATACTAATGAGCGCGCGCCACAGACCAACCAAAAGGCCCAAGCCTATCGCTGTAATCAACCCCGTAAAAAGGGGGATGTGGTCCTCAGGGGCAACCGTGGCCCACGCTGTCCCCTTCCCATTGAACAAGGCATACCCTCCGACAATCGAGAGGATTCCCCCAGCCACCAGTGAGAAACGTGTCCGAAAGGTGCGCATCGTGGAGAGTGCCAACACGATCGCCGATGCACCAAAGACGAAACCTGTTACGAGGACAGGGATCCACGCTTTCGAGGGCAAGAGCATGGAGAGCTCTCTCCACTGAGACCTCAAAATGCCCACGATCGTATCCATCAAAAAATCGCGGTTCAATAAAAACTCATGATAGGATGCATGCTGCACACCCGCCAACAGCATATCCGTGGCATACGCCAGAAGACCTAACAGCAGACTACACCAGATGCGCGGATGCCAAAAGTCACCAAAAAGTATCCTTTCCGCATACAACCAGAGGAAAAGCACAAAGGGGAAGGCGACAACAAAAGTTGCTGATTCGCCCATCCAAACTCCATAGATTAAAGAGAAGAAAATGGCCCATATCGGATTCAGGGTGCGAACATAGAGAACAAAAAGGTCTAATAGCAAGAAGAAGAGGGCGGCATCCAAGATTGCAGGGTTGAAGCGCGTGGAGGCTGCCCAGACGGGCAGGGTGAATGTTGTGCACAAGGCAGCTGTCCAAGCAGCAAACCTCGCCACCCGAGGTGCGCTGGCATTCGTTGCCTCTCCGCACATATACTCGGTCACCACAGACCAGACTATCCGAAAAACAGACCCCACGAGCAGAGCGCCAAAGAGCGCGGCAAGGAGATTGAAGTGGAGCGCGGCGGAGCCTGGCAACGGCACCTTGTCAAAAAAAGAACTCAGCAGAAAGAGCAAAGGGCGTTCAAAATGTGCACGGACATCCAGGCCTGAAAGATGGGCAATCCATTGCGCAGAACGACCGGGAAAAGCTGTGGTACAGACGGTCAACCCAAAAAAGAGTCCCGCCAAGAGCGTCACCACCCCGCTCATTCGCCAGAGTCGCCGAAAGCGCGGGACCGAAACCCAATAAAATGTGCGTCGTGAGTTCATCGCAAAGACCTTTCCGAAAACTCCTCTTTCTTTTTGGGTGATTATTGCAAAGCAGGTACTGAAAGTCAACCTCCGCAGAGGTTACTCGTCAAGAGCGCCTTGATAGGCCACGCGACGGATTTTTTGAACCGAGGTCCGCTCCAAGGGTTCTCTCTGAAGTCGCAACTTACGAATATGTTTATAATCCGCCAACAATGCTGACCGTTCACGGATCGCGTCATGGATGATCTTCTCAATACTCGACCACTTGGGTTCTATGCCATTGTTTGCTGCGATGATGTTTTCCAAATGGGGCGTAATCAGGCCCCCCACGCGTTCCCCGGGATCCTTCCCGACGCGATATCCGACCACAACAATGTCCGCAATGAACGGGTGGCCGCTCAGCACGTTTTCAACCTCTTCCGGATAGATGTTTTTTCCTTCGCGGTTCACGATAAGTGCCTTTTTACGTCCGCAGATGCTGATATACCCATCGTCATCCATCGTGGCCAGATCCCCCGTCTTCAGCCAATCTCCGTCAAAGGTCTCCCGCGTTGCCTCCAGATCTTTGAAATAGCCCTTCATGACGATGGGGCCGCGTACTTGCAATTCGCCGACCCCCTGCTCGTTCATTTCTGCAAGACGCACCTTAATGTTGGCAATCGGTATGCCAACGGTTCCAATACGAGGAGCACTCAGCGGGTTAATCGAAACAACCGGCGAACACTCGGTCAGCCCATACCCTTCCAGGACCGAGATGCCCAGTTGCTTGAAACCCAGAAGGAGGGGCGTCGGACAAGGGGCTCCTCCCACAACAAAGAGACGCAGACGGCCCCCCATATTTTTACGTACACGCCATCCCACCAGCCGCCCAAGTCCGAGCTTCAGGAACAGACGGGCGCTCCGACTCTCACTGATCTTTAATTCGATCCGAGCCAGCATCTTTTCGACCAGCAAGGGGACGGCAATGATAATGGTTGGCCTGAGCACCTGGATGTCCTGTGTGACCGTCCGCAGACTCTCAACATAAAACATCCCCGCGGCGCAGGTCAGTGGCAGGATCAAATTGGCTAGGAACGATAACGAATGGAACAGCGGCAGAACGACCAGAAAGTCATCCGTTTCCGTCGCGAGGTTCTTCATCATGAGCAGGGACGCCTCTGCATCGCTGCAAAAGTTGTTATGCGTCAGCAGGGCCCCTTTGGGTTTCCCTGTCGTACCCGAGGTGTAGATTATAGAGGCGACATCCTGCGGGGCCACGCTGTGCTGATCGTAGAAGGAGAGATCGCCTGAGGCGAACTGCCGCCGGAGAGCCTCATATGAATAACAGGGGCGGCCGGCAAGGGGTTCGATTCCCTCTTGGGGGTCATCTGTGAAGATTACGCCCTGCACGTGGGGAAGTGACGGAAGGATAGCCCCTAACAACGCTCGATGATGGTGATCCGTCAATACGAGGGAGACCTCGGAGTTCTTGAGAATATAAGCGACCTCTTCTTCGCGTAACTTAGGATCCAGAGGAACGACTTGGACACCCACCCCGGTCAGGGCCAGATAACTCTCGACCCACGCCACCCCATTGTCAAGGATGAGTGCGACCCGGTCATTCCCTGCCTTGAGTCCGATACGCCCAAACGCCTCGGCCATCTGCTTGACCCCTGACAAAAGATCTTTATAACTCCTACTATGCCAAGTTCCATCGTGATGGTAACGAACCGCAAGTCGGTTCGGTTGGAACGAAACAGCACGATCAAGGAGAGCGCGAATAGTCATAGCTACGAATCCAATGGTGTCATTGGGTGTAAAAAGTAAGCTATTTCCCCGGAACAAGCAAGCCAAAATATTAAAAGCACCGAGTGGTGTAGTTCAGTGTTGAAATCCGAGCCAAAAACAGGCATGATATAAACATGAATTCTGAACAAATGGCCATAGAAGCCGCGACAGCCTTAGACGACAAGCAGGCAAAAGGCATCCGTATTTTTGATGTGCGAGGCATCTCGGGCGTCACTGATTTTTATGTGATCGGGACGGGTACGTCTGCCCCTCACTTGAAGGCCTTGATCCTAGAGACGCAACGCCGCATGAAAGATCATCATATTGACAGCTATCGCACCTCCGGCGATTCAGCCAGTGGCTGGGTGATTGTGGATTACGTCACCGCGGTCGTTCACGTCTTTTCACCAGAAGCCCGGGAATATTATAATATTGAACGTCTCTGGGCTACAGCCAAAGAGCTTCCGTTCCGTCCGGCGCGTTAAAATAGCTCTCCCGGTCAAGCCCCTGTACCGTGAGCAGGAGGTTGGCCAATTCTGATGGTTCTGTTCCCTCAAGATCTTCCGAGAGGGAGCTCTGTGTCGTCATGTGGAGAAGCTGAACAACCTGATGCTGTTGCTCGTGATTTCGTGATCGCCAGGACTGAAACGCGACGCCCGAGAAGAGAAGCACGACTGCCGCAGCAGCCGATAGGCGCATCATGAAGGAGAATCTGAAGCGCAGACGTGGACGGCTCACCTGTGCGACCGCTTCATCATGAATGGCCTTCATGACACGAGCAGAAGGACCTTCCAGGCGTGCAAAACCATCCTTGACCCAAGGGGCTATCCCCTCCAAGGCCAGAAGCTCTGCCTCCTCATTGAATGTCTCTTCCTTTTTCATCTCACATCATCTCCTTAGTCAACATCTGTTTCAATCTCGTCGTCGCATCGTGCATACGGCCTAACGCCGTATTCAATGGGACGTTTAAAATCTTCGCAATCTCATGAAAGGGCAGATCGCCCTGAACCCTCATCAAGAAAACCTCCCGCTGAACAACGGGCAACTTCTCTACTGCTTGCATGGCTTTCAAGGCCATATCAGTCCGCTCTACCTCTTGCTGAGGGGTCGGCCCCTTGGCCACCAAGGTTTCGAGTAACGGCTGATCATCATCCTCCGACACCTCGTCCAAACTGAAATCCATCTTGCGCTTCCGCCTAAAGTCGATCAGTAAGTTCCGCGCAATCTGCCACATCCAGGCCCTGAAGGAGACATCCTTAAAACGATCTGCACTC
>CAYWNP010000139.1:0-5482 GCA_964459675.1 uncultured Akkermansia sp. | reverse complement strand
CGATCCGACCTACATGGATCAATACACCGCCGCACTATTTCTTCCGCATACCGATGCCTCACGCTTTCCGACTGTTCGTCCAGCAAAGAAGTAACCATGTCCAAACAGAATGCACAGAAAGAAGCTATCCGGCAGGCCGTTGAAAAACTTCAGCCTGTCGACCTGCAGGCACGATGCGCGTTGCTGAAACTTCCCGCGCCTGAATCTGGACAGCTTGCGCTGCGCGCCTTCGGAAACGAGTATATCCTGAAGACTGGCACCTTTGAGCTCCTAGACGCAAAGACTGGAAGCGCGGCTAAAGAGGTTGATCGTATTTTAGTTCTACACCTCCTGCTTTGTGAACACCCACTGACCATTTCCGACGACCTGATTCCCTTTCGCGACTTCCCGGGCGGTGCGTTTTATCTGGAACCTTTTCTGTCGCGCTCCGTTCGTCCCCTCGTGGAGCGCTATGGAAACCAGCTTGAGGCGTTGCAAAAAGCAATCCGCCGTTTCGATTTTCAACCGTTAGAAATCGGGGATTTTAGCGCACGGATTCATGGGCTTGGATGCTTAACGGTTACACTGGTGTATCGTCTGGGTGATGACGAATTTCCGCCAGAGGCTGAACTCTTTTTTAATACGCCGGTCAGACGCGCCTTTTGTGCCGAAGATGCTGTTGTACTTGCCAGCCGCATCTGCTTTGGATTATTATAAGGAACTTTATGGAACTCATTGTCATTAGCGGCTTTTTAGGCAGCGGGAAAACATCGCTGTTACTCCTGCTGGCGAAGGCTTTCGTCGCAGAGGGGCGGAAGGTTGCGATTGTCGAAAACGAAGTCGGCCAGAATGGAATCGACGGCGATATGCTCAAGGCTGAAGGCTTGAATGTGCGTGAAATTTATTCCGGCTGTGTCTGTTGCAGTTTGCGTATCGACTTGATTCATACGCTCCTAGAACTGGAGCGCAAGGTCAAACCGGATCTTGTTATTCTTGAGCCCTCCGGCGTGGCCGGTCCTAAGCAAATTAAGCACTGCCTCTGTGGCTATGGCGGCGACATTGAGAAGCAGACGTTCCTAGTGGTCGCTGATGCGAAGCGCCTGCCAGCCATCCGTGATTTCTCGATGCCGCTGATCCATGACGGTTTTGAAATTGCCGACGTGGTGGCCCTCAACAAATGCGATCTGGTTTCTGCCCGGCAGTTGAATGACCTGGAAGCCCGGATTCGCGAAATCAATCCGACCGTGGATCTCCTGTGCGTTTCCGCGACAACCGGGTTTCAAGTTGAGGGTCTGCTTGAAAAAATTAAAATGCGTTCATCCGGAAAACCAGAAGCGTCACCCGCCGAACACGTGAAGGGAAATCTCCCGGAGGCCGCGATTTTCGCCGCCTCGGCAACGATTGATGCACCGGTCGTCCATGCGAGGCAGCAGGTCAAAGAGATGCTCCAGAGCCTGTGTGTTCAGCTTAAAGCAGAAAAAGGGGTGCTGATCGGACATATCAAAGCCATTTTGAAAACGCTGCCGACTGGTTACCTCGTGTTCAGCGTGACCGCGGAAGATGACCCCGTGACTGAAAAGGGCCGTCTGCCGCAAGAACGGATTACCCAGCTGGACCTCACGGTAAATGCGATTGTTTACGGTATCGATGAAGCCCCTTTTTCTGCCCTTTGTAAAAAAAGTTTTCAGGCGTTAACCCAGTCACTTCAAGGAGGCCGCTAATGGCACATTGTCCTGGACAAGATATGCATTATTGGAAGCCAGAGGATATTTTTGATGTCCGTTGCCCCCATTGCAGTAACACCATTGAATTCTGGAAGGACGAACCGACTCGTGTCTGTAGCAGTTGCAAGAACGAGATACACAATCCCCGCATCAATCTGGGGTGCGCCAAATGGTGCGCCTTCGGCAATCAGTGTCTTGGCCATCCTCCACCCGAGGGCGGGGCAGTGATCAGTGGACAAGAAAATAAGGATACCCCATGAATGAATCAACGCTCACTATTTTGTGTATCGCGGCTCTTTCGCTCGGCTTTATGCATACCCTGATTGGACCGGATCATTATTTGCCGTTCATTGTCATGAGCAAAGCCCGCAAATGGAATGTGCGTAAAACGCTAGGACTCACGTTTATCTGCGGGCTGGGGCATGTGCTCAGCTCGGTTGTTCTCGGATTGCTAGGTGTCGGGCTGGGGATAGCCCTTGGAAAACTGGAAGCTTTTGAAGCCGCCCGTGGAAGTCTGGCTGCGCAAGGCATGATGATCTTCGGCTTCTCCTACTGCGTATGGGGCATCTGGCGCGCGTTTAAAAACAAGCCGCATGTGCATGTGCATCTGCACAACGATGCAGGGGAGCACGTGCATGAACATACCCACACGCATGTCCATACCCATGTTCATGAAGCTGACAAGAAGAACATCACCCCCTGGATTCTCTTTGTGATTTTCGTGCTCGGCCCCTGCGAGCCGCTCATTCCGTTGCTGATGTTTCCTGCTGCCCAACACAGCGTGTGGGGAACGGTCTTGGTGGCAACCGTCTTCAGCATCGTCACAATTGCCACGATGATGACGATTGTCCTCGTGTCGGTCTGGGGCTTCAGTTTCGTCAAGCTCGACAAAGCCGAGCGCTTCTCACATGCGCTGGCCGGCGGCGCTATTCTGGCTTCCGGCCTTGCGATCCAATTCCTGGGGCTGTAACGTGCAATTAAGACGTGGGAGGGCGGTCGGAGCGACCGCCGGACGGCGATCCGCCGTCCCTCCCAAAGACGTTATCCGTTTTCCCTACATTCCCTCATTCCATTTTTTCCCTGCGTCCCAATTTCCGCTTGCACTGTATTCCGAACCGTCCTATACTTGCCGCACATTATAAAATAACGCTAAGCAATCGTCGAAGAAAAGACATGGCTCATGACTATTGATTTTTCATCCCTGACGCCCGACCGGGTTCTCGAGGCCGTCGAGGAGGCTCTCCAGCAGCGTTGCTCGGGCCTTCTTCGTCCCCTTCCCAGTTACATCAACCGAGTCTATGAGCTCGCACTGGAGAGTGGCGAACCTCTGGTCGCCAAATTTTACCGTCCCGGACGGTGGAGCCGAGAGGCTGTTTTAGAGGAACATGCCTTTGTTCAAGCTTGTGCCCAAGAGGAGATTCCCGTGATCGCGCCCATGGCCTTTGCTGACGGCTCGACGCTCGGCGAGATTGAAGGAGTCTCCTTTGCGCTCTTTCCCCGCCGTGGCGGACGTCCCATCGAACCTGCTGATCCTGGCAATGCGCTCTGGGGACGATTGGGGGCCCTGCTCGCACGCATCCACAACATCGGTGCACGAACCCAAGCCCCGGCTCGCCTGACCTTCCATCCCTCCATCACGACCGCCGCGGATCTCGGCTACTTGCTGACGAACAACTTTTTGGATGACCGCGAATCCAACCGTCTGGAACGTTTCGGCCACGCGTTGCTCGATGCCATCGAGCCGCTCTTCAAGGATGTCGAGACCCTCCGGTTGCATGGCGACTGCCAGCATACGAATGTACTCGAACGTCCTGACACCGGGGTCTTCCTGATTGACTTTGATGACATGATGAACGGACCCCCGATACAAGATCTCTGGATGTTGTTGCCGGGAAGGCTGGACGAGTCGCGTGAGGAGATGAATCAGCTCGTGGAGGGGTATGAGACCTTCCGCACCTTTGACTGGCGCACTCTAAAACTGATCGAGCCCTTGCGCGCCATGCGCATGACCTACTACCTGGCGTGGTGCGCGCAGCAGGCGAAGGATGTCTCGTTTCTCACCCGTCACCCGGGCTGGGGTTCCCAAGCCTTCTGGTCAAAGGAGCTCACCGAACTCGAGGAACAACTCCAGGTCATCACTCAAACATGAAGTACACAGAGCGACTTTTCCGTCCGCCCGCAGAGGCCGATAGCCTGATCTTCCAAGTAGCCTTGGGGTGTCCGCACAACACCTGCACCTTCTGCGCGATGTACAAGGGTGTCCCCTATCACATCGTCCCCGAAAAAGAACTCCTCGCGACGTTTGAGCAGGCCGCCCGTTGGTATCCTGAGACACGCCGCATCTTTTTGGCGGACGGCGATGTGATGGTTTTTTCGTTTGAGCGGCTACGCCAGATCCTGAAAACACTGAATACACTATTTCCTCGCTTAGCCCGAGTCAATCTCTATGCGAATGGCTCCTCCATCCTTTCAAAAACAGCTGAGGAACTCACTGCTCTTCGGGACTTGAAGTTGCAGACGCTCTACATGGGTCTTGAGAGCGGCGACGAGTCCCTCTTGAAACAGGTACACAAGGGTGAGACAGCCGAGGGCATGTGCGAGGCTGTGCAACGCGCGCAGGGCGTGGGATTGAAATGTTCCGTGATGATTCTGCTGGGACTCGCTGGAGGCAAAGGCGCGCAAGTCCATGCCGAGGCCACGGCGCGCATCCTTAACCGCATGCAGCCGCGCCTGCTTTCCGCGCTCCGTTTTGTCGAGGTGCAGGGGTGCTCGATGTACCCGACATATCAAACCGCCACCGAATATGAGGTCATCTGCGAACTGCTTACGCTCCTGCGCGGCTTGGAGCTGGAACAGACCGTCTTTCGCGCCAACCACACCTCCAACCCCGTTGCCTTGGAAGGCCGACTTCCAAAAGACCGGGACACCCTGGTCGCCAGCTTAGAGACGCTGTTGCCCCGGCTCGATCGCAAAGGTCCCGGCAGACTTCCGTTCTCGCTGTAAGACGGATGTTTAGCCTGGGACCGCGGACACTCTTGTCCGCCAACCCACCTTTATCTTCACAGTCATTCGCAAACCCCAACCCAACTAACAACTTCTATCTTTGTTTTTTACGGGTGCGCAACTACTTGCTCTGGCGGACAGGAGTGTCCGCGTTCCCAGGCAATGTCAACCTGTAGAGGGCCCTAACAAAAAGTTATCCCTTCGTTTATTTCGGGAGCTGTTCACTGCCAACTGCTACTGCCTACTGCCCCTGCATCCGCGCGCTTGTTCAGCAAATGATACAGCGTCGGCAACACAATGAGCGTCAGGAGCGTCGAGGTGATCAGTCCGCCCATCACAACAACCGCCAACGGCCTCTGGATATCCGCCCCTGAACCCGTCGCATAGAGCATGGGGAAATGTCCGATGAAACTCGTCAACGCCGTCATCAGCAACGGCCTGAATCGCAAGTCGCACCCCTCACGAACCGTCTCGGACACCGTGCGGCCTCGCTCGCGCAACTGCCTAAAGAACGCCATTAGAATGACGCCGTTCTGAACGGCGATACCCAGCAACACAATGAATGCGACAGCTGCCGACACTGAAAGCGAAATGTCGAACGCCACCACTGCGATAATACCGCCGATCAACGCGAACGGCAGGTTCAGGATCACGAGGAGGGAGTTGACGACCGAGTCGAGCGCAAGGAAGAGGAAGACCAGAATCAAGATGAGCGCAACCGGAACCACCAGCGAAAGCTGGCGCATGGCGCGCTGCTGATTCTCGAACTGCCCGCC
>CAYWNP010000138.1:0-5530 GCA_964459675.1 uncultured Akkermansia sp. | reverse complement strand
GCACTTCGTCGGCACCGACGTGGATATACGGGGAAGGGAAGATGGCCACGACCTCGTCCAGCACATCCTTGGCAAATCGCAGCACGGCGTCCTGCGAGACACACAAAGGCGCGCTCCATCCTCCGGGGTGTTTGCCGCCGCAGGCCAGTTCGGGATAGGAGGCGATGGCCGCGCCGCTGTGTCCCGGCATCTCGATCTCCGGCACGATGGTCACGTACCGGCTTGCCGCGTAGGCCACGAGTTCCCTGATGTCATCCTGGGAGTAGAACCAGCCTTCGCCCTTCTTGCCGCCGTAATTTGGCAGACGCGCACCGATTTCCACCAGTTTTGGATACTTTTTTATTTCAACCCGCCAGCCTTGGTCATCGGTCAGGTGTAGCTGAAGGATATTCATCTTGTGGAGAGCAAGCAGGTCGATGTACCGCTTCAACTCATCCTTTGGGCGGAAATGCCGGGCAGGATCCAGCAAATAACCACGCCACTTAAAGCGAGGACGGTCCTCAACCAACACGCCGGGGACGATCCATTCCCGTCCCTCGACCTTTTGCCGCCGCTCGATCTCCGGAGGAAGCAGTTGGCGCAGGGTCTGAACGCCGTAGAAAACGCCGGCTGGGGTCGTTGCGGTAATCGTGACGCCCTTTGGCGTGCACCGAAGCAGATAGCCCTCCTCCCCCAAGTCCTCCCTTGAATCGTCAAGTTTCAGAATGATGCCGCCGGAAGGCGTAAACCACGAAGACGTGATCTCCGGTTTGAGCCCAGTCGCTGGCCCCAGAAGTTCCGCGAGGTATCGGCCCGTATGCTTCAACTTGGCAGACCTCACATGGATAACCGTTTTTTCTGTCAGTTTATACCCTCCTTCCTGATACTCCGCTTTCAAGGGCTTGGGGATGATCTGACAGGGGGACGGCTTGGTTGGTTCAACCGCCATGAGCAGGTTTTGTCCGGCCAGCAATAGCGAGCCTATTAACACAGATGCGCTTACGTTTCTCATTGCTTCTCTCCTCTTTCTTTTCTTTTTTTATCTTTAGAATACAGCCCCGACAGCCAACTCCACCATGGTTTCGTAGTTGCGCAGGCAGAGCGGGGAAATCTGCCGGCCGTAGGGACTCGCCGATGGCATCAAAACAAAGCCTCGCCCAGAGCCCGATGTCCCCTGATCCAGAGCCCGCTTCACTTTTTCCGCGAACAACGGCGCGGGAAGGTTTTCGAGATCCGTGCTCTCCAGATTCCCGAAGAGAACCCATTGACTCCCATAGCGTTCCCTTACCTCGATTAATTCCACATCGCCCTGGGGTGGCGGCTCGATTGGATCAATCGCATCGACTCCCATCTCGTCAATCAGCGACAGTATCCCCCGCAACCGACCGTGACTGTGGATGCGCACCGTCCCTCCGTGGGCCTGTATCGCCCGCGCCATAGGGCTCACATACCGGACCACATATTCCCTGAACAGCTCCGGTGGCAGGTAGGGTTCCGAGGCATACTCCGGCCCGTAGATGCGCCAGAGCCGTCCCGGGAAACGACGGCTGACCTTTTCGGTGCGCGGCAAAATGATACCAGCCATCTTATCCAGAAGCCGTAAGAATAACTTGCGTTCGGTAAATGCCAGAACTGTATAATCCTCCATGCTGAACAGGGCTGCCGCCGCGCAGAGCGGATCCTCGGTGTCGACCATCACGAGCCCGCGGTCTCCCAAGTCGGACTCCTCCGACTCCAGTCGCGCGATGTCGAGCACCTCTGTGAAGGCCTCATCCGGTATGGTCAGATAGGCTTCGACATCTTCCACGCTTTTCAGCAGATGCTCGGTCGTCCACACCGTGTTCAGCTCACGCGCCTGTACGGTTAACTGCGTCATCACCCGCCCCCCGGCCGTCACCGTCAGCCGCTTCTCGCGTCGATGCCCGTCATCCAACGATGTCGTTTTAAAGATGTCACTCCGTTCGGAGGCCGCTCCGGCGACCCCGGGGTCGAAAGAGCGCGCCCTGACCGCACTGACCATCCGGATAATATCCGTCTTTGCTTCGGCCAGTTCGAGCAAAGGCTTCCAATCCGGCGAGTTGTAAACATTGTAAATATCCTGATCGTGCCGGTCAACCGAGAAGCCACCGATCTCATAAAAATTCACAGCTGGGCGGTCTACTGGATGCCCCTGCATCGTGGCTGTCAAACGTTCCCTGCGCGTCATCTTTCATTCTCCGTGTGTTTCATGTTGAACAGTATCGCATATCCGCAGAATCTGTGCTTCGCGATTACAACACTAAAAAGTCGCTAGTCTTGCCATACGGTTTTATGCTATCCTTGTGCCTGAAGAAAGGATTCGCCCCACTATGAATACGAATGCCCTTGTATCTCCCGTGGAAAAATTACTGCTTGTGGATGAAGTTGTACGGACTCAGGCCGAGCCTTTCCAGTCGCAGAGTTTGCCTGGGCATTTGTTGCATATTGTCTTGGCAGGCGCGGTCGACCAATGGGCTGAAGGACGGCCAGAGCTGTTGCGCGAGGGCACTGTTGTCTGGTATCACGAGAACGAGCCTGTGCGCGGCACGATCCTGCGTGCGCCCTGGAGATTTATCACCATCAATTTTATCGCGCCTACCCTTTCGCCCCCTCCAGATGAACGACGCGTAATACGCGTTGACGCAGCGACAATAAGTCTGGGGAGGCAACTCCTGAAGTTTTGGAGGAACGGTCGCCAAACACTGGCGAGTCGCCAGTTGAACTGCCATCTCACCCTTCTCAAACTGCTCGTGAAACTAATGCCTTCTACCGAACAGGTACTGCCGTCAGACACGGGTGCAAATTCTTGGTGGCGCATCGAGAAGCAACTCCGCCTCCAGTTGGATGTACCGCACACACTCGAAAGCATCCGAAAATTAAGTGGTTTGAGTCTACGGACAGTCATACGCGTATGTCAGGCCGCCACCGGCATGCCGCCTATGAAACGATTGAAGGAACTGCGGCTCGGCTATGCGCGCGGTCTGGTACAGCACACCGATTTGCCGATGACCGAAATCGCCTTCCGAATCGGCTATTCTCGGTCACAAGAATTATCGCGCGATTATCGCCTCCGTTTTCATATAACACCTCGTGACGACCGTAATGGTACGCCTAGTTATCTACGAATCGAAACTTCTGAATGAAGGAGCTGGAGTCAACCTAACTGTCACTGACTCTGCGGCTCACCGGGTTTCTTCAACCCAGACGATCTCCGAGACGTTCTGGCCGGTCATGGTCACGTCGAACCCCTGGTCCATCAGGTCCGCGCCGGTCTTGCGGGTGTTCTGCTCGGGGCGATCCTGGAAGGTCAGGGCATAGGTTTTGTTCCGCTCGAGCCCTTTGAGTACGATGCGCCGGGTATCCACCTTGTTGTCCGGCTTGAACAGCATGATCGCGCCTGTGCCCTTGACCGAGTCGTGGTACTGGATGCCGTCCCAGTCCACGCCGTCGGGACGCAAGAAAATGTGGTACAGATTTGCTTCCCGGATCAGCGGGCGAAGTCGGGTCTTGTAGAGGCCGATGTTCTCCCTGAGCATGGGAATGCACGAGGGCAAGTCGGAGGGCATCGAGAAACCAGCCCACAGGAAGAACGCACCCTGCAGCGCGCTGCGCAGATCGAATACTTCGCCCGACCCAAAGTCGCCCTTGCCGGCCTTGTTGCCGTTCAACATCGAGAAACGAACGGGGGTCTGCAACTGCGCCGGATGGATGCAGTAGGAACTGACCTGCCACATCTTGCGATTCGAGAGGGGATCGTACACATCGATGCCAAACACGACAGACGCCCGTTGCATGGCGACGAAGTCCTTGTACGCCCCGCCGCATTCGCAGTTCTCCCAGCGGAAGTTCGGATGGTTGGTCATCAACCAGTCGAGCATCGCGATGCCGCCGGGCCCGTGGGGGGCGCCAAAGTCGCTGCGATAGGTATCCACACCGTAATCGGTCATGTGCTGGGAGAGTTTCTTTCCCCACTCCAGGGTGTTGTTGCAACCGGGGAAGTAGAGGGTCAGTTTGAAACCGTTCTCGTGGGCCAGCCTTCCGGCCACGGCCATTCCATCTGGCCAGCGTCCGGGATCCCCAACCCACTTGTTCTCCTTGCTCCACCACCCATTGTCGATGTTCACCGACTCGAAACCGACGTCCGACAGTTTCTCCTTCATGCCGCGGGCGAACGCTTTTTCCTCACTCCACCATTCCTTGGTATCGGACTTATTGCCAGTATTCTGCCAGAAGGCACCCCACTGAGCCCACGGTTCCGTCGGGTCCTTGCGCATGTTTGGCGGCGCCTTGTGGAGGAAGAACCAGCGTTTGAATCCGTTGCCGCCGTCGTCCATGTCGCCCGCATAGGCGCCCAGGTATGTGGCCGGCAAGGCCGCCATCACTCCCGGCACGTCAGTATGATCCATCCCAACAGGATGCCTCACGCGCACCGTCACCGGCCGGGGCCCTTCCGCCGCCACGCTGATGATGCCCTCCTGGCGTTCGTCGGCGCAATAGACGCCGTGGTTGCCGCCATCCAGCGCGATGAACGGAATGAAGCCGTATCCGCCGCCCTGGCCGCCCGCCATGATCGGGGCCTCGTGTATTGCCCCATCCACCAGACGATCGACGAACAAAGCCTTCTTGACCGCTGGCGCGCCGGCATCCTTGTGGAACCGCCACAGGACGGCTTCGCGTTCCGGTTTCACGCTCAGGTTGAGCGTGTCGCGTTGCGGCCAGAGCGCGACGGAGTTGCCGGTGCCATTCTCGACCACCTCCTGGTACTGGATGGGCCCCGGCCCCTTGGCCGCCCACCAGATGAAGGTCATCTGCACCTTCGGCTCTTCGTTGCAGGTGAAACGTAACGTCACTTTCTTCCCGTGGGTCGCGTCTTCGGTCGCTTCCTGGAAGGCCCAGGTCGCCGCGGTGTGATCCTTGCCCTTGAGGACATTCACCCGAGTCGGCAATGGAATCACTGCCGGCGCGGCCAGCCAGTTCCAACCCGCGCGCGGATTCTTCCATTCCCAGATCGCGGGCCGGTTGTCCACGACGGTCAACGTCATCGCCGTGTCATCCGTCTGCAGACGCCAGTGTTGCCGGGGTGGAGTGGTTGCCGCCTTCTGCGGAGTCGGCGCGCCGGGCCCCAGCACTTCCACTTCCGCCAGGCGCAAGGCATACGTGGCTTCGCCAGGTGGCGGTTCGCTGACACGACTCACGGCGATCTTCACGAAGCGGGCCTTCTGTTTCGGGACCGCCAGGACCAGAGGGGCAATCCCGGGATTCGCCTGGTTGGTCACCGTCTTGACCGTGGCATACTGGCCGCCTGCGACCTTCGTCTCGATGGTGTAGTCCAGCGGGAAGTTCGGCGCGCCCTCCCCGTTCCTCGCATGCGCCCGCACAGGGTACACCCGGATCTCGTGAAACAGCCGATCCGCGCCAAGGTCAATCTCGACCCCTTCATCCACGTTCGACCCGCGATACACCGGCTCGCACGAGTAACCGCCCACGACACGAACGCCATCCGTAAGTTGGTCCGGCGACCAGGGGTAGATTG
>CAYWNP010000137.1:0-5556 GCA_964459675.1 uncultured Akkermansia sp. | reverse complement strand
ATCGTGCGCGTCAACAAAAGGGCCGTTGTCTTGTTCGGTGGGAGGGCCGTGGCGGCACTGCAACACAGACCGGGCAACGCCTTGGGCTGTGTTCACAGTTCAGAGGATCCGCGCGGCTGTGGTTACTCGCCGACATGCCCGCTTTGTCCGGTGCGTAATGGCATTCAATCTTTGCTCGCAAACGGTGGCGAGATAAACGGGGTCGATGTGGGGTTGGATCTGATCCGTGATGGGACCCCACAAAAGGTTTGGATGGAGGTCGGCGCCAAATTCCTCCAGCTCGAAGGCCGGCGGCATGTGTGCATCGCCATGGTCGATATCACTGCACGCAAGCAGGCGGAGGCTGAGCAGCAGGAAAGTAATGAACGATTTCGGACCCTATTTGATTCTTCACCGGATCCGGTATGGATTATTGATAATCAAAGGTTCGTGGAATGCAATCAGGCCGCTATCGAGATGCTGGGGTATCCCGACAAGGATTCGCTCAGGAACATCCATCCGTCCGAACTTTCTCCCCAATTCCAGCCGGATGGCGAAGAGTCCTATAGCAAAGCCGAGCGAATGATGATCATTGCCAGGGAAAAGGGGCTTAACCGGTTCGAGTGGGTGCACAGACGCAGGGACCAAAGTAATTTCTTTGCCGAGGTCACACTGTCCGCTATTACTCTGCAAGGGCGACAAGTCCTCTATTGTATGTGGAGAGATGTCACCGAGCGCAAGCAGGCGGCTGAGGCAGCCACTCAGCTGGCGAACGCAAAAAATAAATTCATTGCAGTAGTTTCTCATGAGCTCAGAAGTCCGATTGCGACGATTAAGGAGGCCACGAGTCTCGTTCTGGAAGAGGTGTTGGGCCCCCTGAACGACGAACAAAAAGACATGCTGGACATCGCGAAGAGTAATATCAAGAGGTTGGGACGGCTGGTTAATAATGTCCTGCTCTATCAAAAAATGGATGCCGGCAAAATGCTGTATGACTTCCTTGAAAACGACATTAATGATATCCTTCAGGAAGCTTATCGTAACGCCACCCTTGCCACCCCCGAGAGAAAAGAAGATCTTGTGATGAATCTTGCTGCAAAGCCTCCACAAATAAAATGCGATAAGGACAAGATTATGCAGGTGCTGCTCAATCTGATCTCGAATGCTATTAAGTACAGTGATCGCGGACCTGTTGTGATCGAGACGCGTCTGGACACGCAAGAGATATTGTTCAGTGTGAGGGACTCTGGGCAGGGTATTTATCCCAAGGAGATAGAAAACATTTTTATGCCCTTTTCACACGGACCGGGCCGAAAAACAGGTGGTACAGGCTTGGGGTTGGCGATATCCAAGGAGATTGTCCTTGCACATGACGGAAAGATCTGGGTCGAGTCTGCACCAGGAAAAGGCAGTACCTTCTATTTCACCTTGCCACTATAAGGATTAATAATATGAAGAAAAAAATATTACTGATCGACGATGAGCCATTTCTGTTGAAGGTGCTGTTGGTTCGCCTGAAACATTGGGGATATGATGCACTTGGGGCCGAAAACGGGCCCGAAGGGTTGACAATCATGCGCCAAAATAAGCCTGATTTGATCATCTTAGACAAGGAGATGCCTGGGATGAATGGCGAAGAGGTCGTTCGGATCGTACGAAGGGATCCCGCGCTAAAACAGATCCCGATCATCATGATCTCTGCAGATGTGGAAAACATAGAGGCCTGCGCCAAAGCGTGTGGTATCGCGCACTATCTGACCAAGCCGTGTGAGCCTGAAGAGTTACTCGATATGATCGAGATGCAATTTGTTTCATCGGAGAACATGGGAGCGACATAACGCGTGAAGAACTTTAAATACTTCCCCATCTCCGAGTCCCAAAAACGATGGGCAATCTATTTGACCGACTGCGGCAAGGAAAGCATCCCAGCGCGATATAAAAGCTACCCGCCACCGGAAACCCCCCATTCCCGTACCTTCACGTGGAAGGAAGGTCGTGTCCTGGATGACTACTATCTCGTTTACATCGCCAAGGGAGAGGGCTTCTACGAAAACAAGAAGTCCGGACTCCAAAAGGTTAAGGCGGGAACAGCCTTTATCGTATTTGCCCATGAGTGGTATCGCCATCGTCCAGACCCGAAAACCGGCTGGGAGTCCATCTGGATCGGCTTCCAAGGCGACTATGTCAAACGTCTGGTCTCTGGCTTTATCTCCTCTGACCACCCGATCTTCGTCCTGAGTCGTCCTGTTGAATTTGAGATGGCGATACGTGATTTTGTCGAGGGTATGGTTGAAGCCCCCTTGGAATACCCTCTTTCAACAGGCGGCGAGGTGCTGGCGCTGCTTGGACGTCTTCTCGAGTTGAAGGAGATGAATGAGCCTGGCACAAAATATTTTTATGCGGTCCGGAAGGCGCAAGCCCATATCTTACGACATGCTTTTGAACCCATTGATTACCACCGCCTCGCCAAACAGATCGGGGTCAGCGAGACCACCTTCCGAAGATCTTTTTTAAAGCTCTCCCACCAAACTCCGTTGCAGTTCCAACTCTCCATCAGACTAAAACACGCTTGCAAACTCCTGGAGGAAACTGACTTCCCAATCGCCGAAATTGCACAGAAGGTCGGCTTCCCTCTCCCTCATTATTTTACCCGCCTCTTCAAAGAAAAAATTGGACGCTCCCCCACCCGATATAAGGATTTTCACACAAAAAAGATGAAAAACAATAAGACTCATTCTGCCTAAATCGTGTAAACAATAAACCGTTTCGTGTAGCGACATTGACGCGTGTTTCTGATATTCTAACTTACCAGTCAGACAGAGGAATAGAATATGTTACATGACCCAAGCCATCACACACCGCCTCCACAAGCGGTTGAAGTACATCTGAAAGAATCAGATAAAAACCTTTTGCGCGCGCTCGCTTCAGAAGTCGCGATCATTGCCCAGTTGCCAGTCCACAAGGAGAAAGCGAAGCTTTGGCAGGCTTTGAACGATCTCAAGCCTGTACGCCCCATGGTCTGGCTAAATGAGGTCTGCTGGCATGAGATGAATGTCCATGACGAGCTGACTCTGCGGTGCGAGCATGCCTGGGCGCAGGATCAGGAGCGCGAGTTGCGCCGGCTTCTCTATCAGTGGCGACACATGCCATGTGATATGATCGTGGACGACTTCCTGACCTGTCCGCTGATGTTTCACAGCACGGATTTCGGGATCATGGAGGAAGTCGATATTCTGAAAACATCGGCAGAGGGTGACATTGTCTCGCGCCATTTCCATGTGCAGATCAATGACGTTGCTGATCTTGAAAAAATTAAAATGCCGGTCGTGTCCCATAATCGAGAGGCTACGGAACTGCATTATCAGGCGATGTGCGATGTTTACAAAGGCATCATGCCTGTCAAGAAGGTCGGTCAGACACATATTTGGTACACGCCTTGGGACTTCCTAATCCGCTGGTGGGGAATCGAAAATGCGATGATGGATATGATCGACCGTCCGGAACTCGTCCATGCGGGCGTGGAGCGAATGGTCGATGCGTGGATGGTCGAACTGGATCAACTGGATGCACAGAACCTGCTCTCACTTGACTGTAACAATACGCGCATCGGTTCTGGTGGTTATGGCTACACAAGCGAATTGCCTGGCAAGGATTTTGATCCCAGCCATGTTCGTCCTCAAAATATGTGGGGGTGTTCAAATGCACAGATCTTTTCCGAGGTCTCGCCGGAGATGCAGTGGGAGTTCGCGATCGAACACGACTTGCGCTGGCTCAAACGGTTCGGCCTGACGTATTATGGTTGCTGCGAACCCCTCAGTGGCAAAATGGAACAATTGAAGCGCATTCCGAATCTGCGTAAGATCTCTGCGAGCCCCTGGTGTAACAGCAAACAGCTCGTCGAACAGTCAGGTGCTGACTACGTACTGAGCCGCAAGCCAAACCCTGCAGTCTTCGCAGAGGATGGCTTTGATCCCGTGCGTGCCAAGCGCGAGATGGCCGAGTTTCTAGATATCGCAAAAGGGTGCCCAGTGGAATTAATTATGAAGGATATCTCCACGGTACGCAATCATCCTGAACGCCTCTGGTCCTGGGCCGAAGTGGCAATGGAAGCAGTGGGAGAGTAGGAGAATTACCGCTGCGCTTTCGACGTTCGTCGAATGGTTACGGATACGTAACGAGCCTTATTGCGTTATTAGCGCTGCGCTTTCGGCGTAAGCCGAATGGTTACGGATACGTAACGAGCCTGATTGCCTTATTAGGAGATAGTTGAATGAAGCGTGAAGGAAATATGTTTACGACAGAGGATGGCAGAAATCATCTGCTGACCTTTCTGATGGTCTGCGCACTTTTCTGTCTGTCGGGATTATGCAATGGCATGATCGATGTGCTGAACAAGCACTTCCAGAACTCGCTCCAGGTCACCAAGGCGCAATCCGCCTTTGTGCAAGGGGTCTGGTATGGCGGTTATTTCCTGTTGGCGCTGCCAGCAGGACTCTTCGCCCGGAAATTCGGCTATCGGTTCGGCATCTTACTGGGACTTTCGATCATCGTGACGGGTTGCCTCTGCTTCGTCCCGGTCACCCAAGTCACGGGAACACAGGCTGTGGTCTTTTGCTTTTTCCTCGCTGCACTGGGTTTAGTCTCCAGCGGCTTCACCTTCATTGAGACGATTGCCAATCCGTATGCCACCGTGCTTGGACATCAGGACGCGGCCGTAGCCCGCATCAACCTCGCGCAAAGCTGTAATGCGGTGGGCTGGATCTTTGGGCCGATTCTGGGCGGGTCGTTTGTGTTGTCCAAGACCGCAGAGGCCAACACCAGCAACACCAGCCTCTACATGCCCTATCTGATCGTAGCAGGGATCGTGACCCTGCTGATTCTAGCCTTTATAAAGGCACCTGTGCCGGAGATGCATGCGCCAGTAGATGAGGGTGTGGCATCAGGGACAGCACAGTCGCAACGGCCCTTGCATCACGAACTCCATTTCGTCTTTGCGATTGTTGCGCAATTCCTCTACTGTGCGGCACAGATCGGCATCTTCAGCTTCTTCATCAACTATGTCAAAGATCCCGCCTATATGCCGCCATTGCCTATCTGGCTTGCAGATGTGCTTCCCGCGAATATGAAATACCTTCAGTCAGGTTTGTGGCACATTACAGAATATTGTGCTAGCGCCTTACTTTCGGCTGCCTTTATCCTCTTTACAGTCGGACGCTTTTCAGGGAGTGCGCTACTGCGCTTTGCACCTGCGCATCGCGTCCTAGCCTGCTATGCCCTGGCGAATGTCGTCCTCATGGCCATAGTCTTTGCAGGTTTAGGATGGGCATCAGTGATCGCGCTAATCCTTAGTTTCTTCTTCATGTCGATCATGTATCCGACCCACTTCGCTTTAGCGATTCACGGTCTAGGTGAACGCACGAAGGTCGGTTCCTCCTGGATGGTCACTGCGATTGTCGGTGGCGCGATCATGCCGATGTTCATGGGCTGGATTGCTGATCAGTGGTCCATGCAGACTGGCTTCCTGATGCCGCTCGTCTGCTTTATCTTTATTGCACTCTACGGAATTTTCTGGCCGCG
>CAYWNP010000136.1:0-5665 GCA_964459675.1 uncultured Akkermansia sp. | reverse complement strand
AAAGCAACCGATGTCCTCGATCAAGTCCAAGTCTCGGGCCTTCGAGGTCGCGGGGGCGCTGGCTTCCCGACGCATCTCAAATGGATGCTCACGCGTCAATCGCCCAGTGATAAAAAGTATGTTCTGTGTAATGCTGACGAGGGTGATCCGGGTGCCTATATGGACCGTAGCGTTTTGGAAGGCGACCCCCATACCGTGATCGAAGGCATGGCCATCGCAGCCTTTACCATCGGCGCAGATGAGGGTTTTGTCTACGTCAGAGCCGAATATCCTTTAGCGGTCAAGCGTCTGCAACTGGCGATTGATCAAGCCCGCGCACATGGGTTACTTGGCAAAAACATCTTAGGAAGCACCTTCTCCTTTGATTTGGATATCCGCATGGGATCGGGTGCCTTTGTCTGTGGCGAAGAGACCGCCTTGATCACTTCAATTGAGGGTAAACGTGGCGAGCCGCGTCCGCGTCCACCGTTCCCAGCCCAAAAGGGGTTGTGGGGCAAACCCACACTGCTCAACAACGTAGAGACGTATGCCTGTATTGCCCCGATCATCTTGAACGGTGGTGAATGGTTTGCCAGTATGGGAACCCCCAAGAGCAAAGGCACCAAGGTTTTTGCGTTGGCTGGCGCAGTTAAAAATACAGGCCTCGTTGAAGTGCCCATGGGAACCCCTCTGGGCGAGGTTGTTTATGATATTGGCGGTGGTATCCGAGGTAACAAGGCCTTCAAAGCGGCTCAGCTCGGCGGACCCTCCGGTGGTTGCATCCCCCGTCAAAACCTGAACGTGCCTCTTGATTATGAAAAACTTCAAGAACTCGGGGCGATCATGGGATCAGGAGGCCTCATCGTCATGGACGAAGACTCCTGCATGGTCGATGTGGCCCGTTTCTTCATTGAGTTCGTTCAAGAAGAGTCGTGCGGAAAATGCGCCCCCTGCCGTGTCGGCACCAAGCGTATGCTCGAGATCCTCGAACGGATCTGCGGAGGCGAAGGCGAGATGGAGGATATCCAACGGTTAATTGACCTTGGAAACTTCATCAAGGAGTCCTCTCTGTGTGGCCTCGGCCAGACCGCACCCAATCCAGTCCTCTCGACCATTCGCCATTTCCGCGAGGAATATGTGCAGCACATCCGTGACCACCATTGCGTTGCGGGTGTCTGCCCCTCTCTCGTGTTGGCCCCTTGCTTGAGCGCCTGTCCCGCAGGTGTCTATGTGCCGGGATTTGTCGCGCTGGTCGGTGAAGGTCGGTATGCCGAGGCGCTGCGTCTCCATCGTGAGCGTAACCCCTTCGCAGCCATCTGTTCACGTGTCTGTTTCCACACCTGCGAAGATCATTGTCGTCGCAGTTCACTGGACACGCCCGTTGCTATCCGTGGCGTGAAGCGTTTCATGGTGGATCAGGAGGTGGTGATTCAACGTCCGGAAGTTCGCGAGAACCCGACGAACGCCAAGAAGAAAATCGCGATTGTCGGTGCCGGCCCTGCTGGACTGACCTGCGCCTACTTCCTCGCGCGTCTGGGGTATAAACCCGTGGTACTCGAACGTGAACCCCGTCCTGGCGGCATGCTGGTTCAGGCCATTCCCGCCTACCGTCTTCCACGCGAGACATTGGCACGCGAAATCCGTTTGATCGAATCGCTCGGTGTGGACATCCAGACCGGACAGGCACTCGGAAAGGATTTCACCTTGCAGAGTCTGCGTGACACGGGATACGAGTCTATCTTCTTGGCTGTCGGAGCACCAGAGGGTATGAAACTTGATGTGGTCGGCGCAGAATCGCAAGGCGTGATCGAGTCTATGGATTTCCTGCGGACCTATAACATTCGTGGTTCGGCTCCTGTCGGGAAGCATGTCATCGTGATTGGGGGCGGAAATGCCGCCATTGACGCAGCTCGTACTGCCTTGCGTCTGGGCGCGGAGAGCGTCACAGTGGTCTATCGTCGTACACGCGAGCAGATGCCTGCGTATGCGGAGGAGATCGAAGAGGCTCAGCAAGAGGGTGTCAACCTCATGACACTCTGTTCACCGGAAGCCTTCACAGTAGCAGACGGCAAGGTCTCGGGCGTCATCTGTCGTTCAATGACCTTGGGTGATTATGACCGTAGCGGACGTCGCAAGGCGCTCGCGGGCTCTGACAAGGATCTTCAAACCCTACCCTGCGACCAGGTCATCTTGGCCATCGGACAGGGACTCGACGCCAAGAAGATGCTCGGCACAGCCGATGTCGCCTTGACTGAGAGCGGATGGATTCAAGCCGATCCTGTCACCGGCAAGACCTCATTACCCTGGCTCTTTGCGGGTGGCGATGATGTCACAGGCCCCTCTTCTGTCGTCGAGGCCATTGCTGCAGGCGAACGCGCTGCCGTGGCGATTGATGCTCAGTTGTCAGGCGAACCCCATGCCTTCTGGCGGACCTACCCGGAACTCAATATCAATTACGATCCTGATGCTGACCCAGCCCCCTACCCGCGGGAAGAGGTCAATATGATTCCGATCAATCGTCGGAAAAACAACTTCGATGAAGTCGAACAACCCTGGAATGAAGCTGCTGCCCGCCGCCAAGCCTGTCGCTGTCTGCGGTGCGATTATGGTAAATCCGGAAAAGTCAGAGAGGTGCATGTATGATTCAGGTCACAATCAATGGAGCGCCGGTTTCGGTCAAACCGGAAACAACCATCCTGCAGGCAGCACGCCAAGCAGGTATCACAATCCCGACCCTCTGCTTCTTAGAGAAAAACGACCCTCTGGGTGCCTGTCGCGTCTGCATGGTCGAGGTCGAGGGTGCGAAAACCCTCATGGCAGCCTGTGCAACGCCTTGCGCGGACAAGATGGTGATTCACACCAATACGCGGCGCGTACGACAAGCCCGGAAGCAAGTGGTCGAACTTCTGCTTTCAGAGCATGAAGGAAACTGTCAACTCTGCGACCGGAGCGAAGATTGTGAATTGCGTAACTTAGCAGCGGATCTTGGGGTGCGTGATATTACCTATGAAGGCGCAAAAGCTGCACCACTCATGGACACCTCAACACCCGCACTCACGCGCGACAACAGTAAGTGCATCAAGTGTCGTCGCTGTGTCACGGTCTGTTCCTCAGTTCAAGGTATTGGCGCGCTCTTCCCGCAGGGACGAGGTTTTGCGACAGTCATTGGTCCTGCCTTTACGCGCAAGCTCGACGGCGTTGCCTGCGTGCAATGCGGTCAGTGTGCCGCGGTCTGTCCTGTTGGAGCCATCAGCGAACACAGCGCGATTGAAGATGTCTGGCGCATGCTGGACGACAAAACAAAAACTGTTGTTGTCCAGACTGCACCCGCCATCCGTGCAGCGTTGGGCGAAGCTTTTGGGTTGCCCCCTGGAACCCGCGTCACAGGCAAAATGGTCTCCGCGCTTCGTCAGCTCGGCTTCCATGCTGTCTTTGACACAAACTTTACAGCTGACCTGACCATCTTGGAAGAGGGTACCGAACTCCTCACCCGTCTGAAAACAGCGTTGGTCGAGGAGAAGAAGGTTGCCCTCCCGATGTTCACCAGTTGTTCGCCAGGGTGGATCAAATTCGCGGAATACTACTATCCGCAATTTCTTCCCAACCTCTCGACCTGCAAGTCGCCACAACAGATGTTTGGGGCGCTGGCCAAGACTTATTATGCGAAGAAGATTGACCGTAAACCCGAAGAGATGATCGTCGTCTCGGTCATGCCCTGCACGGCTAAGAAGTTTGAGGCCCAGCGTCCGGAGATGAATGCGAGCGGTGTGCGTGACGTGGACTATGTCCTCACGACGCGCGAACTCGCTCGAATGATTCGCGAGGCGGGCATTGACTTCAACGCCCTCCCGGACGGAGAGATGGATTCTCCACTGGGGCTCTCCTCTGGCGCTGCGGATATCTTCGCCAACACGGGCGGTGTGATGGAAGCAGCCTTGAGAACTGCGTACGAGATCGTGACCGGGCGAGAACTCCCTGTCGACAATCTCCATGTCAAAGCCATCGAAGGACTCGAAGGGGTCAAAGAGGCCGCCTTAACCATCAACGGTACAGTCCCCGAATGGTCCTTCCTGGAGGGCGTTGAGCTGAAGGTTGCCGTCAGCCATGGACTCGGCAATACCCGCCGTCTGCTGGAACGGATCAAAAACGGCGAAGCAACCTATCACTTCGTTGAAGTGATGACCTGTCCGGGAGGCTGTATCGGCGGTGGTGGGCAACCCCGTTTCACCGACGACAGTGTACGACTGAAGCGTATTGCTGGCATTTATGCCGAGGACGAAGGCAAAAAACTGAGAAAATCGCATGAAAATAAGCAAGTTCTGGATCTTTATGCGCAATTTCTTGGAACACCGCTCGGTCACACCTCTCACGAACTCCTGCATACACACTATACCGAACGTAAAACGGATTAGGGCGATACAGGGAAGGAATGTTGGAATAGTGGAATAATAGAATGGCATAGAAATGGGGTTCCATGCCATGGGAAGGCGGTCAACCTGACAGCTTTTCTTTATATTATTCCACTGTTCCTTATTTCCAGTCTTCCAGTCTAAAAATATTTTTATTTTTTTATTTTTTGGGATTGCTTTTGGGCCCATTATTTTGCTATATTTACACACTTCACATGAAAATAGTCATTCTTTTAGGTGCGCCGGGTTGTGGAAAAGGTACGATGGCAGGACGTTTGTCCGCGTCAAATCCTACTTTCCACCATGTTTCCAGCGGTGACCTCTTAAGAGCGGCCGTCAAAAACCAGAGCCCTCATGGCCGTGAGGCGGATGCCTTTATGAAGCGCGGCGAACTGGTTCCCGACGCCCTCATCGCACAGATGATTGCCGACTACATGGCCCCCCTTCCCAATGAGTGTACCTTGCTGCTCGATGGCTTCCCCCGGACCCTCATCCAAGCTGAGATGCTTGAAAAAGCCTTAACAGGTTCACGTGCGACGCTGACCCATGTCGTACTTCTGGATGTTCCTGACCCCATTTTGATTGATCGTATTGCAGGGCGCCGTGTGTGTCCTGCGTGCGGAGCTGGATATCACGTAGTGACGATCCAACCCAAGGTCGCAGGCGTCTGCGACAGGTGCGGAACAACACTCGTGACGCGTAAAGATGATGCCCCTGAGACGGTGAAGCACCGACTGGACGTCTACCAGGCTCAAACGTTGCCATTGATCGCCTATTATGAAGCACGTGGACTGCTGAAGCGGATCACGGCTCATGGCGTGCCGATCAATGACACTGTTGAGACGCTACGGCATGTGATTTCATGAAGGTACCGCTGAAAAACGCGAAAGAGCTCCAGGCGATGCGCGTGAGTTGCCGATTGGCAGCAGAGGTCCTTGCTGAAGTTGCCGCCGCGGTGAAGCCAGGCGTGACAACGGGCGAGCTGGATGCGTTGGGACGGAAGTTGATTGCAGACCGAGGAGCGAAGGCGTCATTTTTAGGGTATCGGCAATTTCCAGCAGCGATGTGTATTTCGGTCAACGAAGAGGTGATTCACGGGATTCCTGGGCGGAGGGTTGTCCTACCAGGAGACGTGGTGAGTCTGGACGTTGGCGTGTTGAAGAATGGATTTCACGGGGATTGTGCGACCACTGTGATGGTGAGCGTGACAGACCCCGATAAGATCCGGTTGGTCGAGGCGACGAAGCGAGCACTTGCAGCAGCAGTTGCGGCAGTGC
>CAYWNP010000135.1:0-5670 GCA_964459675.1 uncultured Akkermansia sp. | reverse complement strand
GGCCCTCCCTTTTTGCAGCCACACAGTGGCTGCAAAGACGAGGTTAAAAGGGGAGGCCTTGCGGCGCAATGGGCTACCTGCGGCGTAATGAGATGCCTGAAAGGTATTGTTTTTAATCACTCCATTGTGACCACCCTGTCCGCCGTAGGGACGAAGGCGGATGTGGTCACAATAACACTGTGTGGTCACGATAATGCGGCGCTTGTACTGCGGCCTTAAGTTTGCTATTATTAATCTACTTGGTTGGTATAGTATGTTAAAAAAAGCTATACATATTGTGTTGCTTTGCCTTATCGGACATTGCTGCTGGGCCAGCGGTGAATCTGCTCTCTATGCTTTGAGAACGCAATGGTCAAGTTTTGCAGGTAGTGAGAGCTTTACGGATGAAATCTATAGCCTTGCGACAGATTCATCAACAAATCTTTATTTTGGCGGCAAGCTCGGGAGTGGTGGTTTTTACCACTCTCAAATCGTGACATCTAATCTTCTTTCTGATGCGGGTTTTGGTAGTGGATACGTAGCTAAAACAACTCCTGACGGAAAACTGTCATGGGTCTCAACCTTAACGTATAACATGGGGTTTGACACCTCAAGCGTTATTTATGGACTCTCTGCGATGTCCGAAACGGTGACGGCTTGTGGCTATCATGAGTATGTGTACGATGCAGGGGGTACCCCGCTTGCTTTTCCTTGGACGGATGCAATGGTCAGCAGTCTCAACACGTCTGATGGTTCATTGAATTGGACGCATTCACTGAGTGATATGTTGTTGAGTAGCGACGACGATACACAAAGTGCTTATAATGCAGTCGTACGCGATTCACTTGGTTCTGTTTATGCAGTCGGTTACACGACGCGAACGAACCTCTCCTCGTTCTCAACGAACGCCGGTGGGCGGGATGCGATCGTTGCCAAATATTCTGCTTCAGGGAGTAACATCTGGGTACGCTATCTGGGTGGTGCTAACAACGATGAAGCCAACGCAGTCTCAATCGGTCCAGGCGGACTTTATGTTAGCGGTACGACGCGCTCACCAGGAAGTTGGATCACGTGCGGGCCTACTAATTTACCATCGGCTTCTAATAGTTATGGCTTTCTTTCTAAAATAGATTTCAATGGTACCAATGTGATATATACCATGGTGTTGGGCGGGTTGGCGAATGATGAGATTCTCTCCATGCAGTCTGTTTCCAATGCGATCTTTCTTGCTGGGACGACGTATTCCTCGACTTTTTGTTCGGGTTATCAAACAAATTCATATGGCGGGAGTGGAGATGGCTTTGTCTTAAAGCTGACGGACATCGGTTCGACCTGTCAGACCAATTGGTTCCGTTATGTTGGCACTACATCAAATGACACCGTTCGGTCGCTGACATTGATGGACTCGAACCGCGTTGTGGCTTGCGGTTCAACTCTGGCTGGGGGGTGGTTGCCTGAGAGCGATGAGATCTCTCTTCGCTATTCGGGTGGAACAGATGGCTTCATCTTACAGCTGGACCAGCAGAGTGGCTCACCGAAATGGTCAAGTTATATGGGTGGCATGAGTAATGAAACCGCTTATGCGCTTGTAGCGAACGGGACCACCCTCTTTGTGGGTGGAAGGACTGGATCAGGGGATTGGCAAATGCTCTATGGATTTCAAAGCTCTTGGAGTGGATCGAGATCTGAGTTTGCCGATGGAGAAACTGGCTTTGTTGGAAAATGGTCACAAGAGCCTGGTGTGCCACCGAGCATCACAAATGACATTTCAGATGTGACTACGAATGAAGGAGAGAGCGTCTCCTTTATCGTGCGTGCGGAGAGCATGCCTGCGGCGAATTACTATTGGTTGACGAATGGTGTGGCAGTCGGGGGCGTCTCCACCAATCGGCATTTTATTGCTTCGGTGCTTCCTCGTGATGATCAGACGACGTATCAATGCATCGTATCAAATGTTTTTGGAAGTGCGACGAGTCAGGTGGCTCGCCTGACGGTTATTGCTAATGGCATACTTAATGTCTCGATCTCGCCGCAATCTGCTGTCGATGCAGGAGCCGCATGGCAGTTGACTGGGAGCGTCTGGCGGGCCAGTGGTCCGATTGCACTCCCCCCCCACACGTATACAGTAGCCTTTTCAAATCTTGCACATCTCGGGTGGACAACACCCGCAACGCGTGACGTAGTGATCGTCTCCAGTCAGACTACGACCGTGAGTGTGGTCTATACTGCACCTGTTGCGACAGCTGTCCGGACCGTCACGAGCTGGACGAATGTGTCATTGACTGTCACATGCCCGGCTCAAGTAACGAGCTGGACACTGGTGGAGAATCTTCCAGTCAGTGCGACACCGACCGCATATGCGCCAGGCGATTGGAATGCGACGGCTCGCACGTTGACTTACACGGGTTCGGTATCCTTATCTGTGAGTTATAAAGTGCAACTCAATGTAGACGGTAACACAAACGTAGTGGGTAATATCACCTCCTTGCCGATCAATATAGAACAGCCAGTAACGGGGGACTCTCTGTTATCTCGAGGTGATTTCTTGCGTAAAATCAGTGGGACGAATGTATCGATTCACATGTATGCGCCAACGACTGTGCAACAATGGTATTTGACTGAAACTTTCGGCACGAGCCTGACCCCCAGTGACATTTCTTCGATCGTTCCCTGGACAATTCTTTCGAACACAAAGATTAGATGGTCTAGTGTGTCGAGCGGGGATAATATTGTTTTGACTTACAAGGTTAGTGGTGTAGCGGGCTCAACGAATATCCTTTCAGGAGCTTGCTTCTTGGTGGATGACTTTCTCCAATACACAATCTATGGCGACTCGGTTGTGATCATTCCGCCGCTTCCGCCAGAACCGCCTCCACCACCGACAATTTTGAGTTTCTTTTTTAATGGCACCACAGCTTCTCTGACCTTCACTTCAGTGGTTGCACAGGCCTATATGGTGTTGACGAATGCGAATCTTGCAGTGACCAATGGCTGGCAAAATTGGGAGCAAAAAATTGGGACGGGGCCTACAACAACGGTCGAAGTTCCTGTTGTCCCGCCTCAGCTTTTTTACCGCGTAAAAATAGAGTAAAAAATAGTCTGGATGTTCATGTAAAATTCTATTGCACTTTTGCCCAAGGTTTGGCATGTTTCGAAGTGTATTTTTAAGGAGAATCGGAATGGCACAACCTTTGTTAGATGCGTTGGATGGATGGAACAGTGTAAAGAGCTCTGAGCTCTATGGCGTCTCGTCTTGGAGCCAGGGATATTTCAAGGTTACCGAGGATGGGCATGTCGCCGTCAACTTGAAAAATGCCAAGGGTTCTGTAAGTGTTAAACTCACGGATATTGTCTCCGGACTGGAGGATCGTGGCATTGGATTGCCCTTGTTGCTGCGCTTTAGCGATTTGCTCGGCGATCGTATCCGGCGCATCAATGAGGCCTTTGAAAAGGCCATTGCTGAATATAATTACCAGAACATCTATCGTGGCGTCTTCCCGATCAAGGTGAATCAGCAACAGCAGGCTGTTCATGATGTGGTCACGTTTGGCGCACCTTATCACCATGGACTTGAGGCTGGATCCAAGGCGGAACTGATCGCGGCCCTTGCCTACATGCGTGACCCTCAGGCCTATCTGGTTTGCAATGGGTACAAGGATTCTGAGTTCACGGATCTCGCTCTCTCCTCGAACAAGATGGGGCTCCAGACTATCTTAGTCTTGGAATCCATGGATGAACTGGAACTTATTCTGAAGCGCGCTGAACATTTTAAGGTCCGTCCGCGCATCGGTGTGCGGGTGAAGCTCTCGAGCCGCGTGGGTGGCAAATGGTCTGAATCTGGCGGTGAACGCAGTGTCTTTGGTCTGACCCCCTCCGAGGTGATTGATGTAGTGGACATCTTGCGTGAGAAGGGGATGTTGGATTGCCTTGAGATGTTGCACTATCATCTGGGATCTCAAGTTCCCAATATTCGTGAGATTCGCGATACTGTCAAAGAGGCGGCACGATTCTATGTCGGGCTGGTCAAAGAGGGCGCTAAGATGGGGCTCTTTGATATTGGCGGCGGTTTAGCCATTGACTATGATGGTTCTCATACGAGCTTTTCCAGCAGTGCGAACTATGACATCGCTGAATATTGTTCAGATGTGATCGAAGGAATCATGAATGCCTGTAATGAGGATCAGATTGCCCACCCGATCATTATCAGCGAATCAGGGCGCGCACTGATCGGCTACTATTCTGTGTTGCTGATTAATGTCCTGAATACAGCCGTATATGAGGAGAAGGATCCGCCGGTGATGCTCGATGAGTCGCGTCCGGAAGCCCTGGATAACATGTTCTATGTCTCGAAGACCTTGAGCCAGAAAAACATTCAAGAGTCGTTCAATGATGCGCTCTACTATCGCGAAGAAATTCAGAAGGCCTTTAAGCATGGCGATATCACCTTGCGTCAGCATGCGGCAGCGGACTGCCTCTTCTGGTTTATCCTCACTCGCATCCGTGAGTTAGCGACGGGGCTCAAGTCGATTCCGCAGAGCTTGTCCGGACTCGATGCGTTATTGGCGGATGTATACTATTGCAATTTCAGCGTTTTCCAATCCTTGCCGGATGCCTGGGCAATTGAACAGCTCTTCCCGATTATGCCGATTCATCGCCTCTGCGAGAAGCCGACACGGAATGCGTGTCTCTCGGATATCACCTGTGACTGCGATGGACGTATCAATCGTTTCATTGACCAGCATGACGTCAACAACGTCCTTCCCGTGCATACGTTCAACAAGGGGCAGCCCTATATGTTGGCAGCCTTTTTGGTAGGAGCCTATCAGGAGACCTTAGGAGATTTGCATAACTTGTTTGGCGATACCAATGTGGTCAGCGTGCGCGTGGATGAAGACGGTGACATCGAGTATGTCCAACATGTGACCGGTGACTCTGTAGGTGATGTGCTCAGTTATGTCGAGTATCGTCCCGAACGTCTGATTGAACAGTTCCGTGCAACCGCTGAAGAGGCGGTGAAGCAGAAGAAAATTACACCTGCAGAGCGGCGCGAGATTGTTGCTGCCTACGAGAATGGCATGCGCGGGTATACGTATTTCGAGGAATAAAGAATCTTTTCAGAAGGAGAATTGTTATGGCCAGAGTCATGATCATTGGAGCAGGGGGTGTGGGCTCGGTTGTGGCGCATAAGTGCGCACAGGTGCCAGAGGTTTTTACCGAAATTATTCTGGCGTCACGTACAAAATCAAAGTGTGACAAGCTCGCTCAGGAAATCAAAGCGAAGGTTCCGGTTTCCACGTACGGCGTGGACGCGGACAATGTGCCGCAACTGACTAAACTTTTAAAGAAGACGAAGCCCGTCTTGGTCATCAATGTGGCGTTGCCCTATCAGGATCTGCATATTATGGACGCCTGTCTTGAAGCAGGTGTCAACTATCTGGATACCGCGAACTATGAGCCCCTGGATACAGCTAAGTTTGAATACAAGTGGCAATGGGCGTATCAGAAGCGTTTTCAGGAGGCTGGGTTGATGGCGTTACTGGGGTCTGGTTTCGATCCTGGGGTGACGAGCGTCTTTACGACCTATCTGCAGAAGCATCTCGTACCGAAGATCAAGGAGATTGATATCATTGACTGCAATGCAGGAAGTCATGGACTCCCCTTTGCGACGAACTTCAGTCCGGAAATCAATAT
>CAYWNP010000134.1:0-5680 GCA_964459675.1 uncultured Akkermansia sp. | reverse complement strand
TTCTCTTTACGTGGGGAGCCACTGGCAGTGTCGTTACCAATGTCCCTGGGGTGACGTTCTCTGTGACGACAGCACCTTCGAAGGGAAACTACAGCCCTCGTCATGTGCTCGCCATTTGGGTGACGGACGAGAAAGACGCTTTGGTAAAAACCTTGCGAATGGATGGAAACAAACGAAAAAAACATCTGGTCCAGTGGATCTCTGCCTCTGCTGATAGCACGGTTGATGCAGTCACGAGCGCGACGTTAAAGACTCACCAGTCAGTTAACGTTTTTTGGGATTGCAAAGATGCTCAAGGCAAGGCTGTCGCCGAGGGGAAATATCGCATCAGGGTTGAATTCACAGAGGCCAACGGTCCTGGACCGGCGACCCCGAAAGATCACATCGAGTTCACTGTGGGACCCAAGGCAGTCTCTCTTAAGCCGAAGGATCTCACCTGTTTTAAAAATATGACACTTGAATATGTGCCCTTGAAAAAAGAGTAGCCCTTTATTCTTTGCGGACATCCACCTTTTTTGCGCCACCACGCTCGTAGGGCGGGGGGCTGACGTATGCCTGGCTGTCATCCGGGGGCGGGGTGCGCGTGGTTCGTCCGAAAAAAGGGAACCCGAAACGGGAAAAGGGGTTCCCATTGTTGTAGCCCTCTTCAGCTAAGACCATTTGATACTCCTGTTCAGCAGCACTGTAAATGCTGTAAGCAATCAAGAGTCGGATGATGAGATAAACAGAAAAGTCTTTTGTCACCAAGGAATAGACTGCGCTGAGGGCCATGAGAATTGCGATAAAGCGTCCGAGGCGTGAGGCGACCCAGGTGGCCCTGACCTTGGTCATGAAAAACTGCTGAAGAAAGGCGCGCAGAATGCGCCCGCCATCCATGGGGAAGGCAGGCAGTAGATTAAAGATGAAGAGAATGCTGTTCAGGTACATCATGTAGTTGAAGAAGAAAAAGGATAGTTCGGTTGTCGCGAGTACATTTCCCACAGGGGTCTGTGTCACAACAAAACCGAGAATTGCCAATGCCAGACTTACCGCTGGACCTGCAAAGGCCATCAGAAACTCTTGCCACGCCTTGCGGGGCATGGAGAGCATCGAGGCGCATCCGCCGATCATCATCAGTGTAATATCCCGGACACGGCACCCAAAGGCTATCGCTGTCAGGCTATGGCCCAGCTCATGTAAGAGAATAGAGAGTAGGAGTACAAAGCCAGCTATGATGCTGTAGATAGGATGGCTTTCATTCCTGGCCAAAATAAAGACAAGGATAAGGAGCGATAGGTCCGCCTTGATCGGTATTCCGAAAATAGTGAAGAGGTGATAGGATGATTTGATCATAAGTTTAGGGTTTCCACCTTCGCGGATACGGCTACGGCGGACAGGTCAGGGTTTAGGGTTGTTGGACTAGGTTTACAGAGTTGTGATGAGGAGTGAAGCTTTTCCAGTGAGGGTGAATTTTTCAGCAGCAGCCGGGATGAGGCAACTCATCCCCTTTGTGAGTTGTACGGTTTCGCCACCCGCTTCAACACAGACGTTGCCGTTTTCGACAAAGAGTGCGGTAAAGGTTGTGCCGTCCTGATCGCTGGAGGTACTCCCCTCTAATACAAGCTTCCCGACGTGAAAAAATGTGCAGGAAACTAAGGATTGGCATCCATGTATGCGCGCGTTCGCACATTCGCGCACTCCAGCATTCGCACATTCCCGCATTTGTACATTATCCCACTCGATCGTCTTAAAGCTTTCTTCGATGTGAAGAGGACGTGGCTTGCCATCCGCGCCCACGCGATTCCAATCAAAGAGACGATAGGTGGTATTCGAGTTTTGCTGGACTTCGTAAATCAGGCAGCCGTCGCCGATCGCGTGGACGAGTCCGCCCGGAATAAAGATCACATCGCCGGGGATAATAGAGACTTCTGTGAGACACGTGTCTGCAGTTCCATCGAGCAGTGCAGCCCGCAGGACTTCAGGTGTGACCCCTTCGCGGAGTCCAGTGTAAAGACGTGAACCTTGGACGCGGTCAAGCACATACCACATTTCGGTTTTGGGTTCGCCATGGGTCAGGGCTGCATTTGAATTATTCGGGTGAACCTGGACGCTGAGTTTGTCGTTGGCATCAATCACCTTAAAGAGCAGAGGAAAACGTGTTGGATCAGGTGCTTGGGTCCCCATGAGCGCGACACCGAATTCGGTGGCCAGTTCGGGGAGTGAACGGCCCGCATACTGTCCGTTTGCAACGATACTTGGACCATCCGGATGGGCGGAGATCTCCCACGATTCCGCGCAAGGGATCGGCGTACCGGTGCGATGGAAATGGGTTGCGAGGCGGTCGCCCCCCCAGATATAGTCTTTGTAGACAGGTTTAAAGGTTAGCGGTGTTGTCATGTCAGATGACTTTTTATGAATAGAATAGAAAGAGAGTATCAAATCGCATGAGCAGATGACAAGCGTATCTGGTGTGTGGTAAGATGTTTGAGGTTTTGTGGTTAATCCTGGGAACGCGGACACTCCTGTCCGCCAGAGTCGAGAAGGTTCACAGATAAAAAATCAGGGGTAAAGACTGAGTAAGGTTTTGGGTTTGATCAGAAGAGTGCAGATAAGGAAGGTTGGCAGACAGGAGTGTCCGCGTTCCCAGGCTGAAGAGACAGAAGGGTGAATAAACATGAACGTATTATTAGTCAATGGGAGTCCGAGGCCCGAGGGATGCACCTTCACAGCGCTGAGTGAAGTCGCCAAGACGTTGAATGAAGAGGGGATTGAAACCTCATTCTTTCACCTTGGGGTAAAACCTGTCTATGGCTGTACGGCGTGTGGACAATGTATGGAGACCAAACGGTGTGTCTTTGGCAGTGATGGCGTGAATGAGCTGATCGAGGGGATGGCGCGGGCGGATGGTATCGTCATCGGCTCGCCTGTCTACTATGCGGGTGCAAACGGCGCCTTGTGCGCGCTGTTGGATCGAGCGTTCTTCTTTAAAAGCGAACAGTATGCGTTCAAGCCTGCCGCTGCAGTTGTAAGCTGTCGGCGCGGGGGCGCGGGATCAGCCTTTGACCGGCTCAATAAATATTTCACAATTTCACGTATGCCCATTGTTTCAGGTCGTTATTGGAACGGGGTTCACGGCACAACGCCAGAAGAAGTTCGCAAGGATATCGAAGGGATGCAGCAGATGCGAACTGTCGGTAAGCATATGGCCTGGATGCTTAAGTCCTTCAAGAAAGCGGGGCTTCCTCCTCCTGCGATTGAGCCTTGGGAGCGGATGGACTTCCATCACGAGGGGTAGCTATTATTGCGACCACACAGTGGTCGCAATGGAGTGGTAAAAAAAATGGTATTAACCGAGCCACGAGACCTGGTCGCCTTCGAGGCGAAAGCCACGGCGGCGGCAGGCCCAGCACATATAAGCGATTGTTACGAAGTAAGAGGCTGGAAGACGCGGTGCGGAGGTTATCTTTACACCGAGCAGGGTGGTTTTGCCACCCATGCCCATGGGGCCGATGCCCAAGGAGTTTGCTTCTTGGAGAAGTCGCTTTTCAAGGGCAGCCATTTCAGGGATAGGGGAAGCATCGGCTAGGGGGCGCAACAGCTGCTTTTTTGCGAGCAGAAAGCCTTCGCCTCGGTCAGCACCGAGCGAGACACCGAGTATGCCTGGCGAGCAACCAAAGCCTTGTGTCTGAAAGACGGCATGGAGGATACATTTGCGTACACCTTCCAGATCACGTCCAGCGTGGAGCGTCTCATCGGGCAGGCTGAATTGACAACTCATGTTTTCAGAGCCGCCCCCCTTTTGGAGTAGCCAGACCTCGAGGGCTTGAGTGTCCGCCTGTTCAAAATGGCAGACTGGAGTTCCCTCTGCCACATTGGTGGCGATAGAGGTTCCCGTTAGGGTGTCAATGGTGTTCTGGCGTAGCCAGCCCTTCACGGTAGCCTCTTTAACAGCCTCTTTTACTGCCTGTTCGAGTTGCCACGTATCAGTCCCACGCGGAACAGTCCAGAAGAAGGTCAGTGTTCCCGTGTCCTGGCAGAGGGGGGCGGACTGTGTTCGGGCGATCTTTACGTTGTCGAGGATTGCCTTTAAGAAGGGTGCAGCCTGCGTATCTTGAGACTCCGAATCAGTGGCTTGTTGTAACGCACACTCGACATCAGCGGGCAAGTCGCTGGTCGTACGTCGAAGCAGTTCAAGCAGATAGTTTTTCATGAGGGTAGTTGATACGTCTGGGTGACACGTTCGGGGGTGGCGCGCGAAAAGAATTCAGCAATCGCAGTGTCATACGCCGCCGTGTGAGCAAAAGCCTTCTTCATAAGCGCCAAGCGGGTCTCTAGGCTGAGGGTCCCTTTTTTCGACTGTAACTCCGTGATCAATGCAGGGTAATCAACTGGATCGGTAACTGAGGCGACGCGCAAATAGTTTTTTGCAGAGGCGCGGACCATACAGGGACCTCCGATATCGATGTTTGTGCGGGCGGACTCAGGGGTGACATCGGGTTTGGCGATGGCTTGCTTGAAGGGATAGAGGTTTACGACCACCATGTCGATCGCGACAGCGCGGGTACGTTGCAAATCCTGTTGGTGGGCCTCATTGTAAGTTTCACTTAGGATTCCAAGGTAAATTTTGAAATCAAGCGTCTTCACAAGTCCGCCTTGCATTTCTGGCTGTCCCGTATAGTCGGAGACGGAGACGAGATGTTTGGCTGCTTGCTCGTGGGTCAGCATCTTTTGGAGGGCGGTATAGGTTCCTCCTGTTGAGAGGAGTTTAACCTCAGGGCAAGCGGCAATCAGTGCGGGGACGAAGGTGTCAAGGCCAGTTTTGTCTGAAACACTGAGCAGGACATGTTTGATGGTGATCCGATTATCAATTTTGCTTACAATATTTAGTGCCATAATAACTCCTTGTCGATTGCATAATGGCGAGTATTAAAATTGTTTTACGTTCAGATAGCAATACCAAAATAAAAACCCACAAAAAAGTGGCTCGACTTGGGGGGCGGAAAGATGGTATATTTTAAACTGTTTTTAGATCTTCTCTGCTTCACTTTTCAGGTTATGAGAAGAGTTATAAAATGTTGATTACAAGCAAGTTAATGATGCGAATCCATTTATGTTCGTGCATGATTGACAGGGACGGAGTCTGCACGTGAGCTTAAACATCTGGATTTTGAGCGATGGCAAGGCTGGACATCTAAGTCAGACGCGTGGTCTGGCTACTGCCCTGGCGAATCGACTGAAGGGGCATGTTTTCGAGCTGGATCTCTCAGGCAAGGGCTTTAGGGCAAAGTGGAGCGCGGTTTGGAGAGCGTGTTTCCGCCTACGCGATGCCGACAGCGGACAGGCAGGAACTCCGACGTTTATTATTGCTGCTGGGCATGGGATGCATGCACCGTTGTTGCTGGCTGGGTTGTTGTTGCGAAAGGCCAAGACTGTACTGTGCATGAAACCCTCGTTCCCGATGAGTTGGTTTGATTTTTGCGTTGTCCCTCGTCATGATTTGACACCAGCGTTGTTGGCAAATTCACCCGCCCACATTATTACAACCCTTGGGGCGCTTCATGGCGTTCACCCCTCGCCCGAGAGTCCTAAAACGCATACGCTTATCCTGATTGGTGGGCCGAGCAAAGAATATGGGTGGGATGAGACGCAACTCCTCGAACAACTGATGGCAGTTATTCGAGGAGTCGAAGTCAGAAGTCAG
>CAYWNP010000133.1:0-5690 GCA_964459675.1 uncultured Akkermansia sp. | reverse complement strand
CCCGGTGGCGCCTACAGATCCCTCGTATCCTATATACAAGTCCCAGGCGGACTGGTTGAGCGGAAATGCGGACAGTGCCTGGAGTCTGTGTGACGAGAGCTGGGCCCAGTTGCTTCCGATACACCGTGAAATGTCGGTCGAATACATGCTGTGGGTACTTCAAAGCACCCTCAATATACGTGACGAGGCCCGCCAGGAGGAGCTGATCAAGGCCATGATGACCTGGGCCGCTGAGCCGAACAGCGTGTTGACGCCTTCACAGAAAGCCGAAATCGAAAACGCCTATGGCGATATCGCGATCCAGCGCGGCCAGCTGAAAGAGGCTGGCGAGATATTCCTGCGCACAATGCAGAACAAGGCCTATTCCAATACAACTTCAAGAAGCACAGCGGCCTTGAGGAGGGTTACAGTCCAGCGTATAGAGAAAGACTTTGATGCTGCCCTCCAGACGATTGCCGAGCTTGAGATGGAGCGCGTGCCGGAAATGTGGGCGCCGCTGCGCTATGCCAGGGCAGAAGTATTTTTCGATAAGACCGAGTATGACAATGCCTCTGAGGATATAGAATCCATTCTCTCCCGCAATCCGGATCACTCTGAAGCCAAGATCATGCAGGGTAAACTGATGCTCAAGCGGCAGCGGCTCATGGAAGCAACTGAGGTCGAGCTTGGTTCGGCTGATGCCAAGCAGGTCATGGTCCCCGGCGAGGCCCTGAAGGTAACGCTGACAGATCCGACTCTTGCAGTCTCAGGAATAGGTTCTGAGATCGAAGTGGCAGTCTGGGCTGAGTCCGGTGACAGGGAACATGTCCTGTTGAGTCAATTCGGCGACCAGAAGACCAAGTTCCGCGGCGAAATCGCCACCGCTCTCGGCGCTCCCAAGCCGGATGACCGTACTCTCCAGGTGATCGGCGATGAGAAGATCTATTACGCCTATTCCGAGCGGTTCCGGAAGAAAATGAATAACCTTGAGGAGAAGCGAGGCGGACCTATCACTGTCGCTTCCGATGCGCTCCTGATGGCTTCGGCGCGCAAGCTGCTGTCGGAGGCTGAACAGCGTGTTTCGGACATGCAGGCAAAGATGGACGCGCTGAAGGGAGCCTCGGCTTCGAGCGCACGTGCAATTGTACAGGCTGGCAGGGCGGCAGAGTTGACGACTGGCTCAAAGGGCGAGTCGGTTGAAACGGACCGTCTGTCCCTCGAGGCGTTTCAGAACAGGCTTGTGGAAGAACGCTTGAAGCCGGGCAATCCGGTTTACATCCAGGTCATTGATCCGGACCGCAGCCGTACGGCAGGCATAGATGAAGTTCGCGTAAGCGTGGAAAGCTCCAGCGGCGACGCCATAGGTCAGATCGTACTCAAAGAGACAGGTACGCATACAGGATGGTTTACGGGCAGTGTCCCGACTGCCGGCGGTACCCCTAAAGCGTTCGCCGACGACTCGGAGCCGGGCAGGAATCCCAACACGGTCATCAGTCCACTGACAACCTATCCGGCATGGCGGCCTGTATCAAAGGCGGGAAAGGTGCCGGAGTTCAAGATCGATTTGAACGACAACGTTGCGCTCGGGGAGATGACCATCACGGCGAAAGAGACCGGGGACAAGCTGAAGAAGTTCGTTGTATATGCCGGAAGCGCCACGAACGCCGCTGAAATGATGCTTGTGACCGCATATCCCCAGGACCTGATCTCTGTCGCGAAGCCCTGGCATCCCAGCGTCACGATCATGAATGATACGGACTCTCACCATGTCCAGAACCTGCGTTCGGTTTATGAACTCGGAGAGCTGCAGCAGCAGCTGGATCGCGGCTGGTTGAGCCAGCAGTTTGCCGCAGGCATCTCGGAGAACGTTGCCGGTCCGTCCATGGCGATGACCAACTCGATCCCTGCCAAAGTCAAGTGGTTGCGCAATAATCATTCTCACAACGCGCATGTGGTGTACCGCTTCCGCGGCTATTTCCACGAGCAGACCGCCGTTACCCGCCGGTTCAAGTTGGTGCTGGGGCCGTATGCCGTGCCAGCTAATACCCACCCGAGTGTGACTAATCATCCGCAGTTCCTGCTGGCCGTGGATGGCAAGCCGATCACGAGCAAGGATAAGCCGGATAAGCTGGAAGGAGAGATACCCTTGAAGGCGGGAGTGCATCGCTTTGAAATCTGGGCGACCGGCTGGGATTGTACGATCGGGTTTGGGCGCACGGTGAAGTTGCAGGCGAATCTGGCCGATCCTGCGAGTCTGACCGATTGTCCTGACAGTTTCTTTGACCCGGAGGCTTTCCCTACGGGAATTCTTGCGCCGCGCTGTCCGCGGGCCGAGGTGTCGGCCAGCAGTGACGGAACGTCGTTTAACGTGAAATTCGCACCTGATTCGAAGGCGCGTATCATTAATCTTGTATTCATGGGGCAGGAGGGCTCTGTGCCTGTGCTGAACAGGATAAGACTCAGTGATACTGTAGGCAAACAGGTCCTTCCGGTCGCTTTTGATTTCGCCGAACTCGGTAAAAACAACGTCCTGGAGGTAATCGCCAACGACAAAGTTACTGTGCGCTACGAGGACGACAGGTTTGTTACTAAAGAGAAGAGCAAGCATGAGCGCTTCCTGAATGTAGCCTTCACGACGGCTACGATGCAGTTTGATGTCTTCGTGGAGATGCGGATGAATCGGCAAGGTGTCGAATTCGAGTACTACGAGAATCTCCTGCGTTATGAGATTGGCATGCCGGTGGTGCTCACAATCAATGATTCGGATATGGATGTCTCGGCAAAGCCCGACACTGTGCAGGTCACGCTGGAAAGCAGGACAGGGAAGAAACGCCAGTTTACTGCGACGGAGAGCGGTGACTCCACGGGTATTTTCAGGCTGACGGTTACGCCGGTTGCCGGTGTACCAGCAAATGAAAAGCAGATTCAGGTCTCTGAGGGTGAGGTTCTGACAGCAGTGTACAGAGATGTGGAAAACAACGACCCCGGTGTTCCTGCCGACCGCTATGCCTCGCTGAGGCATGCCACCTTCGTCGAACCGGCCATGTTCATCTCGCATGCGACGGTTTCCCCGATTCCTGCAACGAACCTGCCTCCTGCGGTTGCCTTGAATGAAGGCTTCTCGACCGCGAAGCAGGACTTCCAGAATACCAGGAAGATGACAATCGCCCAACTGCGGGCCTACTGGGCCGGCAAGGGTATGATCCAGCCGCGGTGGCAGGTTTCCCACCGGCTTTGCCAGACCGCAACGCCGCCGACAAACGGGTTTGAGTCTGTTCTCGGCCTGAGCCTGTCTGTGGATATAGAGGCCGCACATCTTGCTCTGAGGGTGAATTCTGTAGTGGAGGTATATGTTCAGACCGAGGCGGGCCGCAAGCTGGTGGCACAGGACCGGCCGGCGGCTGACGCTGCGGCGGGTACCGCGGTCAAGCCGCCCGTATTCGATGTCACGGTGCCGGGGACCATGGCCATCGCGGCCGGGATCTGGTTTTCCGCGGAGCAATTCCAGTTCGGAACATCGCAGATACCGATCTATCAGGAGGGGGGCTGGGCGCGTGACGGCAAACTGACCGACGGGCGCTTTACCTGCAGCGTGCCCCTCATCCCTAATGTCATCCCGGACCACGGAATCCTTTCAGCAGAAGAGTATGAGCAGCGCCGGAAAGCCGGCACGCTGACCCAACAGATCGGCCTTGCCGTCAAGCCCGGCGATACCGTGCATGTCGGCTTCCGTTACACTGACCGCGATGGTACAGAGAAATGGCTCACGGGTTCAGCAAAGATAATAACCCATCCTGTGCTCGATGTGATGGAGAAATATTACAGCAGCGCAAAGACTAATGCTTATGTTGGTGAGTCCCTTGCCCTGCGCGTGGTTGATCTCGGTGCAGACGTGACCGACCGGAGCGACACGGTGAGCGTGCTAGTCCAGGCTAAGTCCGGAGCCAAGCAGCAGGTTGAACTCAAGGAAGTGGATACGCACAGCGGGGTCTTCAAAGGTAGTTGCCAGTTAACCTACGTGACTGCTGTCAACACCGCCACAGCCAACACAAACGAGGCCGCAGCTATTGATATCAAGAAAGAGGGTTTCCCTGTTGTCTACGGTGATAAACTGGGGGCGCGTTATACGGATTCAAATGGCGTCAAGACAGACCCGGTCCTTCTCACCATCAGCAAGGGCGCGGACGGAGCGGTTGCGCCCTTCTCGAAAAAATACGAGGATCCGGAGATGGCCGTGCGGACTCATTTCGCAATCGCAGAGAGTTCCCTCGAGGTCGCAAAGGCATACAGGGCCAGCGGAGATCATGCTAAGGCCGACCGTGAATACGCGGTGGCCAAGCAGATGCTTGCCGGGACGCTGGACAAGTTCAGGGATCCGGAGACGCGCTCCCAGGCCGAGTTCATTCTCGGCAATCTAACCTTTGAGGAAGCTGACACGACCAAGAAGACTGATATGAAAGAGGATCTATACCGGGCTGCGCTGTCCAGATACATGAATGTCATAGGATCCTACCCTGACACACTGCATGCATCCAAGGCCCAGTTTAAGATTGCAACGGTCTATGAAAAGCTGAAGGAGCCTGATATTGCCGCACAGGAATATGTGAAGCTGGCATACAAGTATCCCGATTCGGAGTTCCTCGCCATCGCAATGGCGAGGCTTGGCACACATTTCCAGAGGAAAGCCGATGAATATGAGAAGAAAGCGAAGCCCCTTCTGGAAAAGAAAGATAACAAGGACGCCCTGTTCGAAGGCACGGCCGTGCAAAAAATGGCGGTTGCCGAGTATCTCAAGGCGGCAAAAATATTTGACCGTATGCAGACAAAGTTCCCGGACCATGAAATGGCAGGAAAGTGCGGTCTTCGAGCCGGTCAGTCATATATGCGAGCCGGCGACAATCGGCGGGCCGTAAGCGTCTTCAACCGTGTCGTCAAGAACGACAGTTATGACGGACCTGAAGTCAGGGCGCAGGCATTGTACTGGGCCGGCATGAGCTACGAGAGCCTCGGCGAGTCAATGGCGGCGTATTCTTCTTATAAGAGACTGACTTACGATTTCCCGGAAAGCACCTGGGCTTCATACGCCCGTGCCCAGTTATCGCAGGATGGCCTGATGAATCTGGAAACCGACCTGGAGATCAAGCGGCTGGAGGAGGGAAGATGATGAGATTGAGAAAAGAAACAATATCGGCCGGATCAGCCGGATCGGCCCGATCCGCTGGCGTTATGCTTTGCTTCGCCATTCTCTTTTCCTGCTCTGCCGTCGCCACTCCGCTTGACGACCAGGTAGCGGCGTTCAAGAAGGCCGATAAGCAGAGTGAGGCTGCTGTTGCAAACATCCTCAAGACCGGCCTGGAGGAGGGTCGTGCTGCTGAAGCGGTAGCCGCTGTGAAAGCCTGGCTCGACAACAATCCTTCATCATCCCTTGCAGTCGATTACTATGCCGGACTGGCCTTGAAATATCTAGGCGACTGGCCGGGCGCGATCACCTTTTACCGCAAGGCGTTGAAGAACAGTTCCCTTGACCCGAAACTGGCCGGTACCGTAGCGACGGAAACATACGGGCTGCTTCTGAACGAAATGCGTGAACAGGATTCGGCTTATATGTTCATGCGCGAGGATGGAAACAGGCTCCGTGCATTTGGCAATGTAAGACAGTACGACGGATGGTTCATGACGGAAGCCAAGCGTCGCAACGACGTGCCGGCCGT
>CAYWNP010000132.1:0-5721 GCA_964459675.1 uncultured Akkermansia sp. | reverse complement strand
CTTTTTTTCAAGGATTCGGAGCCGCTTCTGGTACGCTGTAACGAGCTCTTTATCCGTGGTCAGTCGCATGGGGACCTACCCCAATAACCCTCGTCCTTTGGCGGTTAAGCGATACTTCTGCAGACGGCTGTTGGGCTTTTCAGGGAGAGTGTGTTCGATCAGCCCGCTATTTAGCATCTGGCGAATTCGAATCTTAAGCTTACCAGATATGCTCTTATGCCCTAACGCGACCGCCAGCTCTGATTTTGATAGGGCTCCTGAACGTAGCGATTCCAAAGATTTATATAGCATTGACTCGGGCCCCGACTCGGGCCCCGACTCGGGCCCCGAAGGGTCTCCCGGAAGGTGGGTTGTCTGCTCTGTTAACTGCCCTGCCGTGCCGACATCTGCTGCTTTGACTATACACCGCAACATGAAAGACTCAACCTGATACTCGGGGTCGGGCAAGCCGGACTCCTTCAATTCCTTGCACATCCTGTCTACACCTTCGCCAAACTCTTTGACGAATCCGTATTCTTTTAGGAACGCGGCGACCTTTGGATTGCGGGAAAAATGAACCTTGCGCATCGTGTTCAGGCGCACAAGCCCTGGCAGCGTACCGGGGCTTTCAACCACCAGTCGGTCATTGAACATCTTGATCTGGATGTCCGTCCCCTTGATGCTGTAATCTCGGTGCGCCACGGCGTTAACGATGATCTCTTGACGCACGAACTCGGGATACTCGCTGTCCGTGACAAAGAGTCCTCCCTTGGCCAGATAGGTATGTTCCTTGATTTGGGTTGAAACAAAGGCGATCGCTTTCTGAACCATTTCAAGGATCGTCCCTTCAAAGGAGACATCCTTGATCACGTTCATCTGTGCCCCAGTCTTCTCGTCCGTACCTTCATAGCGGATGAAGCGCACTCGCGCCCTTGGAAGATAATTCTGAGGCGCTTTCCCGAACAGCAGAAGGGCGGCCACACTGACTTTCTCCTGACCTTGGACATCTAGGATAAATCCGTTGTTCTCCCGCAAATAGGTCAGTGGCGGTTTGGAATATCCAATCCGCTTCGCATAGGCCTTCACCAGCTTGTGGTCCAGCTCGTCGGTCGTAGCCCCGTCCACAGGCGTATCCTCGTAAAACCTATCACCCTTGTCGTAGAGAAGCTGCATCCGTTCGTCAAAGGTCAGCCTCTTGGACTTGTCACCCACGCGGTAGAAGACTTCGTCGGCCTGGGTAACATGCACATTCTGGCTCTGCCGGACGTTCAGCACGAGCACCCGGTTCGGGCTCCCTTTGCGATCCTTGCACGGCATATATTCGAAGTCGACCTTGACCGTCGGCCTGCAGAAATCAAAGGGAACTCGCAATAACTCATTCACCTGCCGCTCATGTCCGTTAATCCCCTCGATCTCGCCTGCGTCATTGATACCAACCGCGATCGTTCCCCCGTCAGCATTGGCAAATGCAACCAATGGAACGGCAAGGGCCTTCGGCTCCATCATGATGCTTTTTCGCTCAAAGCCTTGGCCTTCCTTTTGCTCCTGTAGTTCCTTAAGATTCATTTGTTCATTTGCCTGTACGATGTTGCCAACCCATTTATTTTTGAAAGCTTCGACACTTACTTTATACTTCCTGATATGCGTTGACAAGTCTTTCAATAAACGAACGAGTTCATTTTCGATTCAGAAGCCCCGAAGGGGCGGATTCACCATAGCCCCGGGCATCGCCCGGGGTGGCAGGGATAAGCATTGGGTGCCCTGAAGGGGCACTTCAAAATAACGGATGGATTAAACATGCCGCTATATGTGGGAGTGAAGTGCCCTTTCAGGGCGCATTAACGGGATTGTCATATAACCCGGAGCGTTGCCCCGGGCTAAGGTGAAACGGCCCTTCAGGCCTTCTGGTCATTAGCCTAATTAAATTTGCCAAGAAACTGATACCCCTGTCGAAAATGCCCTCAAACAAAATCCCTTTTCTGTAGCCGAGCGGTGATGCACATGCTATCATGGTTTGCAAATGATTGCTGACACTTTAACTGTTGTTTCCTGCGCGATTGCGGAGGAACATGTGGATGCGCTCTTTGAGCTGCTGGACTCGGATCTTTTTACGCCGACCGCCTGGTTTGACGTGGAGACGAAGGTTTGCCGCCTCGATGTCTTTTTAGAGGATGCTTCGCAGGTGGAAAGCGTCTGCATAGCGCTTCAACAGGCTGCGGAACTAGCAAACTTACCTGCGTTGAAACCTGAGCTCTCCACACTCGCGCGTGCTGACTGGGCGGAGGCATGGAAGCGCTTCTTCCATGTGGAAAAGATTTCAGACCGCGTCGTGGTGCGCCCCTCCTGGGAAAAATATGAGGCGAAACCCGGCGAGGTGGTGATTACACTGGATCCCGGACTCAGCTTCGGAACGGGCAAGCACGCGACCACGCAGGGCTGTCTCCGCTTTTTAGATCAGCTTGCCGCAGAGGATGTGAACCGCTCGGTGATCGACATGGGCTGTGGCTCGGGGATCCTGGCGATTGGCGCGGCGTTGCTGGGGTTCAGGGATGTGCGCGGCTTCGATAATGATCCGGACTGCAAAAAAGTCTCCGATGAAAACGCGGAGATCAACCACGTCTCCATCCCCATTACCATTGATGACCTCTCCCACCCCTATCCACCCGCCGACATCGTAGTCGCCAACATTCTGGCCCCGGTGCTCATCCAATTCGCACCGCAGATTACTGCTTCATTCACTTCCCGCCTTATTTTGTCCGGTATTCTCGTGGAACAGTATGACGCGGTAAAGGCGGCGTATGAGGCGCTGGGGATGATTGAGGTGGACTCCATCCGCATCGAGAACTGGCGGACTGGACTCTTTAAAAAAGCATGAGCGAGTGGATTGACAGTCAGAGCGATCCCGATCACAGCAAACGGGAGCGAGAGAAGGCGAAAGCCTTACGAAAAAGCGTCTGGTGGCAACAACAGCGTCAGGCCGGGGTCTGTCATTACTGCAAGAAGAAGGTTGCGTCCGACGACATCACCATGGATCACATCGTGCCGGTCGCGCGTGGCGGTACCAGTACAAAAGGCAATATCGTGCCGGCCTGTCAGACGTGCAACACGCAAAAGAAAACAGCGATCCCTGCCGAGCAGATCCTGAAGTCACTCGAACGGGATGATCCCGCGCTTTTCCAGGACGAGCCGGCTTCAGATGGTTATGAGCCAGGGGATGACCAGGGTTCGGGCTTCAACAGTCTTTTTATTGCTCAGCCCCATGGCTTTTGTACAGGTGTTGCACGGGCGATTCACATGGCGGAGAAGGCGCTCGAGCAAAAGACAGGGGACGAGGTGATCTACTGCCTCAACGAGATCGTCCACAACCAGCATGTTGTGGAACGTCTCACGTCCATGGGATTACGTTTTGTCAAACGCGTGGAGGATGTCCCGGAGGGCGCCAAACTCCTGTTTTCCGCGCATGGGGTCTCACCGAGGGTCCGCCAGGAGGCCGCAGCCCACAAACTGACGGTCATTGATGCGACCTGCCCCTTTGTCGCCAAGGTGCATGACGAGGTCAAACGCTTTGCTTCCACGGGAATCGCGATCGTCTGCATCGGCCATCGAAATCACGAAGAGGTGATCGGCGTGGTCGGTGAGGCGCCCGAGCGTGTCCGGGTGGTTGAAAACGCCGAAGAGGTCGGGCGACTCGACCTTCCGGCAGACCGTCCGATCGCGGTAGTGACCCAGACCACGCTGGGCGAAGCCCAGGTTTCGGACGTCATGGCCGCCCTGCGGAGCCGCTACAGCCAGCTCGTCTCTCCGCCCCACACCGATATCTGCTATGCGACCCGTGACCGTCAGCGGGCGGTGAAGGATCTCGCGCACCACTGCGCGTGCGTCATTGTCCTGGGTTCTGCGAACAGCTCCAACAGTCAACGGCTGGTAGAGACTGCCCAGGCAGCAGGTTCAGAGGCTATTCTGGTCAGCGACCTCTCACAGCTCATGCAGCAGGATTGGAGCCATTATCACTCCTTAGGGGTCACCAGCGGCGCCTCGACGCCTGAGGATTTCCTCGAACAGGCCGTCCATTATCTGGAACAGCAGGGATTTTCGCGGGTCTAGTACTTTTTATTTATGTATAGTCTCTCACAGAGGGCACAGAGAAGAACTAATCAAGAGTTAAAGATGAAGGCCTCATGTGTTGTCCTGATTCACAACCAATTGCGATTCATGGATATTGATCCGTTTCCGATTTAACACATTATACGACTGGAAATATTTTACTCTGTGAGCTCTGTGGGCTCTGTGAGAAAAACAGCTACCCTTTTTTATTAAAACTAGTCTAAGGGCGGGTTGCCAATTGAGCCGCGAGCAGGAGCGCGTTTTTAAAGCTCTCCACCTTTGCAACCCCCTGCCAGGCAATTTTAAAGGCTGTTCCATGATCTGGAGAGGTCCGGATGATGGGGAGGCCGAGTGTGACATTCACGCCGGTGTCAAAGGCTGCCATTTTAAAGGGAATAAGTCCCTGGTCATGATACATGGCCACAACTGCATCGTATTTATCCAGAAAGGCGGTATCCGGAATGAGCGGACCGATGGCCTGGAGTCCCCTCTCCTGAGCGAGACGGATCGCAGGCTCGATGGTCAAACGCTCTTCATCACCAAAGAGTCCGCCTTCACCAGCATGGGGATTAAAGGCCAGAACGCCGATCCTGGGTTTCAGGATGCCCCTTTTCCGGCACGCTTCATCTGTCAGGGCAATGACAGAAGCAATGCGTTCCACGGTCAACAAGGAGGAGACTTTGGAAAGCGGCTCATGGATGGTCACCAGGCTGACCATCGGAAAGACTATTTTAAGACGATCCTCACCCGCAAAAAAGGCCATGCAGGGTTCAATGGAGCTCTGGGTCAGATGGGCCAGCAGTTCAGTATGCCCAGGAAAAGTGACCCCCGCCAAGCGGAGGGACTCCTTATTAATGGGTCCTGTCACGAGAGCATCTGCTCTTTTTGCCATCACCGCGTGGGTCGCCTGTTCAATGCAGGCCAAGGCTTGGCATCCGCAGGCAGCCTGAACCTGTCCAGGCAGGATAGACTTGACCTCAGAAAAGGGTATGTCGACCCATTCATGGCCGTGAGGGATCTGCTCTGGGGAAAAAGAGATGCGCGCCGCATCCGCGGCGCGCACTGCTAGCGTAGAGCTACCGTAGACAACCATTTGGCACTGGGCGGCAACTTGCTCATCAGCGAGCAACCGCAAGACCAATTCCGGCCCCACTCCTGCAGGGTCGCCAAGCGTCACCGCAAGTCGTGGCCGGGGAGGTTGCACGGTATTATACCACGTTTTTCACGCTGTTCAGGGTTCCATGGTCATTATGGACCCAGTCGGTGCACTCTGGATCGGCACACCAGATACCATCAATCACAAACTTATACTGATAAGAACCAGGTTCCAGATTAATGGTTGCGGAGTAAAAACCTTCGTTTTTCTTGTCCAGCAGTTGCTTTGCGGTAGGATCCCAATCATTAAAAGACCCTGCAACATAAACTTTGCTGCCTTCTTTTGCACGCACACTGAAGGTGACGCGCTGGGTCTTGGCTTTTGGCTCACCTGCGACTTTGACCTTCTGCTCGACCACGGCCTTGGGCGTCTTAGGTACTGCAACTTTTTTCGTTGTTGTTTTCACTGCTTTTTTCATCATAACTCCTCTTTAAAACAGAGATATATTAGTCCAGTTGTTCCTGAATTGTCAAGGGGAAAGA
>CAYWNP010000131.1:0-5791 GCA_964459675.1 uncultured Akkermansia sp. | reverse complement strand
TTCAAGGCCGGAACGCTTTTGGCTGTTGCGGCGGCAGACAAGTGTTGCTCGCACGCCTTACACTTTTTTGCTTCTCTGGCTGCTAACTGCTCTGGACTCGGACTGCACCCCGAGAAGACCACCGCTAACAGAAGGATACCGACTCCGCACCATATATCGTTTAGTTTCATCATTGCTCCTCATCACGTTTTAAAGTCTGATTAGTATAGTAAACTCATGCGCGAAGTTCAACAAAACACTTTTTTTCTTTTGGGACGGTTGACGCTTAAGTGATTCCGTGCTAAACTGATGACACTTTTACGTTTATGCACTTTGAAAACGAGATACCTTCTGAGCTATTAACTCTCACTCTGCCCTTGCAAAGTGAACTGGGTTCTGTTGTGCATTTTCTCAATAAACGGAAGGGTTCTATTCGAGCAGGTCTCGATATCGGCTTTAATCATTCCGGAGTCAGCCGTACATTCCGCGAGTCTGGTGGCTACTGGATGACCGTGGAGATGAACGAGGGGCGTCGAGAGAGCGTTGCGCGGTGCCTTGAACCCGATACGGTGCTATCTGCAGGACGCCAGGGTGAGCTCCCCTTCGAGGACAAGCAATTTGATGTCGTCGTCATCTCTTCCTCTGTTTTGACTGCAAACCCTCGGGAGGCTGCACAGATGCTCCGTGAGTGTCATCGCGTCATCAAGGCAGCGGGGCATATCATCTTAACCGTCATGCGAAAGACGACAACGTCCTTGGGGCCAACCTTAGAGAGCCATGCAACAGGAGTCGCCTCGCCGGTGACTGGCTATAGTGAAACCGCGGTCTTTCAACTCATGCGCGATGGCTTTGATGTCTTGGGCTTCCGTGACTCCTGTCGGTTCTTTGTTCAGCGGATCGCCTCCTGGGAGAGTCGCCAGCGGCTTTCCGGTATTGTTCCTGGCTCAGGCACGCGTCTCCTCTATGCGATTGCCCATCTCATGGATACGCTCTTCCTCTTCTTTACAAAAGGATACCAACTGACCGTCTTTGGTCGCCGAAAAGGGTGGCGGGAGAAACGAGCGAATGTCCTCTCCGAGGTGACGCCTGTTTCGGATGCCATTCTCTTTGATCCCCGTCGTGGCACAAAAAGTGTCGCCTCGATCCGCTTCAAATAGAAGCTGAGAGGACATTCTTACCCCTCTTTATACTCCCGACACAAAAGGATTCCGTATGAAAAAGATATTTTATTCCCTCCTCGCATTACTTCCCCTCGTCGTTCTCGCAAAGACAGAAGCCCCACCCCCTCCTATTCCTTACACACGGTATACACTCGACAACGGCCTGACCCTCATTGTCCATGAGGACCACAAGGCTCCGATCGTCGCAGTCAATGTCTGGTATCACGTCGGCTCCAAAAATGAAAAACCGGGTCGCACGGGCCTGGCGCATCTCTTTGAACATCTGATGTTCAACGGGAGTGAGCATTTTAAAGATGAGTGGTTCCGCTCGACCGAAAAAGTCGGCGCAACCGATTTGAATGGAACAACCAGCAGCGATCGTACCAATTACTTTCAAAATGTCCCCAAGGATGCCCTCGATTACCTATTATGGTTGGAATCGGACCGCATGGGCCATTTCCTCGGTGTTCTGACCCAGGAGAAGCTGGATGAACAGCGCGGTGTCGTGCAAAATGAAAAACGGCAGGGCGACAACCAACCCTATCGGCTTGCGTTTAAGCTGATCACAGAAAATTGCTGGCCCAAAGGACATCCCTACTCCTGGGAGGTCATCGGTTCCATGGAGGACCTGAATTCGCTCACCCTGGAGGATGCAAAGAGCTGGTTCAGAACCTATTACGGTGCGGCCAATGCCACCCTCGTCATCGCAGGGGATGTTAAGCCTGAGGAGGTACTCCAGAAGGTTAAGCGCACCTTTGGCAGCGTTCTCGCGGGTCCGCCCTTGTCCCGCCAATCTTCCTGGATCGCCAAACGCTCCGGGACCCATCGGCAGCGCGCCCATGACCGCGTCCCCGCCTCGCGTATCTACAAAGTCTGGAACATCCCGGGGTATGGCAATCAGACGGCCACCCATCTCGAGATGATTGCCTCCATCCTCGGCGACGGCCAAAATGCGCGCTTGCACCAGCGTCTGGTCTGCCAGGATAAGACAGCGACCTCGGTCTCGGTCATAGCTGACCTGAACGAAATCGCCGGGCAATTCTTTATCATCGCCACGGCGCGCGAAGAGCAACACATCCCTCAGATCAATGCGGCGATTGATGAGGAGCTTTCGCGCTTCATCAGTGGTGGACCGACACGGGCTGAAATGGCACGTGTCCGTTCTAAGGAAGAGTCGGATTTCATCCGTAGTCTCGAGCGGATTGGTGGCTTCGGTGGCAAGTCCGACACGCTGGCAATGAATAGCGTCTTCCTCAATGATCCCAGCTATTATCGCGTCCGTCAGCAGGATATCCAGCAGGCGCGTTACTCCTATATCCGCGAGGCGGCCAAGACGTGGCTCTCGGATGGTGAGTATCAACTGGTGATCGAGCCCTATCCTACCTTCCGGGGCGAGACGAATGTTGTTGATCGCTCCACGCTTGAAGTGCCCCTGCTTCAGGCCCAGTCCCTCTTCCCGCCGATCTCACGTGCGAAGCTCCGGAACGGGTTGAACGTCATCCTCGCCCCGCGCGCCGGGGTACCGATGATTAAAATGTCCCTCGTCACCGCCAAGGGATTCACCTCTGATCCATTCGGCGCCTCGGGCCGGACACACCTGACGATGAACCTCTTGAGCGAGAGTACGCGCCATCACACAGCGGAAAAGCTGGCGACGCGTCTTGCGCTTCTCGGCGCGTCGATCACCTCTTCCGCCTCTCTGGAGTCGAGCTCCGTGACCCTCAGTGCGCTAAAGAAGAATATGGAAGACTCCCTGGCCTATTATTATGCAGTCATTGCTGAGCCAGGCTTTGCCGAGGAAGACCTTTTGCGCCTCCAAGCCAAACAGATTGCTGATATCCGCAGAGAGACGCGCGAGCCCCTTTCCGCCGCGATGCGTCTGCTTCCCTCTCTTCTGTATGGACCCACCTCCCCCTATGGTCGCCCCATGTCCGGGAAAGGTTTTGAGCAGGAGGTCGCCGCACTCAAACGCACGGACTGCGTAACGTGTTATCACCAGTTCTTCTCGCCCTCCACGGCAACGCTTCTGGTCACGGGTGACTTCAACCGCGAAGAACTTCTGCAGAAGCTCGAACGCTCACTGGGCCACTGGAAGATCACGCCGCCTGTTGCTGTTGCACCTCAACTATCCTATCCGACAGCACGCACCCTCTTCCAGCCCTCGGTGACCATCATTGATAAGCCAGGAGCTGTTCAGAGCGTGATCATCGCCGCAAACCTCGCACCAGCGCGCGCGCTGGAAACCCATCTCGCAGGCGAACTGATGAATCAAGTCCTCGGCGGATCTTTCACCTCCCGCCTCAACATGAATTTGCGCGAAACAAAACATTGGACCTATGGCGCGCGCACGGAGCTCGTCTCCTCTCGCGCTGTCCGTCCCTTCATGGCCTACACACAAGTCCAGACCGATAAGACCGCGGAGACCATGCAGGAAATCGCAAAGGAGATCAATGGCATCTACCACGAGCAACCGATTTCAGACAGCGAGTTCAAACAGGTCCGCAGTGCACAAGCGCTCCGACTCTCCGGCAAATGGGAGACGCTCGATCAGGTGATGTCTTCGATGACCGAACTTGTGCTCTTCCAGTTGCCAGAAGACTATTTTCAGACCGTGGCCCAGCGCGTCAACACCGTGACGTGCTCAGATGCCCGGCAGGCAGCCATCCAAATTTTGAGACCCAAAAATCTCACCTGGATCATCGTCGGCGACCGCGCAAAAATAGAAGCAGCAATCCAAAAGACTGGCCTTGGCGATATTCGTCTCCAAGAGGCCTGTCAATAACCGACGCAGGTTACCCGGAAGAGGCTCCCGTTTGGGAGCCTCTTTTTTTGGGTAACACTTACGCCTTCAACGAGTTAAAGTTTTTAACAGCACCTGTTGATAACCTGTTGATGGAATGATTATTCTTTTCGGTTGTTTCAGCTGTGAATATATGGTTTAACTATATCATTCTTTTTAAGCGATTTTCTCGAGATCAAAAATCACTTCTCGCACTTTTTTGTGGACTAGTAAAATGAATAATGAACAGGCGTTGTGGCAGCAAGCTATGGAGCATTTGAAGAGTGTCATTAAGAGTAAAGATCTTTTTGAACGCTGGATCGAAATCATCAAGCCCCAGAAGATCAAGGACAACTGTTTTGTCCTGACCGTGGACAATGATTTTTATCAAGACTGGCTCGAAAAAAACTACAAGAGCATTATTCTTTCGGCCCTGCAGGCAGCGGGTGCACCTCAGGAAATGAAGCTCCGTTTTGATGTCTTACGTCCAACCGAAGGCTCCACGGCTGAAGAGCCACTCGACGTCCCTGTGGTGGCGACAAAGAAACCGCGGCTGAAGAGTAACATGCTGGCGAGCCCCCTGAATCCGATCTTTACCTTTGAGAACTTTGTCACAGGCCCCGCCAATAACTTTGCCCATGCGGCTGCCCTCGGCGCCTCGCAAGCCCCTGGCAGGGCGTACAACCCGCTCCTGATCCATGGACAGACTGGTATCGGCAAGACCCATCTCATGCAAGCGGTAGGTCATAGCATTATTCAGAAGCCTGGCATGTCGGTCTGTTATGTCTCGTCGGAAACGTTTTTGAATGAATATATTGATGCCTTGCAGAAACGGACGATCGTCGACTTTCGGAACCGGTATCGGCGCGCCGATGTCCTGCTCGTGGATGATATTCAGTTTCTCGGCGGCAAGGATGGTATCCAAGAGGAGTTTTTCCATACGTTTAACGCCCTCTTTGACGCCCATAAGCAGATCATTATGACGAGCGATGTGGCACCTCAAAAACTCAAAGGCCTTGAACCTCGCTTAGTTTCTCGCTTTGAATGGGGTATGGTGACCGAGATTGAGTCGCCAGACTTTGAAACCCGTTTAGCGATTCTTCGGTATAAGTTGTCCCTGACCAGCGTCAAGATGCCCGCGGATGTTTTGACCTTTTTAGCAGAGAACATCAAATCCAATGTGCGCAGTTTGGAAGGTGCTCTTAAACGAACCATCGCCTTTGCGGATCTCAATAGATCCATGACCTTGACCACGGAGATTTTACGCTCCTTGCTCAAAGATCAGCTCAATAATGAACGCCAAAAGGATATCACTCCCGATGAAATCCAGCGCATTGTCGTTGATTATTTCGATCTGCGCATGGCGGATATGTCGAGTAAGAAGCGAACGCGGATGCTCGCTGCGCCCAGACAGATCGCTATGTTCCTCTGCCGTAAGCTCACCATGCTCTCCTTGCCGGAGATTGCACAATCCTTTGGTAAAACCCATGCAACCGTTGTACACGCCTGTAAGACCATTCAGGATCGCTTGCAGACTGAAAGCGACCTCCGCGACTCTGTTAAACAGCTTGTTCACCTGTTAGGAAGGGATGCGTCATGTATCCATCTCTAATTTTGTTATCCTGTCTTTCCTGTAGATAGGTTGTTCAAATCCTGTCTGTTTATTTTCAATAACATCTTATTTATCAACACCCTTTTTAAAACGATATCTATTCACTGACTGGAATCATCACCTTATGAACATCTTTCCCCCTGATATTAAAATCTCACAACTTATTGATAGTGTGACTGTTAGTAGGTTATCATCAGTTTTTACATCCTCTAATATTACTACTATTGATACTTTACATTAATACATAATATCAGCTATAAT
>CAYWNP010000130.1:2973-5879 GCA_964459675.1 uncultured Akkermansia sp. | reverse complement strand
AAAGAGGGGCTGTTGCAGGGTGTGAAGCGTCTGGGTGTCGCACTCTCGGGCGGGGCGGACTCTGTCGCGCTCTTCCATCTGCTACTGCCGCTCTGTAAAAAAAACAAGATCGAACTGGTTGTGCTCCATTTGGATCATGGTCTCCGTAATGACTCTGCACAGGATGCGAAGTGGGTCAAGGCGCTCGCCAAGAAGGCAGGGGTCGACTGTGTGGTGGAACGCCACGAGGTCACGGCACATCTCAACAAAGCAGTCTCGGTGGAGATGGCTGCACGGGAAGTACGCCAAGAATTTTTCGAAGCCTGCCGAACGCAGGTTAAGCTGGATGCGATTGCTACAGGTCACCAGGCTGATGATGTGGCCGAGACCTTTATCCTCCGTTTGATGCGGGGTGCTGGCGGATCCGGCTTGGCGCCCTTGAAGCCACGCTCACGAGGTTTTATACGTCCGTTGCTTCCTGTCTTAGGTGCTGCGCTTCGCGACTGGCTCCGGCAGAAAAAGAAGACATGGCGTGAAGATCACACCAACCAGGATGTCACTATTCCGCGCAACAAGATCCGTCATGAGACACTACCTCTGCTGGAAAAACAGTTTGGTCTTGCCGTGCGTTCCAATCTCTGCAGAAGTGCGGAGATTTTGAGGGAAGAGGATTCTTTCTTGGAAGAGCTGTCGCAAGCTGTGCTCGCGGAGTGCTTTGTGGCGAAAATTGAAAACGCGCTGAACATGGAGAAATTGCGAGAGACGCCCTTGGCTGTGCAACGGCGCGTGTTGAGACTCTGGCTCTGGAGTGCGGCAATCCCTCTTGAGAGTGGTTTCGATGTCGTTGAGCGTTTATGTGCCATGGAAGAGGGCGACAAAGAGCAGCTCACCGATCATGTATATGTGCTGTTCCAGAAGGGCGCGGTACAGATTATTCAGGAGTCACTGATTCAGGCCTCCCCAAAAAAGGTGAACCAGCGTGGCAAAACGTGTTGGGAGGACCTGCACATCACCTGCAAAACTTCAAAAGGGATTGAGAGTCTGGCGCAGGGCATCGGTGCGTATCCAGCGGTTTGCACGATTAACGCGGAAGCTCTAAACGGGCAACCACTGGTGGTCCGGTCGCGTCAGCCTGGTGATCGCATGGCGCCGTACGGGATGAAGGGGACGAAGAAGGTTCAGGACATTTTCGTGGACGCCAAGGTGCCGGAACATCGACGCGATGGTATACCCGTGCTTGTTTGCGGCGAGGAGATTGTTTGGATCCCGGGGTATCGCATTGCGGATCGTTTCGCAGTGGCGGGACAGCAAGCAAAAAGTTTACGGATAGAGGTGGCAAGGACAGAGTAAGAATAAACGGAGGATTTTTTAGCATCCGAATGGCACGAACCACACGAATCTGGAATGATGGTTTTCCCGCAGAGGCGCCGAGGTGCAGAGGAGATTTTTTTGACAGGATTTACAGGATTGAATTTCAAATGAGGCAATAAGGCAATCACGCAATAAGGCAATCACGCAATAAGGCAATTCTTATGCAGATTTTGACAGAGACAGTTGATTTTAAGAGGATAAAGCAGTATGTAGCCGAGGGATGCAAAGTTTCTTTGCTGATCCGCCATTCGGAACGTCCGCCGATTATCCCAGGAGATACGACCTTTGGGCATGCCCTTGCTCTGACGCCGCGGGGCGAAGCCATGGCGCGCGAGGCGGGGCAGTTGTTGTCTGGACACGAGGGTGTTCGCTTCCTGTCGAGTCCTATGATGCGGTGCCAGTTGACGGCGAAAATGTTTGCGGAGGGTATGGGGTGCGCAGAGGCTACGGTTGTAGAGGAGCCGATTCTGGGGCTGAAGAATTTTTATTACGATGATATTGAGAAGTTGCCCGAGGAGATGATGCGGCGCGGGTATATTCACTACATGCTGGATTATCTGCGTACAGGGTCTGCGCTCTATTCACATGATGTCGCTGTGGCAACCCCAAAAATGGTGGCCTGGCTCCAGGAGAAGACAGTGTCGCAATTGACGGTTTTGGTGTCACACGATATTTTTATTGCTGCTTTGCTAGCTGGAGTAAAAGCGAAAAGCTACACCGCAGAACATTGGGTTGGCTTTTTACAAGGAGCGGCGCTTGTCGCGACCCCTCAGCACCAGTGGCTCCTCATGCCCTGCGTGCCCTCCTTAGAAGGCCTGCAATCCATGCCCTTCCACCAGTAGTTATCGCGTCATGCGGTAGGTAGGAGGAGCCTTGGGAGGCGCTTTTTTGGTACCCATATTTTTGGGGCTTGTCTCGATGGCGAACAAGAAGGTCGCCAAGGATAATAACACCACGATAAAGGTGATTACGATGGAGTTGAAGAAGCTTTGCTCAGGCTCTTCCGCCCGTTTCTCAATCTTCTCAAGGCCTTTGAGCCACTCGTCCGGGGAAGGCTTTTTTAAGCGAGTACTGATGGTAACGATCAGATTGGCTAACTGGAAGATAAAGAGAATCGCAATAAAAAAGGCGACATATTGGGAAGAGGAGCTATAGAATTCAATAGCCCACGTCCGGTCTAGTTTAGCCGCGATCAAACAGATGGCGAACGAGCGTACAATATCCACCACAAAGGTGAGCGGAAGGATACAGGCATAGAGTGCATAACGCTGGGACGCTTTAGTTACCGTGAAATGTGCCAAAGAAAAGGTTACGGCACTAATGGCGAAGAGCGCTTGAATACCACTGGACGGCGAGTAGGGTTTAAGTGTGAAACCTTTTAAGTCAAAGAGATCTCTAAAATACTCAAATCCCGATAAATCAATCGCGTTACTCAGCCATTTGAAGAAGGAGGCGAAGAGAGGCGAGAGGCTTCCAAAAAAATCTAAATAAAAGATGATGGGAATGGCGAAGACGAGCAGACTCAACGGAAAACGCAACAGGGTTGCGACGTCTTT
>CAYWNP010000130.1:0-2873 GCA_964459675.1 uncultured Akkermansia sp. | reverse complement strand
AAACTCAAGAATGAGAGGCAAAAGAGCTTTAAAGTGTACACACCCGAGCACAATCACCAGCCCGAGGGTGAGGGAGCGAATGTTGTCTAAAAACTTTTTTTGATTCAAGGTCATGGTCAATGAACAAGCAGTTTTTGATAGAACTCGTCAACAAAAGCTTCAAAAGCGATTTTTGAAGCTTTGTCATCAAGGGGAGTGGAGGCGTTGATCGCCACCATTACCCAGCGATTAATACGATTATGAACGGAACGGTCCCAGATGTCTAGCAAAATGCGTTGGGTATGAGAGGCACACTCCCGGTCCCGGCTGACAAACCAATAGACCAAGGAAAAACGATAATCAGAGGAGGATCTTTGGGCGAGGATGATCCTGGCCTCTCTGGGATGCCCGGAGGGGATGTTCAGTCGCTCTTTTTTAGCACTGAGCATGACAAACCCTTGGGCCGGGAGGCAGAGTTCCGCCCTGTGAATACTCCCGCGTCTCCGGCCAGAGATCACCACGCTAGTGGAATAGACCCGTCCATCCGCAGCGCGGTAGACTCTCTTGAGAATCTCCGTGTCTTTGGGCAGGTCTTGGAGTTCCCCGATGGAGACGGTTTTCATCTTGCCGCCGCAGGAGGGACATTTAAAGCCCTCCTCCTGACGACACCCCTTTTCGATCAGCCCCTGTTCCTCAAACGTGGCATTGCACTGGTCATTGTGGCAAAACCAAGGCTGGTCGCCGATAAAGGTTCCGATCTGGTTCGGTAACGATTGTACGATGAAACGTGAATTGTCGTAGAAAGGGGCACCCACCATCTGGTTGCTAATGAAGATAAAGAGCACGCAAGAAAATCCGAGCCCTGCGGGGAGGAAGGTTTTCCAGGTTTGTTGCCTGGAGGCACCCTCCTCAGTTTCTTTTTTAGAGAAAAGTCCGAAGAGGCGCGGAAAGATCCTCTTTACCCAAGTCTCCAATGTGACGACGCCACGGCCAGCTTCAAACATCAAGAAGACGCCGATGACAAAGATGACAAAGCCAGAATAGTCGTGATAAAAACCAGTGGCGATCTCTTGTCCGAAAAACCGAGCCACTAAACAGATGGAGAAGATGCGGAACATGTTACCAATCATGGCAATGGGCAGCGAGCAGGCAAAGAGTAGCCACTTCGAAACGCTCGTTTTGAGAGTGAAATGTGCATACGCCGCGGTGAGCGCCATCATCGCAAAAAGGGAGCGGATGCCACTGCAGGGGTCGGCGACATCCACGCTGAATTCGCCCCCTGGGACGCGGGAAAAGAGCGCGGTGCCTGAACGTTCGATGGCCATACCAAAGCCATTGAGAATGCCTGTCGCCATGCTGGAAGAGAACATCCTGAGGTGCATAGTAAAGAAATCAAGAAAGGAGGAGACGGGTACGGTGAAGAGAAGGAACCCGGCAGGGAAGAGGAGGAGCCCAGCCATACGCTTGCCCCAGAAGGTGTAAGGAACGGACCAGAGGAGTCCGATCATGGAGATTTGTTCGATGCGCGACTGTTCGCCACGCCCGCCAAACCAAGCGAGGACAAGGAAGAGGCAGGTCCAGAGGAGGCCCAGCCACGAGGGGCTTCCGGCGGAGATGCGTTTGGAAAGCGCGTGGCGTGTCTTCCAAAGGGCATAAACGCTGACAAAAGGAATCACCCAGCCATGTTTCATGTCCTCGAGAGGCTCATCAAACATGTAGAGGGTGTAATGAATCATTTCCGAATAATTTAAATAAGCAAAGACGGCTAAGAGGCTCAGCATGCCCCCTTCCATCCAGCGTCGTTTCGGTTTTTGAACAATCATCTCTTTTGTCTATCCTTGGGAGGCCAGAAGGGTTTCTTTGATAACACAAGCGATCTGTTCCACTTCTGAATGCGTCAAACCGGCACCGGAAGGGAGGCAGAGGCCAGAGGCAAAAAGTTTTTCACTGACACGTCCGCCGTAGACCGTGGCGCCTGTGAAGACGGGTTGCAGATGCATGGGTTTCCAGAGGGGACGAGACTCGATATTTTTAGCTTCCAATGCGGCCATGAGCGCAGTGATCTTTAAGGCGGGAACCTTGTTGCCTACAAGGGCTTGGCTGATGTCAAGAGTGATGACGGTCAACCAGTGCGAGGCTTTTCCATAAGGGGCTTCGGGCATGAAGGCGAGCCCCGGCACATCCGTAAGCGCCTGCTGATACCCACGGAAAATCTGTTCTTTACGCTTTAGGATCTCTGGCAAAAGCGCGAGCTGGCCGACGCCAATCGCAGCGACGATATTACTCATGCGATAGTTGTAGCCGAGCTCGGCATGTTCATACCATGCGTGGTTTTCACGTGACTGCTGGGCGCGCTTGCGGGCGCGTTCAATCAGCTGTGGATCGCTGGAGGTCAACATGCCCCCACCCGAGGTTGTGATGATCTTGTTGCCGTTGAAAGAGTAGACGCTGGCCCAGCCGGCATCGCCTGCTGGACGGCCTTGATAGGTCGCGCCCAATGCTTCTGCGGAGTCAATAATCAGGGGGACATCATAACGCGCGCAGAGCTCGGACAAGCGGTCGTAGTCGCAGCATTGCCCATAGAGGTCAACAGCAATCACGGCCTTGGGGAGCTTGTTGGCTTGCTGAGCCTCCGCCAGTGCCTTCGCCAGCAACTCCGGATCCATGTTCCACGTTGTCACATCGCAGTCAATAAACACGGGGGTTGCACCCCTGTGGACAGCTGCTGCGATAGAGGCGACAAAGGTGAGGTCGGAACAGAAGACCGTGTCGCCTTTTTGAATGTTGAGTTCATGGCAGAGCAGATCCAGCGCGGCTGAGCAGCTGGAGAGCGCACAACACTCTTGTCTATTCAGGAAGGAGGCAAATGCTTTTTCAAAGCGGTCTACCATCGG
>CAYWNP010000129.1:1748-5883 GCA_964459675.1 uncultured Akkermansia sp. | reverse complement strand
TGCGCAAGGGCATCCTGCGCTCTTTGCCTCCGATAAGGATTTTGCTGTTTTAAAAGAGCGTTGCAAAACAGATGAGCTTCTTAAATTGGCGCACGCGCGACTCGTGTTTGATGCAGAAAAGATTATCCCTCTTGCGCCGAGTCAACGGGAGATGGAGGGGCGTCGGCTCCTGGCTGTTTCGCGCGAGGTCTTATCGCGGACCACCACCTTGTCAATGGCTTACCGTCTGACCGGAGATAAACGCTTTGCTGATCGCTGCGTGGCGGAGATGAAGGCGGCTGCCAGCTTCAAGGATTGGAATCCGACCCACTTTCTGGATGTCGCTGAGATGACTTTGGCGTTGGCCATCGGCTATGACTGGCTCTATGAGCAGATCTCCCCTGCCGATCGCAAGCTCATCGAGGAGGCGATCATCAGCAAGGGACTGCTCGCAGGGCAGAAAGAGAGCTGGTGGGTTAACGCCCACAACAACTGGGGACAGGTCTGTCATGCAGGCATGTTGGCAGGCGCCCTTGCGACGCAGTCCCTCAATCCCAAGTTGGCAGAGTCCATCATCAAACGCGCCATTGAAAAACTCCCCATCTCCATGGCGGCGCTCTCACCCAAGGGGTCCTATCCGGAAGGCCCAGGGTATTGGGTGTATGGGATCGAGTTTAACGTCATCGCCATTGCCTTGCTCGAACACGCAACGAAGACCGACCATGGGCTGATCAATCGTCCGGGCTTCAAAGAGACAGCAGATTACCCCGACATTGTCACGGGGCCCAGCGAACAGACCTTTAACTATGCGGATGCCGGATCCTCTGGTCGAGGGTCCACCTGCGCACTCTGGTGGTTTGCCAAACGCTTTAACCGTCCGGACCTCATTTCTTATTTTGAAGAGGATGCCTTTCGCGCCTATTGCCTGCAACGCTCCGAGAAGGATAACCGCCGAAACCGGTTTTTCCCGCTCGCCATGCTCTGGAATATCCCGGTCACTGGTAAAGAGCCCAAGAAGACAGCCTTGAACTGGTTTTCCGAAGGGAGTACGCCGATCACCATTCAGCGGACCAGTTGGAATAACGACGAGGCGGTTTTTGTCGGACTCAAGGCAGGGGCAGCCACGAGTTCACATGGACACATGGATGCCGGTTCTTTTGTGTATGATGCTTTAGGTGTACGCTGGGCGTACGATCTTGGCATGGAGGGCTATCATGGCATAGAAAGTCGGGGGATGAATCTCTGGAGTAATGGACAGGATGCTCAACGGTGGACCATTTTCAGGCTCAACAATACAAGCCATAACAGTTTAAGTATTGATGGCGATTTACACAGGGCCAATGGGCGCGCAGCGGTAATTGGTTTTCTGGATAATGGCAAAGCATCAAAAGTCACCCTTGATCTCACTCCGGTCTTTCCAAAGGCTAAAAAGGTTCTCCGTACAGGCGAAATGCGAGCTGACGGGGTTTATACCTTAACGGATACGTTATCAGGCTTGAAGCCTGGCTCACGTGTGCGCTGGCAGATGATGACTAAGGCTGTCCCTTCTGATATCCGTAAAGGCTCCATTCTCCTTTCAGTGGATAAGAAGCAGCTTAAGCTATCAACCCTTCACGTCTCGACGGTGGAGTGGCAGGTTCGTGATATCAGCAAACCTGTCAAGGAATGGGATTCGCCGAATAAAGATTATAGAGTGGTCTTTTTTGAGCAGACCGCCCCTGCCAGTAGCAACGTGACCTTTGTTGTCACCTTCGAACCACAAGCAAAAGGCATATGAGTTCAAAAGTATTCAGATTAGTTCCTGTCACCGACGAACAAAAGCGATGGGGCATTTATTTGATCAACTGCGGTTACGAAGAGGTGGACGCAGGATTCAAAGAGTACCCTCTTAAAAATACGCCGAGCCGTTATCAGTTTGACTGGAAGAAGGGACGTCGCATTGACGAATTTAGTATTGTCTATGTTGAAAAGGGACGTGGCTTCTATGAGAGCGATCGCGAAAAGGAACGACGTGTTGATGCGGGTGATGTCTGGTGGACGTTTCCAGGGTTGCGAGACCGTTATCGCCCCGATGTGGAGACAGGCTGGCGTGTCTATTGGGTTGCCTTTCACGGCGAAGCCATCCAACGAATATTTAAAGACTTCTTCTCAGTAGAGGATACCGTTTTGCAGCTGAAGAGGCCCCTTGAGTTTGAACTTGCGATTAAGACGTTTGTAGAGGAAGTTCTTGAAGCCCCGATGGACTATCCCTTCTCAACGGGGGCAAAGATCTTAAACCTGGTTGGGCAGTTGGTCGAATTGAAGGAGAATAAAGAGGGGCCTGGGCATGATCATTCGATCCGTAAGGTGCAATCCTATATTGTGAATCATGCGTTTACGACGATCGACTATCAAAAGCTCTGCAAACCCTTTGGGTTTAGTGAAAGTACGCTCCGTCGCGCGTTTCTCCGCCTGACCCAGATGACCCCGCTCCAATTTCAGATCACCTTACGCATGAAGTATGCTTGCGAAATGCTAATCGGAAGTGATCTTCCTGTTGGTGAAATTGGACAGAAGGTGGGCTTCTCTGACGCTAATTACTTTACACGAGTGTTTACAAAGTATACAGGATGCTCTCCGAAACAGTATAGAAGCACGAATGCGTGTTGCCCAAAAAGTGCAGATTAATGACAGTATCGTCCATTTACATGTTGTCCTCTTTTTGAAATAATCGGACCTTAATGAATTGCAAGGAAAATATCCTAAGGTCCATTCGCTTTGAAAAGCCAGAGTCGATTCCGATGGTCTTTCACATTAATGCAGCCTGTTGGACCCATTATGACACAGAAGCCCTTCTGGATCTGGTGCACCGTCATCGTTATCTGTTTCCCGTCGGCTGTGACGTTTCGCCGACATTCGCTTTAAATGCAAGGGCAAACGCCCCATATACTGATCCGTGGAAGTGTGTTTGGACGACAACCGAAGATGGCATCACCGGTTCCGTTCATGAACATCCGCTTGCCTCCTGGGATTCGTTTGAAGGGTATATCGCGCCTGACCCGGAACACACAGAGGGAACTTTTCCGATCAATTGGGAAGATGTTGCAGCAGATGTGCGGGCAGCGCGTGCAACGGAGAAGATCGTATGGGGATCACTGCCCCATGGTCATACGTTTCTACGTGTGCAAGATATCCGTGGTTATGAGAACTTTATCTTTGACATGATGGATGAAGAACCTCGGATTCTTCGACTGCTTGACATGGTGGAAACATTTAACAGTGGTACGATTGACCGATGGTTAAAACTCAACCCTGACGTGTTCAGCTTTCCGGAGGATTTAGGAATGCAGGTCGGCCCGATGATTCCGCCCGATTTGTTTCGGAAGTATATAAAGCCCTCCTATGCCCGTTTAATGAAAAAGGCGCAGGATGCGGGCGCGCTCATTGAGATGCACTCCGACGGCGATATCCGGACACTCGCGGATGATCTGGTTGATGCCGGCGTTCAAGCCATCAACCTCCAAGATCTGGTCAACGGGATTGACTGGATCGCGGCGCGCTTTAAGGGAAAGACCTGTGTCCATCTGGACATTGACCGCCAGCAGATTACACCGTTTGGTTCGCCCGAGTCGATCGATAGGCTCGTCCGCGAGGAGGTTTCCAAAATCGGAACACCTCAAGGCGGCCTCATGATGATTTATGGCCTCTACCCAGGGATTCCTCTCAAGAATATCAGAGCCCTCATGGATGCCATGGAACGCTACGCCGGGTATTATTCCTAAAGTCAGTCTGGTCAACAACGTCAATAAGGTCAGGAGTTATTTATGCGAAACTTAGTTCATGTTTGTGCAGTGGCACTCGCGCTATCCGCTTCTGCGGAATTCAAAATCCAAGTGGACGAGAAGACTCAAAAGTACACCATCCTCGATGACGGAAAGCCAGTGCTCACGTACAACTACGGGATTGTACCCGTTCCCGAGGGTGTCACAGGGAAGTACGCCGTGCAACGTAGCAACTATATCCATCCGCTGTATGGTCCGAACGGAGAAGTGCTCACAGCCGACTACCAGAAAGATCATCCCCATCATCGGGGGATCTACTGGGCCTGGCCGGAGGTTGCCTACAAAGGGGAATTGCGCGATCTTCATGCGTTGCAGGGCGTCTTTGCACGGCCTGT
>CAYWNP010000129.1:0-1648 GCA_964459675.1 uncultured Akkermansia sp. | reverse complement strand
ACGCCAGGCAAGCCGCTTGACTTAGCATACCGAATCATCATCCGTAGTGGCGCAGGACTCAAGGAGGAGCCTGCGAAGCTCTTCGCCTCCTATGCCAAGGAATCTCCGGATCCACTTGCAGCCAGCCTCAACTATAAGCTCGGAGAGAGCCGCCTTGCGCTGACCGCGTTTGAAGAGAGCCTCCGGCAGATGTGCCCGGTTCAACGACCAGTCGTCGAGAAACGCTTGCTTGCCCTGTTGACCGCGCCGAGCTCGCCTGACTTCAAGCGCTGGGCTTGTAAACAACTTCAAGTCGTTGGAAGTGACGCATCCATCTCAATCGCCTTAACCTATCTCACCCAAGAAGCCTGGATGGAAGCAGGGGACCTGCTGCTCTCCCTGCCAGGACAAAAAAGTCTCCAATCCGTAATCAGGATCATCCCCCAGCTCGAAGGTGAGCGCCGTGCGACCCTGATTCATGCGCTTGGCTTGCGTCAGGACGACGCGGTCGTTTCCGCCTTGGCCACATACGCAAATGACCCGGATCAGCAGACCAGTTCTGCTGCGCTGATCGCGCTTTCGAAGATTCAAGGTGTCGCTTCTGCCGATGCGCTATTGGCTCTAAAACCGACAAATCATAACGCCACGCGCATCCTGGAAGCCAAGCTTGCCAATGCGTCAATCCAGAAGCTTAGTAACCCTCATAAGGCTAAGGCTCTTTTTGAATCGGTGTATAATGATGCCACAGCGAAGTCGTGCTATAAGGGAGCAGCGCTTATTGGATTGACTGCTTTAAATCCTGCGGAGATGTCAAAAAAAGTTGTGAATATGTTGACCGATAATGATCGCCAGCTGCGTCGTGCCGCGGCAACAGCATTTCGCCTGCTTGACATAACCGCATGCGAGAGCCTGCGAACTCAATTTTCATCATTACCTAAAGAAACTCAGCTTCTTATTCTACCGCTCTGGACGGAGCAACGCATGACCTCAACAGAACCAGAAGTTCTCACGTGTTTGGAGTCTTCTGATAACGATCTGAAATGGGCTGCTGTCGTTGCTTTACGGAAAATGGGCACTGCCGCAGCCATACCGAAACTTTTGGCCGTTGCCGCTGGAGGCGGACCCCTTGCAAAAGAAACCGAGAGCACACTGCAACAAATACGAGGGGAGGTTGCGGTGAATATCCTAAGAAAAGCAAGCCAAGAGAATGAGACTGTCCAATCAGCCTTGGCTGTCAAAATCCTTGCGGCACGCATGGATCCCGGGTGCATCCCATTCCTGCTGGAGGTCGTCGCTGGCACGGCTACAAAGAAATCCGAAATCGCACTGACTACGATTAAGAATCAGGCGGATAGGGAAGCCCTCCCGCAACTTCGCAAACTCCTCCTCGAAAAGCCCGAGCTCAAGGACTACTTTGCACAAGCCATCATTGCAATCTGTAAACGTCAACCAGATGTAAAAGAACTTCTCTCCTCTTTCCTTGATACCCCGATTAAAGCTGAGATCGAAGGACAATTGAAAACACTCTAACCATCAATCGCCAGGAGGCACGTTATGAAGAAAACTTTTCATACAAACCGTCGTCATTTTTTACAAGGAATCATCGCATCCGCTACCGCTCCGCTCATTATCCCTGGAAGGGTTCTGGGCCTTGATGGCACGCCTGCTC
>CAYWNP010000128.1:0-6126 GCA_964459675.1 uncultured Akkermansia sp. | reverse complement strand
ATACTTCTCGTCGTGCGCCAATGCCTTAAAGACAAGCAAAACAAGCCACAGATTGGCGACCTCTTCAAAGGGTTTAGCTCCTTCTTAGACTCTTTTTTGTTTACCCTCATCTTTGTCGTTCTCTCCGTCCTCTTGGGAATGATCCCTTTTATCGGACAATTAATCAGTTTCTTTCTCTGCGCCTTTTACTGGTGGGGCATGATGTTTATTGCGTTTGAAAATCTCTCCCTGGGGGCGGCGATCAACAAGCTGATCGAAGAGACAAAAGGTGGGGATTTCTTTCTCCCACTCCTCTTTGCCTTTGTCGCCAACCTGATCGCCAGCGCAGGTATTCTTGCCTGTTGCGTGGGCATTCTCTTTACGATTCCACTCGGATACTGCATGATGGTCTGTTGTTATGAGTCCACCTTTGGCAACTCCGCAAAAAATCCCACGGCTGAACTTGATCCAAGCATCTTTCTGAAGTAATGGATCTTAGATGTTGCAAACGTAATTTTAAATGAAACTTTATTGGGTTCAGCTCCCACAGCCTCGAACACTCTTTCTGGTCGGTGGTTTTCTCGCTGCGATTGGGGGAACCATTCTTGTGCTCCATCTCTGCGGTGTGACGCTATGTCCGTTAAAGAGATATACGGGGATACCGTGCTTCACCTGTGGTAGCACGCGTGCAATGTTTGCGCTTTTCCACGGGGATCTGAAAAACGCCTTCTTATTGCAACCCTTGGTCGTATCGCTCGCGCTGTTTCTTTCACCGATTGCCGTGGGCCACCTCTATACCGCAGGGGTTCACCGTCGCCTTCTCTGCCTATCATTTACCTCAACAGAAAAAATAATCCTCTTCATTGTTATCCTCCTATTAACCCTTCTGAACTGGGCCTATCTATTAAGGAGCACCCTTTATGAGTAAGTTTCAACCACGCGATTACACCCTCACTGAAGAAATCTCGCATAGCGCCATCCATGCCATCGGCAGCCATCTCGGAGCCGCCATGCTCGCACTAATGATCGTCTTTGGCATACAAAGCGGAACGCAGGTCATCTGGAAAGTGGCCAGCGCGACGGTCTTTGGCGCCTCCATCATCCTGCTTTACTCAGTCTCCTCGATCTACCACGCCTTAACGCATGAACGTACCAAGCAGCTCATGGAGATTTTCGATCACATGGCCATCTACTTGCTTATTGCGGGAACCTACACGCCCTTCACACTGGTCACCTTACGTGAAGCGTATCCCCTTACCGCATGGACGATCTTTGGCATCGTCTGGGTGTTAGCCCTGATCGGCGTTCCGGTAAAAATCTATACGGCTGGGAAATGGCGGAAACTCTCCACCTTGGCCTATATCATGATGGGATGGATTGTCATCTTCGCCATTAAGCCCCTCCTCGCAACCATGGAACTCGGTGGGCTCTTGTTGATCATCGCTGGCGGACTCTTCTACACGTTGGGCACTGTCTTTTATCTCTGGCGAATTATGCCCTTCCACCATGCCGTCTGGCATCTCTTCGTCCTGGCTGGCACCTTTTGTCACTACCTCTGCATCCAGTTTTACGTCATGATGAAGCCATAAAGTAGCTTTTATCTTTTGACAAAGGGCATACTGAAAACATATACTACTCAGCCTATTATGTCTACCCAAGTGATTCATCAACGCTTTTCAGTTCCCTTTCGTTATCCGGTCCACTTCACGCACCGGGTCTTTGCAAAAGGGAATCCGCTCCTCGTCAAAACCCTCTCTCCTCGAAAGCAAGCTGTACCCGCGCGCGTTCTTCTGGTGATCGACGAAGGCGTCACGTCCGCCAACCCGGCGCTCCTCCAGCAGATCGAGAGTTATTTCGCCTGTTACAAGTCGCGCATCTCCCTGATTGAAAAGCCACTGCTCATCACGGGAGGCGAACATGCCAAGAATGGTTGGGGGAACGTTCGGGAAATTATGACCCGCGCTTCGATCGGACATCTTGACCGCCATAGTTACATCGTCGCACTCGGCGGAGGATGCGTCCTCGACATGGCCGGCTTTGCAGCCTCATTGATCCATCGCGGCGTCAGGTTCGTCCGACTCCCGACAACCGTCCTCGCACAGAATGATGCAGGCGTTGGCGTTAAGAATGGGATGAATGATGGCGGTGCCAAGAATTTCATCGGCACCTTTTCACCCCCCTATGCGGTCATCAATGATTTCGAGTTCCTCAAGACCTTGTCCCACGAGGATTGGGTTGGCGGCATTGCAGAGGCTTTCAAAGTCGCCATTATTGCAGATGCTTCATTTTTCAAAAAACTGTGCAAAGATGCGGGCCTGTTGAAGAAACGCAATCAAGCAGCTATGGAGCGGCTCGTCAAGCAGACTGCGGCATTGCATCTGAAACATATCGCGACACACGGCGATCCCTTTGAGTTCGGCAGTGCCCGGCCCCTTGATTTCGGCCACTGGGCTGCGCATCGGCTGGAGCTGTTGTCAAACTTCTCCCTCTCGCATGGCCTTGCCGTGGGCATCGGTATTGCGCTCGACAGTACCTACGCCATGCTCAAGAAGATGATTACACCTGCTGAACATCAATCGATCTTACAAGGACTCTCGACGTGCGGTCTACCACTCTACTCGCCCCTCCTGCAACGTTCGACCCATGGACAGCTTGATATTCTGGATGGCATCGAACAATTCCGCGAACACCTCGGTGGAAAGCTTTGCATCACACTCCCCTGCCCCCTCGGCTCAAAACGTGAAGTCCATACCTTGGACATCAAGCTGATGGTGCGAGCCATTGAGATGCTGAGCAAAGCGGAATGTCCCACTCCCTAACCAGTCTATTCTCTGAGCGTTTCCACTCAGAACTGCCACGGCACGTCGCTTCTGGAACACGTCTTGCCACGCCCACCTTGCCGGGTGCCTCTGCGGCATTGGCCTCAGTCGCTTTATCCCAGCTCGCTCCCTCAGGACTGACGCTCATCATCACGCCCAGTGCAACTGCGCAGGAACGCATTTATGGCGATCTCTGCTCGCTCGGACGCGAAAGCGGCCTCACACCCCTCCTCTTCCCCTTCCACGCCGAGACGGACACAGAGGCCATGGGGCTGCGCTTAAACGTGCTGCGTTCTGTACGCGCTCGCGCAGAGCTCCCTGCAAGCAAAGAGCGTAAAACTCCTCTTGTCATTAGTGCCTCCATACAGGCTCTCCTTCAGCCGATTCCAGATCCGGATGCGGTGCAGCAACTTTCAATCACGTTACGTGTCGGTGACTCTGTCCAGTTTGACCAACTGGTTACGCACCTGGTTCTGACCGGCTATGCGCGCGTGGTTGAAGTTGACTCCCCTGGCCAGATTGCGGTCCGCGGCGGCATTCTTGACCTCTGGCCACCTGCGACACCGCAACCGTGGCGTGCGGAATTTTTCGGATCTGAACTCGAGTCCCTGCGCCTCTTCGATCCTGCGACCCAATGTTCCATCGAAGAGGGCAAATCCCTCTGGATCCCTCCCTGCTCAACTGAGCGCCTTCCGACAGTACAACTCCTCTCTCTTCTTCCTCGCCACGCCGCGTTGCTCTGGTTTGAGCATGACCAGATCCAGCACACGCTCTCCTTGCCATCCGAGGACGAAAGCCCGCTGCCAACCTGGGCCATACTCACCGAACAGGTCACAGCGCAAGACCCTCAGGTACAACTCTTCACTGGCGATCCGCCTCCCGCTGAGATTCCTTCGCTCCCACTCGCGATCGCCACGCTTCCAGGTCTTTCAGAACTGGGTGCAACCGATGCTCATCATCCCGAGTTGCTGATGGATGCCCGGAAACGACTGCTCGATGACCTCGAAGCGCAGGCCAAACATGGCACCCCCGTTATCATTTGTGCGGACACAGCAGGAACCTGTGAGCTTCTGGTCCGCGAGCTAGGCCCCTCCACGCATATCCATGTCCAGAAGAACGCGCTCTCCGGCGGCTTTTCGTTACCGGGTCTGATCGTCGCAGCCCAAAGCGACCTCTATGCGATCCGTAAGCAAGCCCTCCGGCGCTCGACAACCCCTGCCCTCTCTCACGGCGGACGTGTTGAACATGCGGCCGACCTTGAACCGGGCGCCCTGGTCGTGCATATCGATCATGGTATCGGACGCTTCCTCGGTTCGACTGAGATCGAGCTGAATGGAAACCGCTCTGAAGTCTTCACCCTCGAATATGCGGACGGCGCCAAGCTCCATGTTCCTGTTTCGCATGCGCACCTGTTAAGCCGTTACGTGGGCGTTTCCGGACATAAAGCAAAACTCCATCGCCTGGGCGGCAGACGCTGGCAGAGTGAAAAGGTCGATGCCGAACGCGCCGTCGCAGACTTGGCTGCCTCGCTGCTTGAAACCCAGGCACGGCGGAGTGTTTCCGAGGGAATCGCCTACCAAATTGATCCACCCTGGTTGCATGAATTCGAAGCCGCCTTCCCCTATCAGGAGACTGTCGATCAGGTCCGGGTGATTGCCGAAGTTAAGAAGGACATGGCTGCAAGCAAACCCATGGACCGATTGATCTGTGGCGATGCAGGCTACGGCAAGACAGAGATCGCCATGCGGGCCGCCTTTATTGCGGTCATGAATGGACGCCAAGTCGCCATCCTCGTGCCGACTACCGTCCTGGCTGAACAACATTTTGAAACTTTTAGCGACCGCATGAACGCTTACCCGGTCCGCATTGACGTGGTCAGCCGCTTCCAACCCTATTCGCGGCGGAAAAAGATCCTTGCCTCTGCTGCTGAGGGCAACATTGACATTCTGATCGGCACCCATGCGCTCTTGGCAGAGGGCGTATCCTTCAAAGATCTCGGCCTGCTCATTATTGATGAAGAGCAACGCTTTGGCGTTGCACACAAGGAGCGCCTCAAACATCTGCGACAAATCGTGGATGTCCTGACCCTCTCCGCAACCCCCATCCCACGCACGCTTTACATGAGCATGACAGGTGCACGCGACCTCAGCCTTTTGCAGACACCCCCACGCGAACGCCTCGCAGTCGAGACAAAGGTCGCTCGGGATAATGACAACGTCATCCGCACCGCCATTCAGCAGGAGCTGAACCGGAATGGGCAGGTCTATTTTCTCTACAATCGCGTCATGAGTATTGGACTGATGATGCGACGACTGGAAGCCCTAGTCCCTGAAGCCCGCATCTCGGTTGCGCATGGACAGATGCCCGCAGGCGAACTCGTGTCTGTGATGCATGGCTTTGAAGCAGGCGAGGTGGATGTCCTGCTCTGCACCACACTGGTTGAAAGCGGACTCGATATTCCCCGTGCAAACACGATCCTTGTGCATCGGGCGGACCGCTTCGGCATTGCCGATCTCTACCAGTTACGCGGACGCGTCGGGCGTTCCTCGCAAAAGGGGTATGCCTGGCTACTCCTTCCGGAATATGGTCATATTGACGAGGATGCACGGCAGCGTATTGCAGCCCTCCAGAAACATAGCGGACTCGGGGCGGGCTTTAATCTGGCCCTGCGCGATCTCGAAATTCGCGGAGCCGGCAATCTGCTGGGCGCGACCCAGAGCGGCCATATCGCAGCGATCGGCTTCGGCCTCTACTGCCAACTGCTCCGGCGCACCATTTCTCGACTGAAGGGCGAACTGCCTCCGCTGTTGGTCGATGTTGATCTCTCGCTCAACTTCCTTGACTATTCACCAGGCGCCATCGACACCACGCAGTCAGCCTGCATTCCTTATCATTACATCGAGGAGGAAGGACAACGAATGATCCTTCATCGGCGTCTTGCTGAAGCCATTTCAAAGCAAGAGGTTGACCAGTTGAGTAAAGAGCTGGCCGATCGTTACGGAAAGCTTCCTGCACCTGTATTGCGACTCCTGCGCGTCACCGAGTTGCGCATTGCCGCTGCGCAAAAAGAGATTGGACGCATTGAGACCCGTGAGGGCAAGATCTTTATCTACCCCGCCGGCAGCCGTATTCCAGTCACGCTTCAGCACGCGATCCCCCTGCTCAAAGGAAACACACCGGAGGAGAAGATCACCTGCATCATCAAGAGCCTGCCTCAGGTGAGAAGGAAGCAGGTGAGAGGTTAGCAGTAGGCAGTGGCAGCCTCCTACGCTAAAGCTACGGCGGCCAGGGTGGGCAGTTGTTCGGAGTTCCGCCTTCAGGCGGCATC
>CAYWNP010000127.1:1240-6290 GCA_964459675.1 uncultured Akkermansia sp. | reverse complement strand
TGACAGGATGGACAGGATTTGGAGGATTAGAATTAAACACCGCATTCAAAAACTTTAGAACTTTAGAACTCTCGAACTTTAGAACTTCTCCTTGCCTTGTGGCATAGTTTTTGCTATAAAATACCCAATCATGAAAACGATTACATTGCCTCCGCGTATTGCAGCGCTCTTCAAGAAAAAATATACGGATGTTGTCGGCCTGGAGCTAGGGTCCGGCCTTTCTGGCGTGCCAGCCGTACGGATTGTTAAGAGTCGCCAAGGCTTTGAAATCAAGGCAGTGGGCATTCTGGACATGTTGGATACACTGCCACAAACGATCGAAGCTGCGAATGCCGTTGAGGACATGCCGGTCTGGAATTTACCCAAGGCTTTCTGTGCGCCACATGCAGCAATAACCGTCAGCTCGAAGTGGAACTTCTTACGCCACACGTCGGGTTCGAATGAAGAAATTCCTGAGAAAAAGAAGTGTGAATATAGAGATTTAAGACGCACCTTTTCTCCAGACATGCCGGAGTTGGTGGCAGGGCTCCCTGAGTTTCAAGCTGATTGGGCGGCCCGACTCTTTCCAGAGGGGCATGCGCCAACAGCGTGTTCGCTCCAAATTTCGCAGTTGGCGATTATGAACAGTTTTAACCAGCATCCTGCGGTCAAGGGTGCCACGGGTTCGAGTGTTGGGCTCTTTGTCTCCTCCCAGACCACAGCATTAGTGGCCTTTCAAAACCGGTTACCGGTTCTTTATCGGGAGTTTCCGTTGGGAACAACCCATGTCCAGCAAGAGGTTGCTTCGAAGATGCAACTGGCGCCCATCTTGGTTCAACAGTTATTGGACGAGGACGCGATGGATGCCTCTCCCTATTTTGAGGCGATCTTAAAGCCGCTCTTTCGACAGGTGGAGATCATGAACGATTACTTGAGTCGTCGTCGGAATGCTCCGGCAGCAAATTATTTTATCAGTGGAGCCTTGTTGGGGGCACGTTACTGGCATGCAATGTTCACAAAAATTGTCGGAAAAGAGTTGATTCATTGTCGACCCTTTGAAGGGATTCCTATGACAAAGGATGCTGTGGTACTCCCCGAGAAGCTGGACAGTGTCGAGTCGCTCTTTACCTCTGCGGCAGGTGCCGCCCTAGCCGTGATGGAGGAGTCATGAACCCAAATAAGTCGCTCCATTTTGATTTCCTTCTTGAGAGTGAACGGTTCAGTTCGAGCCCCCTGCGCTTGCGCTTTATGATCCCTGTCGTTGGCTTTCTCTGTTTGGCATCATCCCTCGTTGTCTGGCAGCTGGACTCCTCGCATTCGCATGCAATTACCCTTCAGAAAAAGTCACTTGAAACGGATATCGCCAAGTTAAAGAGTAGTCATGAGCTGGTCTTAAAGGATCGAGCAGAGGCTAAGGAGTTGGAGGGGCAGCTTGAACAGCTCAAGTATTATCAACATTCTAAAAATCATGTGGGAGGGGTGTTATCCTCTTTGACCAACTGTGTTACGCGCAACATCCAGTTGACCGAACTTGCGTTCTCAACACAAATGCCACATCCTTTAGGAGCTGGGCAACCCAAGCCTAAAACACCTTTGGATATCGCAAAGCTCTGTCCAACAAATACGCTGGAGGCTGTCAACCTTCGTTTCAAGGGGCGATACTATCAGTCGGGTGTCGTGCCGGTGGAGTTGAACAAGTTTTTGGCAGCACTGAGCGGAAATGCCTTTACGTCCTTGGTCACCCAAGTTAATCGTCAGGTTGATTACCAAGAAGACCCCTCTAGAAATCGGAGTGAGAGTAAAGAAATGGATATCTACACGTTTGATATCAACTATGAATGCTTGCCACGGAGGTTTCAATGAGCCTATCCGTTGAATCAATTAAAAATCTTCCTAAGCCTACGCTATACGCGTTGATCTTTACAGTTGCCTCCATCGCCGGAAGCGTCGCTATTGTCATGCTGCTGCTGCTGCCGTTGCGGGAGCGTAGCGTCACGGTGCACACAGAGGTGGCGGAGTTACAGAAGACCCTTTCGCTGATGAAGGCGGATGTGAAGAAGGCCGACGAGGATGCTGAAAAGAACGCCGAGCTAAAGGCGACACGGGATCATTTTGTGAATACAGGGATGCTCAAGCCAGATCCCGTTTCGAATTCCCTTCGCATGGGAGCCAAGTCACTCATGATGCCCATCGCCATGAAGGTGGGCTTCAAATTGGAAAACGTGAAGGAGTTGCCCTCTGTTTTGTTGCGTCTGCCATCACCCATTCCGGGGCAGCTTTATGCACGGCAACCCGTAGAGTTTATTGGGCGTGGTTCTTTTGATCAGATCATACAGTTTGTCCAAGAGACAGAAACGGCCTATCCCTTGACAATTCTTTCTGGGTTGGTTATCATTACACAACCGCAGTCCTCTGAGAGTCATAAGGCGGTTATCACGTTCGAATGGCCAACGAAGCACGAATGGGCAAGGTAGCAAGGAAGCTTATGGAGCGATATACATTTATCCGAAGTTTTACAACAACGTTTGTACTCTTTTTTTTGGCAGGGAATGGGTTCGCCAGAGATCCTTTCTGGCCGCTCGGCTATGAAAGTCGCCCCGTGGTCACACCAGTTGTGGATAACACAAAACCACAGATTCTGAATCAGCAAGTGCCGCTTCAGAAGCGTGTGGTGAATGCCGATGACTGGGCTGCCGCGCGTAAGCTGGTGAAGATGACGGGTTTTGCAAGTGCTGGAGGACGCCAGATCGCCTTCATGAATGGAAAGTCCTATCGTCAGGGTGACAAGCTGACCTTCACGAACGACGGAATTCTCTTTACATGGCGTGTTGACATTATGGGCGAACGCAAGGTGGATCTTGTGCAAGTCGAAGCGGTTCTTCAGTAGTTTTTAGAAAGTGTACCGTCAGCAGAGTTTGAATAAAAAAAGTTTCTTTTTTCTCACAGAGGCATCCACCTTCGCCAAGGCTACGGCGGACAGGCAGAGAGTACAGAGGATATTTTTTTTACCGCAAAGAACGCATAGAACACAGAGAAAAGAGATAGGCCCAGATGAAAAAAGCATTTAGAAGTTGATCTTTGTGATCTTTGTGGTTTTTGTGGTTAAATCAAATCAAGTTGTAGGTTAAGGTGTAAACGAAAAGGAGTTCAGATATGAGTAGGATATGTTCAGCGTTTTATAGTGTTGTCGCAAGTCTTTTCTTGGCGAGTGCAACAGGCCTGATGGCTCAAGAAGCCGTTCCAATTATCAATACGGAAAAGCCTAAAGAAGTTGCAACGGCACTTCCTGTTCAAAATACGTCTGCCACAGCCGCCCAGCCCGGGAAGGCACTTGGCGTGGACGAGCCGATCTCCTTGAGCTTTGATAACACCCCCCTCCAAGATGTGATCAAGGCCTTCCGTGACACGACCGGGGCCAACATTGTGACAACAGGAACAAACCTGAACTCGCTGGCTGTGAGCATGCGTCTTGATAATATCCCTTGGAAGCAGGGGCTGGATTCTATCTTGGCTCCTCATGACCTTGAGGCTGCTGAGCGGCCTGCTGGAAGTGGTATTTTCGTCATCAAGAACAAGTCAACTGTAGTCCCCAAGTTCACAAAGGCCTTTAAACTTTCGTTTGCCCGCGCTCAGGATGTGGCGATGCTCTTCAAGACGACCTTTGATCTCGCAATGCCGACTGCCACGGCGCCTGCCCCAGTCGGTACTGGAATCAATGGCACAGTCTCCTCTTTCCCCTCCGCCAATACGGTGATCGTGACCGCCAGTCAGCAACAGCTGGATGAGTGCGAAAAAGTGCTCGCTCAAATTGATGTGCAACGTCCGCAGGTCTATATTGAGGCCCGTTTCATGGAGCTTTCGGCTAACGCGAGTCGCAAACTGGGACTGAGGTGGGACAACCTCGGAGGGGAAGGATGGGGCGTTCGTTTTGGGCCGGCAGGCTTTAATGATGAATATAGCCGTACACGTACGAGCGATAGCGGAGACTCCGGAAGCCTTAAGAATGATCTTGACAATCTTTCGCCTGATATTGTGAGGAAGAATTTGGACTCGGCTGCAACGGCCTTGAACAAAGTAAGGAGTCAGGGGTTCAACGGGGCACTCTCTGCAGATGCTTTCCGTCTGGCGCTAAACGCTTTTGACCAGTTGGATGATGTTGCTGTCTTCTCCAATCCGCGTGTGATCGTGGCCAATGAGGAGCAGGCCACCATTGATATGACTATCAAGGAGCCCAATCTGACGATCCGTTCCACGCGTACCGGTGTCAACCAGGATCAGTTGGACATTACGGCTGAACTGCAGGTGATCCCTGGCAAGAATGAACTCTTTGTGGGCGAGGCCTTCTTCAGTTATGGTATCTCTCTCAAGGTAACCCCTCGCGTCAGCCCCACCGGTCTTATTACCATGGTCATTGAGCCTGCGATCAGCACCAAGATTAAAGACTATGAGATCACGACGGACAAGAGTGTCCCCCTTCCGAGATACCCGATTATTGAAATGAAGCGCATTAACACGACCTTCACCATGAACGATGGGTATACCGCAGTCATTGGTGGTTTGACGAAAACGCAGGAAGAATCCGTTGATAGTGGCATCCCGTATCTTCGCAAGATTCCGTTGATCGGACAATATCTCTTCGGCTGGAAGAGCCGTGAAAAGGTTCAGAAAGAGATCGTTATTTTCGTGACGGTTGGCTTGACGGATCCATCCACAATGAAGCGTGATGCAGGTTTGCCCAAGAATGCAGTCCTGGGACGTGAATATCTCACAGGTGCGCGTAAGGAGCCCGGCGACCGTACCCGGTCCGAACTGATGAGCTTGAGCATGGACCGCGTTGATAAAAAACAAAAGGTTGAAAAGGCGCCGGATCAGCCTGCTGAAACGCCTGCACCTGTTCGCGTAACGGAACCTGCTGCAGAAGTCGCTCCAGTGCCGGTTGAACCAACAGTTAAAGCACCCGTTGAGCCCGTAGCGCCACTCCCTGTTGCGCCTGCAATGAAGCCCTCAACAGAGCCCGTCGCTCCAGTGCCAGCTACGCCAGCAGAGCCATCTCCAGCAGCGCCAGCGGTGC
>CAYWNP010000127.1:0-1140 GCA_964459675.1 uncultured Akkermansia sp. | reverse complement strand
GTCGCTCCAGTGCCAGCTACGCCAGCAGAGCCATCTCCAGCAGCGCCAGCGGTGCCGGCCACCGCTGAGCCAGCAGCTCCAGTGCGAGCTGAACCTGTAGCACCCCCAGCCCCAGCACTCGAGCTCTTACAGTAGCGTGGGTGACGTAAAGGAGAATTTCAAAAACTCTCCTTTATTCGTTTCTCCATCAACCTTTTAACGTTGGGAGTTTGTAATGAACAGAAAACTTTTTCTAATCCTCGCGGGGATGTTGTCCAGTGTCACCCTGCTACAAGCAGCCACGAATTATGTGGCGACGACAGGCAGTGATACAAATAGCGGTAGCTTTGCCAGTCCTTTTCTAACCATCCAGAAGGCTGTTGATGTCTCTCCGACGGGCAGTGTTATCTGGGTCGGTCCTGGGACCTATTCTAGCGGGCAGAACAGCAGTACTCCCGCCGCTGGAAAGTCGCGCCTGGTCATCACAAAAAACGTCACCGTACGAAGTGTGCAGGGTGCCCAACAAACCATTATTCTTGGACAAAAGAACTCAGAGTCGAGCGCTTACGGGGTTGACAGTGTGCGCTGTGTCTTCATGACAGAGGGTGTACTGGATGGTTTTACCTTGAAGACTGGATATACTGACACAACTCAGTCCAACGGTAATATGGACAATCCAATCATCAATGGCGGAGGTGTTTGTGTACCTGTAGGGTATACAAACCCTGCGATTAACAACTGTATTATCACAGGCTGTAGTGCCTATCTTGGGGCAGCAGCCTATCACGGCACGCTAAATAATTGTACGCTCGTCAATAATAAATCGGTCACTGATTTCGGCCTAGGATGTGTCTGGAGTACCACGCTAAACAATTCGATAGTTAGGTTCAATGTGCCAGAAGACTTTCCTTCTTCAGCCACAACTGATGAGTCAAAATTTTCCTATTGTTGCCTCCCCTCTCTTCCAGGAGTAAACTATTATCAGCAGGTTCGTAATGTCGCCGGCAACATTACAGATAACCCACAGTTTCAGGCAGGAACGTTTATCCCTTCCCGTGGCTCCCCTTGCATTAACAAAGGTTTAAACGCTTATAGCAGTGGCACGATGGATGCCGCAGGTCTTGCCCGTGTGCAGAATAGTATTGTGGATATTGGTGCGTA
>CAYWNP010000126.1:0-6417 GCA_964459675.1 uncultured Akkermansia sp. | reverse complement strand
TGTTTCTGAAGGGCGCACGTTGCTACATGGCGAAATGCGCAATTGAACAGGGGCAATCCGCTCCCGGCCAGCATGGTGCCCGCCGTGGACGTAAGATGTCGGAATATGGACAGCAGCTTCGTCAGAAGCAGTGTTTGCGCCGTCAATTCGGTATGCAAGAACTTCAGTTCCGTCGTTTCTTCAAGGAAGCGCTGCGTCGTAAAGGCGTCACGGGCGAAATCCTACTCCAATTACTCGAAACACGGTTAGACAACTTGGTTTATCGTCTTGGCTTCTGCGCTTCGCGTCGCTCGGCACGTCAATTTGTTCTGCACGGACACATCCTGGTCAATGGCAAAGTCTCCACGATTCCTTCAATGATCTTGAAGGCGGGTGACACCCTTGAAGTACGTGATCGTCCTCGCAGTCGTGACGCGGCCACTCGTTGTCTCGAAGCAGCGACTCCCCAGCAGACGCCCACATGGGTCTCCTTGGATCGCAAGAGCTTCAAGGCTGAATTGCAGTCGATCCCGACCCGCGAACAGATCGCGCCGGTTGTCGATGAGCAGGCCATTGTCGAATTGTATTCCCGCTAGTTATAATTGAATTCCAATAATGGCTGCCACGTAAACGACATGTTGCGTGGCATAGCCTGAAAGGACGGAAACATGCCAATTCGTTTGAGCCGTTTCGAAATGCCTCGCCGTGTACAGAAGGATGAAACAACCGCGACAGCGACCTATACGCGTTTTGTTGCAGAGCCGTTTGAAGTGGGCTATGCCCGCACCATCGGTAACTCGCTACGCCGTATTTTGTTGTCCTCGATTGAAGGAGTCGCGATCACCTCTGTGAAGGTGCACGGCGCCAATCATGAATTCTGCGCACTTCCGGGTGTCAGCGAAGATGTGACAGACATTATTCTCAACTTAAAGCGTGTCCTTCTCAAGAGTTACAGCCGCTCCTCCGTGATGCTGAAGCTCCATAAGAAGGGTGCCTGTGTAGTAACCGCTGCGGATTTCGCAGAGGATAACTCGGTTGAAATCTTGAATCCAACTCAGCACATTGCTACGCTTGACTCCAATGGCGTGCTTGATCTTGAAGTTGAGATTCGCTCTGGGCGTGGTTTCTGCCCAGCAGAAGGTAATAAGCTGGAAGAACAGGTCATTGGTCGTATTCCGATCGACAGCATCTTCTCCCCTGTCAACCGCGTCAACTTCCAAGTTGAAAACACGCGTGTGGGCCAGCGTACAGACTACGAAAAGCTGGTTCTTGACATCTGGACAGATGGCCGTGTTACACCTGACGATGCACTCAAGACTGCCGCGGCTGTTTTGCGCCACCATCTCGATGTCTTTGTTGACTACAGTGAAGAGGTTCTGGAGTTCGAAGAATCTGAAAAGAAGGTGGATGAAGAGCGCGACAATCTGCGCCGTATCCTCAATATGAGCGTCAATGAGATTGAGCTGAGTGTCCGCGCTGCGAACTGCTTGAACAATGCCAACATTACAACCGTAGGCGAGCTCGCAATGAAGACCGAAGCCGACATGCTGAAGTATCGTAACTTTGGCAAGAAGTCGCTCAACGAGATCAAGGACAAACTGGTTGAACTGGGTCTCTACCTGGGCTACAAGTTTGACCCTGACTTGATGGAAGAAACTAAGTAAAGGATTTTGTAAGATGCGTCATCAAAGAATTACCAAGAAGTTCGGACGTAAGACCGCACATCGCAAGGCACTCCTGGTCAGTCTTGTCACCAACCTGATTCTTCAGGGAAGTATCAAGATTACAACGGCCAAGGCGAAACAAACTCGCAAGGATGCCGAGAAGATTGTCACCCTCGCCCGCAAGGGAACGTTGGCTGCCCGTCGTATCGCTGCCTCCCGTCTGCAAAGCCCCGACGCCCTCCAGAAGCTGTTCGACTCCGTCGTACCGTCCATGGATGGCCGCAAGGGGGGGTACACCCGTATCGTGAAGCTAGGCCAACGCCGTAGCGATGGTTCGGAAATGTGCCTTCTGCAGTGGGTCGAACTTCCTGCACCTGTTGCCGTTGTTGCAACACCCGAAAGCAAGTAGAACCTCATGGCTTTCGAGCCGTTTGGAAGAGAAGGTGGGTACGTCATCCGTATCCACCTTCTTATTTTTTAGGTTTGTGCATTTTTGTATTTATTCGTTGCACTGTTTACGCTATTCTATGATAACTTTTTAAATCAGGGAAAGAGCGGTTTTTCTATGAAACGCGTAGCAGTCCTCATGGGTGGAACATCGAACGAGAGGGAAGTCTCTTTGCGTTCGGGCGGAGCCGTTGTTTCTGCTTTGCAAGCAGAAGGGCTTGAGGTGCTCCCTGTTATCCTCAATAAAGACAGTATCGAAGCGCTTCCTCGTGATATCGAGGCTGTCTTCTTGGCTCTACACGGCGGGTATGGCGAGAATGGTGGAGTGCAACATGACCTCGACCAATTAAATATCCCGTACACGGGGCCTGGTGCTGCTGCAAGCAAACTGGCCATGGATAAGATTGCGACGAAGCGCTGTCTGGATGCCGCGAAACTTCCAACGCCCCCCTACGAAGTCTTAACCAGCGAAATGACCTCCTCGTCCCTGCCACTCCCCGTGGTCGTTAAACCACCCAGGGACGGTTCCAGCGTCGGCATCTCAAAGGTCTCTGAGCCTTCCCAATGGACGACTGCCCTTGCCGAAGCCAGAAGCGTTGATCCTCTTGGAGAAGTTCTTGTTGAAGGCTACATCCCTGGCCGTGAATGGACCGTGGGCGTGCTCGGAGGCAAGGCCTTGCCGGTCGTCGAGATCCGGGCGCCCAACGGGTGGTATGGCTTCAAAGAAAAGTACACGATGGGCATGACGCAGTATCTTTTTCCTGAGGATGAGGCTGACGTGGATCGTGCACTGCTTCTCACCTGCCAGAACGTGGCTGTTCAAGCATTTCACGCGCTGGGCTGTCGCGGGGTCAGCCGTGTTGATTTCCGCGTCACGCCAGAGGGACAATTGTTTATTCTCGAAGTCAACACCCTGCCTGGGCTTACCGCAACCAGCCTTCTACCGAAGGCCGCAGCACGCGCAGGCGAATCCTTCGGTGCACTCTGCGTGCATCTACTCACACTTGCCGCACATCATTAAGCATTCTCATGGTACCCGAGAAGAAAGTTGCAAAAATCACGACCTCATGAAATGGACTCTTTTTAAAAGTAAAACCACACCTCCCCCCGGGCGTTCGCCGGGGACTGGACGACGTGTGACCGGCATCCAGACGGGCATTGAGCTTCCTCCCAAAGTCAAGCTCGGCTTGCTACTCATGTTCATACTCCTAACAACATGGCTTGTTTGCCAAGGAGGATGGTCCCTCTTTAATCACTACTACTTTAATTCCTCCCCTATTTTTACATTGAAAGACCTCCGAAAGAACGTCACCGTCACAACAGGAAAGACGCTAACCGCTGAAGTCATCTGTGGCGTGCTACGGTTAACTGAAGGGGTGAACGTCTTTGAGCTTCCGATCGAGCAGAAACGCAGAGACTTGCTCGAGGGGATGGCAAACATCCGTGACCTCACGATTGTCCGAAGAATGCCAAATAAACTCATCATCACAATCATTGAACGCGAACCTATTGCCCGTATCGGCGTTAAGGGAACAGAGGGCCGTGTCATCGATGAGGAGGGCGTCGTCTTCAACCGAAACGCTGGCATCGGCGCACTGCCCTTAATCAAAGGGTCAGAAAATATTGCGAGCTTGAAACCCGGAGATCGGTTGCGGGGAATTGATATGTCCGCGGTACGTCTCGTCAATTGTGCGCAGCGCCCTGAAGTCCGACTACGCCTCCTTGAGTTGGATACCGTAAAAGACGACTACCTGCTCTTAACCTTTTCGGATCACCGTCAAGCCAAGTTTGCATGGGAGGGCATGGACGATGATGAGAAGGATACTTTCGCAAAGATGCAGTCACACTTTGATGACCTCGCGCGACTCATGGAAACTGAAGCAGGCTCTATCTGTTTGATGTGGGATGCACGGGTGCAGGGACGGATTGCAGCAACCCTCCCGGGTGTCGAATAACGTAAGAGAGATGAGGTTGAGTATGGGAATGCCTCCAATTGCAGCATTGGAAATCGGAACGTCTCGGACCGTCGTTTGTGTCGGCGAGGCCGGTGAAGACGGAAAGATGCGAATTACAGGGATCGGAAAATATCCGACCACCGGCGTTCGGAAAGGTCAAGTTATTGACCTCCAGCAGGCACAGCTCGGCGTGGATACTGCGGCCGTAGAAGCTGAGAAGTCGGCCGGCGTGGATGTCTGGCAAGTCTTGATGGCCACCTCCGGAGGCCATATTCAGTCGAGCCATGGCAACGGACAAATCCCGATTCGTTCGAGCGACCGTGTCGTCACGCGCGAAGATGTGGAAGAGGTGACCTCGATCGCGAACGAAACCCAGCTGGAGATCGATCGCCAAGTGCTACACACGATTCGCCAGACCTATACGCTGGATGATCAGCCTGGCATCCTTACCCCTCAAGGTATGCGTTGCAATACACTGAGCTTCAGCACCCTTATTGTTCATGGACAAAAAAATCGCATTGAGAATGTCGTGAATGTGGCCAAAAGCGCGCGACTCGATGTGACCGATGTGGCCTTCTCAGGGGTCTGCGCAGCGTTAGCCGTTCTCACTCCCGAACAAAAGAAGAATGGCGTGGTCTTGATTGACTTTGGCGGAGGCACCACCAATTATGTGGCGTATACCAATGGCATCGTCTCGGCGATTGGCAGTATTGCCGTAGGAGGTGATCATATCACAAATGATATTGCGTTGGCGTTCACGATCCCCCTTTTCCGTGCGGAAGAACTCAAAAGAAGTGATGGGGCAGCCATCATCGAACCTACGGGTGCTTCCCGGCGCATTGCGTTACCTGCTGAGGTCGGAGCTGCGGAACGGACCATCAGTTGCAAAGCCCTGCACGCCGTCATCAATGCGCGTATGGAGGAGACCCTCAAAATCCTCCGATCACGCTTAGAAGAGGCTGGCGTTCTCATCCACTTGGGAGCAGGTTGCGTACTCACAGGAGGAGGTGCCTATTTGCGAAAACTCTCGGAACTGGCCCAACGTACACTGGGTATTCCTTGCAAGATCGGACTCCCCATCAATGTTGAAGGGCTCGTTGATAAGGTTGAGCAACCCGCTTCATACGCAACGGTTGCGGGTCTCATCATCTATGGCCAGAAAACCTACGAAGACACTGGACTGCTCTCACCCCTTCGCAAACTCATCGGGAAAGTGTTTCATTCATGAACAACGAACATCAATTACCTCTTATCTTGATCGGTATTGGCGGGGGTGGCTCACGATTAGCTGCTGCCATCCATCAGCGCTATGCAGAGCCGATGCGGATCGTTTGTATTGACACCGATGCCATGGCAAATCGCGAATGGAGTGCAGACTCCATCCCCTGCCTCCTCATCGGTGCAGCGCGTCTTTCGGGTAACGGGACGGGTGGCGACGCGGTCAAAGGCAGACTCGCCATTCAAGATGATATTCACCTGCTACACCCGCATTTGCAAGGTGTGCGAACAGCGGTTATTCTCACCTGCATGGGCGCAGGAACAGGGAGTGGTGTCACCCCTGAAGTCGTTAGCACCTTACACGAACAAGGGATTGCAACCCTCTGCATCGCCACCGAACCCTTTGACTTTGAAGGACCCACACGACGCGCGAGCGCTAACCGTGCCCAAGCAATGATTGAAGATCATGTTGACTCTCTGTGCAGTATCAAGCTTGATGATCTTTTCAACGCGGCGAACGAAGAACAACTCCCTACCGCCATCGCATCAGCCAATGAGATACTTGCCTCGGGTGTGACACTCCTCTGGCGTCTCTTGACACGTCCCGGCTTCTTAAGTATCAATGCCGAACGACTCCATTCGTTTATTGTGCAGGGAGGTACTGCAACTTTTGGAACCGTACAAGCCACTGGAGCTGATCGGGCAGCAACCTTGACAAAGGCCCTTTGCGAGTGTCAACTCCTCCATGCTGGCGAGTCCATCAAAAAAGCAAATGCCCTGTTAGTTGGTATTCTTGCAGGCTCAGATCTTCGTCTCTCTGAGATCGGTGAGATTATGAAAACCTTGCGCGGTTGGTGTAAACCTGACTGTCAGATTGAAATGGGAACGGTGATGGATGCCTCCTTCGAGTGGCGCATCGAAGTCGTTCTCTTCTGTTTTGAAAGTACTGGAGCTCCCCTACCCGATACCAAAAAAGTCTCGTCTGCATCTCCAGCAACAGTTCCTTCCGTACCCCCCGCTGAGGTCTTCCATATTCAGCCAGGCGGTGCGAGACGTAACAAAGGGAAGTCCAAACTGACTGTTGGAGCAACGGGAAAAGGGAAGTTTCAAAATGTCGAGCCGACCATCTTCAATGGTCAGGACCTCGATATCCC
>CAYWNP010000125.1:4831-6499 GCA_964459675.1 uncultured Akkermansia sp. | reverse complement strand
ATGAAAAAGGGGAGAGAACAGACGGGCAAAACGCTCCACGCCGATTCGTGCGAACCGGTCAAGGGAGCAGTCGAGGCAGGCGAGATGGCGCTTTTTGGGATAGGCCGTCATCAATATCCAGGTGCGCCCTTCAAGACACATGAAGTTCCAGGCGTGAGTAGCTTCGGCTACTGGAAGACAACCGGCAAGCAGAGTTATGGACTCCCCACCCATCAAAACGAGGGGATTGAACTCACGGTTTCTCTACAAGGCGAAACCCCGGTGACCGTTGACGGCGTGAGCCATCTACTGGGACAAGGACAGATCATGATCACACGCCCCTGGCAAAAGCACTCCATCGGGAACCCCTGCTTCACCCAAGGACGTGTCGGCTGGCTCATCCTCGATGTCGGCGTGCGTCATCCGCATCAGGAGTGGGTCTGGCCTGACTGGGTACTGCTCAGCAAAAACGAACTCAAGAGCCTGACACACGCGCTCCGGCAAAATGAAGATGCCATACGCCCTATCTCGGCTGAGTACCTTGAGCTCTTTAACCGTCTGTTGCTGATCGCAAAGACTCCAGAACAACCTCACCGCGCCACACGTATCGCCCTCCTGGTGAACAGTATGCTCTTGGAACTCTTCGTGGCCTTTGCCTCTACTCCGACGACCTATAAGGAATCGCTGACCGACTCCCTGCGCAGCATCAAGCTCTTTTTAGAACAACTCCCTAAACGCCTGCATGAACCCTGGACCCTGCAGACCATGGCCGAAGCTTGTGGCATCGGACTCACCCGCTTCTCCACCCAGTTTAGTACCCTCACCGGTGAAACACCGGCGAAGTATCTGCTCAACCTGCGTATGGAGGCCGCTGCAAAACTGCTCAAAAATAGAGAACTTGCATTGCAAGAAATCATCAAACAGGTCGGCTTCGCAACAACAAGTTATTTCATTCAGGTTTTCTCCCGTCACCATGGCCATACACCCGCCGTGTACCGGAAAAACTAAAGTTATCAACTCGTTATTACTATTTAGTTATAAACAGGTTATCACAAACTGTGTATAAGATGTAAAGTGTTGTATATGAATGATATACATTGTTTATATTTTGTTGATAACCTCCGCTTGTTAAAAAGGTCTAATTCCGTCATACTACTCGTCATTCACATGTTATGAACAGCACGATTGTATGACGACATTACCACACGAGATTTGCAAGCAGATTGCCCAGACCCGGCGCGAAAAGGGGTTGACTCAGACCGCTTTAGCGGCTGAAGTTGGTTGCAAGCAGTCCGCAATCAGCATGTTGGAGGCAGGCCAACCTTCCAAATTGTCGAAAGAGAATATTGAGAAGATCGCCTCCGCGCTTGGTCTGACCCTTCAGAATCCACAGGCAAAACTCGTTTACTCGCCTGTGGGAAAACAGGGGTTCTGCCCAAACGCCCTCTGCCCCTCAAACACGCCCTATTTGGTGCAAGATCAACTTGCTTTCCAGCCTCGACTACAAGTCGAGAAGCATTGCGCCTATTGCGCAGAGCTCCTGGAGACCTCTTGCCCGAACTGTGCAACTGCGATTAACGTTGAGGGAGCCTATTGCAATTCCTGCGGCACCGTCCGCGTCACGAACACCTTGCCAGCAGACATACCGATTGCGGCCTGGGTTGTTGAACGTCGCCGCGAACTCATGGA
>CAYWNP010000125.1:0-4731 GCA_964459675.1 uncultured Akkermansia sp. | reverse complement strand
AACTCCAGCGTGATACACGTGCCTCCTTCGAGTGGTTGCAGAGAGCAGGTATAGAGCATTTTCTTTTTTAAGGCCGCTGGCGCGAGATCGAGCTTCCACCCCTCCCCTGCTTTACACAACGTATGGGCGAGATGAAGGTCCTTCAGCCACTTACTCCCTGATTCCGCAACCACACGGGGCACGAGCGCGGTATGGAGGATACCGGATGCTTTCGAGAAGATACCGGGTTGAAAACCTTCTGGCACCTCACCGCCAATCAGCGGAGCGGAATCCGAAAGCGCACGTTGCAAGGCTTTGGAATCCCACGCGCGAAAGGCAACGACTGTTTGTCCGCACGGAATTTGGAAACGATCCTCATTCTCTCCAAAGCTAAAGAGCGTCTCTTCAACAGAGAGCAGATTCTCAATCAAGTCGGGATGGTGGCCGAGGAGTTGACGCATCACTTCTGCATTTAGAGTAGCGGCATGAAGCCCAGCATAGCTTTCAGGAAGCGTGACAAACCGATAGAGAAGTGGCAAACGGCGTTTAGACGCTTCAACAAGCGCGACACCCTCAATATCAACCTCTGTAATCCGCTGCGCACGCGAATGGCGGGTCATTTGCTGCTTCTCAGCCGGAGTCGAACACGCGCCACAGGCTGAACACGTACTGCCCAGACAATACCCCATATCGCGATAGGCGCACGCCTCCTCCCACCGTTTCTTCAGAAATTCAAACGTGACCGGACGCTCCACAAAGGAAAAAGGCAACGAAGGTTCCATCTGGACGGTAACGACTGATTGAAGCTTGGCAGCCTCAGCATGGAGCCACGGACCATGATACGAAAGTCCATTACACGCCAACTGAACAATTGCAGGGGCGTCCTCGTGTCCGCAAGCAGCGAGTAGTTGTGTCCCAAGATAATCTGGCCAATCAAAGGCAAAACGGAATTCGAGTTTCGCCCGACGACAGGCAGCCGAGACCCCGTCGACGCAGAAACGCCACTCCTGCTCATCCAGTAAAAGACGATCAAACATCAAAGGGGTATTGGGCATACGCACGAGACGTCCGAAGCTCAGGACCACCCGTGTGCCGCACTTAGGCGCGCGAAGCTTCTCTTGCAAACGCGAGCAGAAGGAGGAGAAAGCAGCCAGATCTTCAGCCTCTTCATGTCCAGTGAGAATATAGAAGAGCTTGATCTCGCGCACACGATTGCTTAAGAGCGTCTGGAGCGCCAATTCGATATCCTCATCGCTCAGCGACTTGCAGAGAAAGGCTCGCAGGCGCGGACTGATGCCCTCAATTCCCAATGTAAAGGATTGTTTGCCAGCGGCGCGCTCAAGCTCGATGATCTCCGGACAAGCCGCAATACCATCCGCCCGTTGACTCTTAAACGAAACCCGATCGAAAAGTTTTGAGCAACTCTTGACCAGCGGAACAAAGTCCGCGTACATGTTTAAGTTAAAGGCATCCAGTTCAACGGTCCGTGCGCCATATTCCCGCTTTAAAAAATGAGCGCGCTGGAGTAGCTCTTTTAACGGGATCTCCCGGTAAGGCTTGCGCTCATACCCCTCAAAACAGAACGAACAGAAGGCGGGACACCCCCTGCTCACCGTGAGACGGGCGGTGCCCGTCAAAACAGCAGTCGGCAGTGGCAGTTGGCAGTTGGCAGTCACGCACGGATTTGGCGAACGGGCAACAGCCTGTTTGATGGGCTGGGTTGGCAGCGAGCCAGTCGCCCAGAATCCATCAAGCCCTTCTGTCGCCAACAGCAAGCGCGCTCGCTTGTCCAGAACGGCTTCTGTCCTTCCATCCTTACATCCTTCTGTCATCCTCTTCACAAACAATGGCAGCATCTCTTCCGCTTCGCCAAAAAAGATCGCATCTGGCACAGCCTTGCCATCCGGACAGACTAGGCACTGGCTGGCAAAGGCATTTGAACCGCCCATAATCACCGGGGGAAATGACTCAGATCGTTCTGACGCCCATGGCGAGAGCCCATTGACAGCGAGCAGCCACGGCAAGTTGATGGCCTCCTGGACAAAGGAGTTTGAGACGAGAATCAGGTCGAAAGCGTTCCAGCCCAACCCGCTCGCACCCCCGTTCACAACCGGTGTACGACGAGGCGGAAGAAAGGCAAAGTCAATCAACGCATCAGGACAGGCTAAGCGGCACAGTTCAGCCAAAACAGCATGCGTCGCTGAAGACTCTGTATCACGACTACTCGACAACCTTAAAATCAACAACTTCATAAGGGAATTACTATTTCTCAAAGGTAGAAGAATAACACAGCAAGCCTTTAAAGGGAAGACCGTACCCTGTTTTCACCATTCAGTTCAATTATTGAATTGATAAATCCACGCATCGTTGTTAATTTATACGCATTCTAATTAAAGGGGAGCAATATGACTACGAAAGATTTCAACATATCGAGAAGACTTTTTATCGGAGGTACCACAGCCTTTGCCATGTCCCAGCCATCGCTCTTTGCCCAGACCTCACCTGCCAAGCGTGACTTTAAGATAGCCCTCATTGGGTGTGGCGGACGGGGCAGTGGCGCGGTTAAAAACATCATGGATGCTGCCGCACGCTTAGGCTGTACAGCGACACTTGTTGCTACCTCCGATTTTGTGCAGGAGAAAGCTCTCGCCGTCTGTAAGCGTTATGGGTGCAATGAGCAGTTTGCCTTCGGGGGTCCGACCGGTTACCAGAAGATCATGGAGTCTCCCGCAGAGATCGTCCTTCTCGCAGCACCGCCCTTCTTCCGTCCCCTCCATCTCGAAGCGTGCGTCAAGGCTGGCAAGCACATCTTCGCGGAAAAACCCGTCGCCACAGATCCCGCCGGCTTACGGCGCTTTCTTGCAGGTGTTGAAGCTGCTAAAAAAGCGAACCTTTCTATCCTCTCGGGCACCTGCCACCGCCACAACAATAAGGCCCTCCGCATGATTAAGCCGATGCAAGAAGGTGCGATCGGTCCAATCCGAGGGGGGATGGTCTACCGTTGTCATGGAGGCATGAATGGCGGCGGGTACATGAAACCACGCAAAGCGGGAGGCTCCAACGCAGAATACCTCTCGACCGCTTGGTACTTCTGGCGCCAGATGTCTGGCGATAACCTGACTGAGCAAGGCATCCACGAAGTCGACCTCGCCAACTGGTTTATTGGACGTCTCCCGAAGTCCGCCATGGGCATTGGTGCGCGTCACCGTCGCGCCATCGGCAATGGCTACGACTGCCTGAGCGTTGATTATGATTACGGTGACAGCCTTCACATCCATGCCATGGCACGTCAGGTTGACGGTTGCTCCGAGCGCCTGGGAACCATCCTGACGGGAACAGAGGGCGAATGCTCGGTCCTCGGCAAAATCACGCGCTTTGATGGAAAGCCTGTCGCTTACGATGAGGAGCGCATCAAAACCCGCGACGAAAACATGATGACCATGGAACACTGGGACTTTTTAAATGGTCTGATGACGGACAACTATGTGCACGAGGGTGAGCAGGTTGCCATGGCGACTGCCACAACGATCATGGGGACCCTCGCTTGCTACACAGGGAAAACAGTCCGGATGAGCGATCTGCTGACCAACACCACCAGCGAATTCTATACCATGAACAACCCCTTCTTGCCAGAGGACTTTGAAAAAGGAGATGTTCCCTTGCCAAAAGAGTTTGAAGCCCCTATTCCCGGAAAGTAGGTTCACCATGAACAGACGATCGTTTTTATTAAGCGCTGCGGCAGGCGCTGTCGCAAGCCAGACACCCCGTCTCTTTGCTCAATCCGCCCCCACGTTTAAGACCAGCTTGCTCAAGGCTCTTATTGCAAAACAAGCCGATGCCGCCACCTGCGAACGTATCGCAAAAGCTGGCTTTGCGGGCTTCGAAGTTCAGGATAAAAGCGCAACCTTCGAGGCGGCTCTCGCGGGCAAGGCCTGTGCTACACAGCATGGACTCAAAATTCACTCGCTGATGTATGGCTGGGCGCAATTCAACCACGCGGACGCCACGGCGCGGCAGGCATCGATTGACGACGTCAAGCGCGCACTGGAGATCACTGCAGCATTTGGCGCGACCACCCTGTTGCTCGTGCCCTGTCGTATTGATGGCAAGATGCCAGCTCCCTCGGCCTTCAACCTTGCGTTTGACCCTGTCACACTCAAACTCACACGCGCAGTGGAGGGCTCAGAGAACTTCACTGAGTACATCGCTCAACAGAACCTAGCCAATGAACGCTCACGTGTTGCTGTGGAAGAGCTCATTCCCGTGGCAGAAAAGCACAAGGTCATCATCGGCCTTGAGAACGTCTGGAATAACCTCTGGGTCAAGCCTGATTTTGCTGCTGCATTTATCAAGTCGTTCAAGAGTCCTTGGGTGCGCCCCTATCTTGACCTGGGCAACCATGTGCGCTATGCGCCAACCGAAGCGTGGCTCCGGGCCTTGGGTTCCGATATTGTTCGGTTGCACATCAAAGACTTCAAGCTTGATCGTACCGCCAAAAACGAAGGCGCCTTTGTCCCCATCGGCAAGGGGAGTAACGATTGGGTCTCTATCCGTAAGACGATCGAAGAGATCGGGTACAACGGCTGGGTCACTATTGAGAGCGGCGGCTACTCCGATTCTGAACACTGCGCGCTCATGGACCGCTTCTTCGCAGGTTCACTCAACTAACTGATGTAGGCAATACCCAGTTTTATATTTGAAGAATCTCGAGCATTGATTCCTGAGCACCAAAATGCTATATTAACAAAGTTA
>CAYWNP010000124.1:0-6536 GCA_964459675.1 uncultured Akkermansia sp. | reverse complement strand
GCTCGTGCCTTTGGATATGACGCGGCACTTCTGGAGCCGACTGTTGGGGTACTTGCTGGGTCACTTGCTGGGTTACTTGCTGGGTTACTTCTGCAGCCCGGATGGTACCACGCAACACGAATGACTTAACCTGATACTCTTGTCTGACGTCTTAACGCAAACACCAATCTGCCACTTGAAAATAGTTGGCGCTTTGTTTTAGTAAAAGCATGTTTGGGCGACTCGCCAGTATTTTACCAGGTTAAAAACACTATTCTATTGCTGGAATGGCGGAAAATGTTGTGCCAATGTTGTGCCAGTGTTGTGCCAATGTTGTGCCAATTTACCCTCTGGATTCTTCGTTTACCATACTGCAACATTTTATTAGGTAAATGGCTATAGGCACAAAAAAAGCCCGTAAACATTGATCGAAATCGCTGTTTACGAGCTTTAAAATGGTCGGGGCGGAGAGATTTGAACTCTCGACCTTTTGCACCCCAAGCAAACGCGCTACCAGGCTGCGCTACGCCCCGAGTAAGTGGTGAAAAGTGTGCATACTTTAGCTTATTCCAATTGGCTCTGTCAACAGGAAAGCATGGGTGATACGTAAAAAGCTTTAAGGTGAATTTTGGGTCCCCCTTAAATCTCTCATTCTGCGATGGAAAAATCATTGCGGGAGGCGCATTACTCTTGTTAAACTAGAACCGCTTACCTGGAATAGGTCTGTACACATTTTTATTTGATTATTAGGAAAAGCCAGCATGCAACTTAGAAAAAATTGTAAGTACTCGCTTCTTGTCCCCACCAGCATGGGCGTGCGCATCACGCCTGTCAACGGACAGCCTGTTCATCGCGGAGGCATGTTTGTGATGCAAGCCACCAGCGCGGAGACGAATGTCGCGAGTGTGGCTGCTTATCTCGGATTGCCGGTTAAAGTCCTGACGACCTTCGTCAAGGGTAGCCCGATCGCCCAGCTCATCAAGGATGATCTGCGTGGACGTCACATGGATTTTGAAGGTGTTGAGGTTGCACAAGGCGGTCCTTGGGGTTGCCGCCACCAGTTCAATATCGCAGACAGTGGCTTCGGTTCACGCGGACCTCGCGTCTGGAATGATCGCGCTGGCGAAGTGGGACGTACACTCAATGTCAAAGACTTTGACCTGGATCGCATTTTTGGCCAGGAGGGTGTACAGATCGTTCACTTGTCTGGACTGATCGGCGCCCTCTCCCCTGAGACCAGCACTTTCTGTCTCGAACTTGCACGTGCAGCCAAAAAGCATGGTACAAAAATTTCGTTTGATCTCAATTATCGTGCTTCCTTCTGGAAGGGTCGTGAAGCGGAGCTCTCCGCGATCTTCGCAGAGATTGCCAGTGTCTCCGACATTCTGCTCGGCAATGAAGAGGACTTCCAGCTCTGCTTAGGCATTCAGGGTCCGGAAGCTGGCGGCAAAGACATTAAGGCGAAGATCGAGGGCTTTAAGGGAATGATTGAGCGCGTGAAGAAGGCCTTCCCGAATGCACAGGTTTACGGTACCACGCTACGCGAAGTCGAAGACTCCAACAACCATCTGTGGGGCGCATTGATGGCCGTTGGATCTGAATGGTTCACGGTTGAACCGCGTCACATCACGGTGATGGATCGCATTGGTGGTGGCGACGGATTTGTGGGCGGGATGCTCTATGCGATTCTCAAGGGTTGGGAGCCCGAAAAGTGGATCCAGTTCGGTTGGGCCAGCGGTGCACTCGCGACAACCATGATGGTTGACTATGCGTTGCCTGCGGACGAAGAGCAAGTCTGGAGTATTTGGAAGGGCAATGCCCGGGTGCAGAGGTAAGTTAAAAGTTTAAAGTTCAAAGTTCAAAGTTCCTCCTCCGCGAATACGACTACGGCGGACAGGTAAGAGTTAAAACGCTGAACGATGAACTCTGAACGTTGAACTCTGAACGATGAACATTGAATTCATAGACAAGAGGGATTTCTCCCAAGGAGCATTATGATGTTACAAGGAACATTCACGGCAATAGTCACACCATTCAATACGGATGGCAGTATTGACTATGGCGCACTCAAAGAACTGATCAACTGGCAGATTGCCAGTGGTGTAGAAGGCCTTGTCCCTGTGGGAACAACGGGCGAATCCCCGACATTGGAAATGACCGAGCATCTGAAGGTCATTGAAGTTGCCATTGAAACCGCGGCCCAGAGGACAATCATCATTGCTGGGACAGGAGCCAACTCCACTGCGGAAGCGTTGGAGTTGACACAGGAAGCAAAAAATCTCGGTGCTGATGCGACGTTGCAGGTGACCCCCTACTATAACAAGCCCAACGCCGAGGGCTTATTCCGTCATTTTTCCGCGGTTGCAGAGCTTGGCTTGCCCGTTGTGCTCTACAATGTACCCGGGCGTGCCGGCAAGGAGATCCCCCTCGAAACGGTGGTGAGATTATCCAGCAATCCGATGGTTGTCGCGATCAAGGAAGCCGCAGGCAATGTTGACCGTGTCAGCGCTATCCGTAACGCCTGTGAACTCACCATTCTCTCAGGTGATGACAGTCTGACGGTCCCGATGATGAGCGTGGGGGCTTCAGGGGTCATCAGCGTCGCCTCCAATGTCATTCCAGCTGAGATGTCAAACATGGTTCGTCTGGCACGGCTAGGCAAGTTTGCCGAAGCAGCTGAGTTGCATCGTCTCTATTATCCGCTCTTCCGCGACCTCTTCCTTGACACAAATCCGATCCCCGTCAAGGCTGCGCTCGCGATGATGGGACGCATTAAATCCACGTACCGGCTCCCGCTCTGCGAGCCGACAGAAAAAATACGCGAACAACTGCATCAAACCCTCGTATCACTCAATCTTCTCTAATATGAAAATAGCTATTCTTGGAGCCGCTGGACGCATGGGGCAAAACCTGTTGCGTTGTTCACAAAAAATCAGTGGGTGCGAAATTGTCGCGGCCGTCGAGCGTCCGGACTTTTCTGGACTGGGGACACGGGTCAAGGACTTTCCCTCTGAACTGATCTACACCTCCGAATGGCCTAAAGAGGCTGAAGCGGTGATTGATTTTACCTTTCACACCTGTGTCGCAGGTAATGTCAAGAACGCTGTAGCGCACAAACAGGCTGTCGTCCTCGGAACGACCGGACTCAGCGAGGAGGAGCGGGCGACGGTCACAGCGGCCACCCACGTTATCCCGATTGTTTGGGCGGCCAACATGAGTCTCGGCGTCAACTTGCTATTGGAGCTGGTGAAGCGCGCCGCAGAGGTTCTTGACAGCAGTTACGACATTGAAATTGTCGAAGCACACCATCGGCTTAAGAAGGACGCCCCTAGCGGAACTGCATTGATGTTAGCTGAGGCCGCTGCTGCTGGCCGTAAGGTTGCGCTCAAGGATGTCGCCTGTTATGGACGTGAAGGAATTGTCGGCGAGCGCCCCAGAGGGGAGATCGGGATCCATGCTGTACGCGGTGGAGCGATCATTGGCGACCACACGGTTGCCCTCATCGCCGATGAGGAGTGTGTTGAGATCTCCCACAAAGCCAATAGCCGCGAGGCGTTTGCAACAGGGGCGTTGCGTGCGGCGCTTTGGTTAACCCAACGCAAGCCAGGCCTCTACACCATGCGTGATGTCCTTGGGTTCACGCAATAAGCGTGAGGAGCGTAGTTTTTTTCTCACAGAGCCCACAGAGTTCACAGAGGAATTCAATTGAAGTATCAATCCTCTTTATGAATACCGTTCAAGCCATCTTCTCGCTCGGGAGCAACATTGAGCCCCGAAAAAAATTTATTGAGCAGGCCTTGGAGGCGTTGAGGCAACTTCCTGGTGTCTATCAGGTCAGATCATCCGCCTTGCACGAAACAGAGCCTGTTGATGTGCCAGAGGGGGAACAGGACCAACTCTTTCTGAATGCAGTTGCTGTCTGTGACACTAGCTTACCACCTGAGGCACTCTCAGAAGCCATACACACGATTGAAGCAAAGCTCGGACGCCAGCGTTCTGAGCGTTACGGCTCCGCACGGACGATTGACATTGATCTCATCGCGCTGGGGAATACAGTCATGAAGACCCCCACGCTTACATTGCCCCATCCCCGCGCGCATCAGCGCGTCTTTGTTCTGGCTCCACTTGCTGAACTTCTTCCTGACTACCGACTTCCAGGTCAACACCAAACCGTGACAGAGTTGCGCAACGCCCTCTCCTGTCTATAACTTGGCCAGTTTCTCACGCACAAAGCCACGAAGCCACAAGGAAATTGAAGAAATTAAGAATATTTCTCTTCTTTGTGGCCTTGTGCCTTTGTGCGATACAGTTATTCATTCGTTTGTTCGTAGGGCTTCACGGGCGGTGACTTGCTAATAAAAAAAGAAGAGGCCTTTCGGCTTCTTCCTTTTTGGAGGGCGACTGTTCGTGTTCCCTTATTCGTCGTCCGACAGCGTGTAATCAAAGACATCCTTGCGTTGTGCGGCGGTTTGTTCGGATTTCGAAATCGGATCTATTTTACTATCCTCTTCCTCTGTAATGTGGCGTACTGACACAGATCCGACCGCAACAGCGGGTGCTGTTGACATCTTTTGTCCGGCCCCATATGACGCATACCCATACTTGGAACTATACTTGTAATGGTAGTCATACTTGCCGAAATGCTGTTGGCGACTAAAGTCCACATCATTCACAACGACACCAATCACTCGCGCACCCGATTCTGTGAGATGACGGTGTGCATATTTAAGCAAGTTGAAACGGGTCCGCTCAGCGCAACACATAATCATGACCGAATCCACAAGTGTTGCAAGGGTCATGACATCACCCACAATACCAAACGGCGGGGAGTCAACAATGACACGATCATAATGTTCGCGGGCCCACTGGAAGAGCTCAATGATGGTCCCACTGCCCATCAAAGCTGCAGGGCTAATTTCCGAAGAGGCTTTCGAACAGATCAGGTCTAAGTTTTCAACGCCAGAGGCAACCGGCAGAGAATCAAAGAGCGAATTATCTCCTTTCGCGAGCGTATGAGGAAGGCTCTTGAACTCAGAGGGGGTCTTTTCGAAGATGCGCGCAATGCGAGGACGACGCATATCGAAGTCAATGAGCAAGGTTTTACGTCCGCTCAGCGCACAAGACTCTGCAATCGAACACGACGTGATGGTTTTTCCCTCTCCTGGCTGCGTACTGACACACAAGATCACCTTTGACAATTCGATGTAACGTGGGGAATCCAGCAGATTTCGCAGACTTGCCACGGCTTCCGCAAATTGTGAGAACTTATCATTCACCACAAGGCGTGCAATCTGTTCACGCTTCTTGCGCCGAACATGCGGTAGCACCACCAGCGTCTTCAGGCGCAGGCGTTGCTCAATATCAGTGAGCCCCACAATTTTATCTTCAAGATGATCTACAATGAGAACAAAGAGAATTCCAAGGAGTAGCCCCAGGAAGGGCCCCGCAGAAAAGATGATTAGGGGATTGGGTAACACAGGTACCTTCGACTCATAGGCAGGCTCCACCTGCTCAATCAGTGCTGTTGTTTCATCCGAAGCGACCTGCGCATCTTGCATACGTTGACGCAAGTACTGATATTGCTCCTCTGCCACCTTACGATCACGCTCCAGTTGATCCAAGCGCATTTTTGCGGTCACGATCTTTAATTCCAGGTCCGTGATCGTCTTCATCAACTCTTCTTTTCGGGGGGTCAGTTGTGCCATTTGCCGTTGCAACAAATCAAGATTAGCCTTTGCCGTCTCCAGCGCGCGTGCAACCGCATCAGCAAATTGCTGTCTGAATATTTCGGCTTCACGTTCCTTCACCTTCACATCAGGGTGGTTAGCTGTAAAGCGAGCCAAGAGCGAGTTCTTCTCGGCTAACGCTGCCTGGAATGTCTTATAGGCGAGACCAATCTCCTGTGAGCGTGGAATCGATTCTGGCAAGGAACCAAATTTTTCCGGGTCTCCTTGAATAATCTCAAGCGTTTTTCGAAGTTCAGTCGCTGTCGAGGCTTTGCTTTCAATTTCCAGCACATCAGCAGTGACCTTACTCAACGCTGCTTCAGCAATTCTGACCTGAGAGGCCATCATATCAATTGGATTCGCTGTACGATACGTGACCATCTCTTTATCTGCGAGCTCAAGGGTACGACGTTGTTGCTCCGTCATTGAAGAGAGCCACGCGATGGCACCGTCGGATTTGTTACGGTTCTGGTCTGTGGTAAAGTGTTCAGCGACCTTTGAATACGCGTTTGCCAAATCAGCTGCAAGCTGGGAATCTGTTGAGCGAACCGTCACATATATTAAACGGGAGCGTCTCTGCAAGGTCATTTTTGACTCACCCAATGTTGAACGCAGCTCCGCGTCGGTAACAGTCTCACTCGGATGTTCGCTTCGATATTGCGCGATGATCTGATTAAAAACGTCTCGGCTTCTCAAGCTCGCCAAGCGCGTATTAAATACTTCATCCAACGTTGTTCCGCCAACCTCAGCATCCATGATGGCCTGAGGTTTTCCCGTAATCGTTGGCCGACGGATACTCATGACAAATTTGCTGGTCGCCTCATAAATAAT
>CAYWNP010000123.1:0-6575 GCA_964459675.1 uncultured Akkermansia sp. | reverse complement strand
TCCGCATTCATTTTGATATTATATTTGGCAACGATGGTCTGTGCCTCTGGGTCTGTCTTAGCCAAGAGCAACAGATCCGTCATCATGGACTGGAGCTTGCTTTCGGTCTGCGCGGCTTGAGTCGCCATAACAGCTTGCTGATCGGCCATGCGGAGCGAAGCAATATATTGCTGTACCCCGATGGTCAATTGCCAGCCCAAGATGATCACAAGGCTAAACGCCATGAGACATAAAGGCCAAAACGGGGAAAAGGTAACGGTTGGAGACTCTGTCTTGTTCATGCGGGCTCCTTATTAAAGCTCATTTTTAAAGATTACTTTGCAACTTCAGCGGATCCTTCAACAACGGCTGCCGGAGTCGTGTTAACCGCAGTTGGGACGGCGTTCGTGGAGGGCTGGATTTGGTATCCATACTTCGCCAGCAATTGACGCATGCCCGCATCACGGTTTGCCAAATTTGCCATATCCTGAAGCAGATTGTTCCCAATCTGTTGTCCTTGCGGACCCAAGATGCCACTGTTCAAACGTTGCTGGTTCGCCTGCAACTCCGTTTGTAAGCCCTGATTGACTTTAAACGTCAACACGAGCGAAACGCTCAGTACGAAACAGATCATGGACAGAAGCAGTATAATCACATAATGTGTAGATTTCATGTTCTAACTTTACCACTTTCCTTAAGCCAGATGCAACCGTTTTTTGAGAAAATGGACTCGCGTGTACCGATGAAATATGTAACACTACGCTTTTTAGATAAACAGGCAGGCGTTCGGTCTTGATGTCAAACCTGAAACCTGAGGGAAAAATGGGGAGTCATGGACGAGAAAAATAACACGGGGTCTCACGCTGAACTGATTACAACGCCGGCCCGTCTTGAAGCCGTCTGCGCTCTCCTTTTGAAAGCAGAGGCGGTTGCCGTTGACACTGAGTTTTTCTGGGAGACCACCTTTTATCCGATTCTCGGCCTGGTCCAACTGGCTGTTCAAGACGGCTCTTGCTGGCTTGTCGACCCCTTGAGCATTAAGGACCTGAGCGCCTTAGGACCCGTCATGGCTTCACCGTCTGTGACCAAAGTCCTGCATGACGCCCCCCAGGACCTCGGCATTCTGGCACGGGCAACAGGCTCCATCCCACGGTCAATCTTTGATACACGCATCGCCTCAGGCTTTGCGGGTCACGGCGCGACCACCTCCTTGCAAACGGTGTTGCGCGACGTACTGGGCATCGACCTCGCCAAAGAGGAGACCCGTTCCAACTGGCTACAGCGCCCCCTGCGCCCCAACCAGCTCCGCTATGCCGCCGATGATGTCCTCCATCTGCTGACCCTCCGTGACCGTCTACAGGCGGCCTGCGCCAATGATACGGTCCGGGGCTGGCTAAGCGAGGAGATGAAACGTCTGGATGACCCCGCGTTCTTCCAAGATCGTGACCCGCGTCTCATGTATTTGAGGGTTAAGGGAAGTCTGCGTCTGAGCGCAGGCGAACTTGCCGTGTTACGCGAAGTCGCAGCTTGGCGCGAAGAGGAGGCCCGTAAACGCGACTGGCCACGGGGTCACGTCCTCCCAGACAGACTCCTGGTGACACTTGCGCGCAGCAAGCCACGTAATACCGAGGATCTTGCAAGGATAGAGGATATGCCACGCACCATGCCTGCAGATGTGATGGCTAACCTCCTAGAAGCTATTTCGAGAGGACTAGCTGTCCCAGCAGCCGAGTGCCCTCGTCCGGCTGGCGAAGGAATAACGTCGACGGTCAAGAACCGCGCCACCCGTATCCTCGCCCAGCTCAGCAGTGCCTGCGCCCCCTACAACATCGACCCGACTCTTGTCGCAGCGCGCACGGAGCTCGAAACCTTCCTAAACCTCCAGGATCAGGGCACCGCCGCTGACCATCCTTTTGTCACAGGCTGGCGCCGGACGTTCTTCGATGAATGGATTATGACTGGGGAGTCTCAACTTCGTCTCTTTACTTAACACACGAGGCGAACCCTCTGCATCAGGGATAGGTGAAGTGCTCAAGGAGCTCGTGAGTAGCTCATCGAAATCTGTCAGCACGGCATCCTCAAAATTACGCCGATTACGTTCAATTTTGATTACGCTCTTGATCGGAAGGCCCGAAGGGCCGTTTCAACCTAGCCCGGGGCAACGCCCCGGGTTATAGTACAATCCCGTTAGTGTGCCCTGAAAGGGCACTTCAATCCCACATATAGCGCTCATCGTAAGCAACGCCAGCCCTCTCCAAAAAAAACCGTAACTCCTCCTGAAAGGTGTTCCGCTGATGATGCTCAGTCTGCCGATCCAAATAACTGACAACCTCTTCCCGATGGCCAGTTCCGACCGAAAACGCACCATATCCAGACTGCCAATAAAATCCGGAATACCTCTCTCCGAGGGTCTTTACAAATTTAGAACTCTCCTGCTTCACCTTGCCCACCAGATCAACCAAGACATTTTGCTTGCCCAACCCCACCAACAAATGGACATGATCTTCCACTCCGCCTATATGCACATACGGGCAACCTTCATTCCGAATCACGGTCGCCAGGTAGGCATGCACCCGACTGCGAATAGCCTTATCCAACCATTGTTCTCTGTTTTTCGTCGAAAAGACAATGTGTGCATAAATTTCGAAAAAAGATTGCGGCATATTTAATCCATCCGTTGTTTTGAAGTGCCCCTTCAGGGCACCCAATGCTTATCCTTACCACCCCGGGCGATGCCCGGGGCTATGGTGAATCCGCCCCTTCGGGGCTTCTGAACAATTTTCCCTGATGCAACAGCGCCTTCGGGTCTTCTGATGAAACTTCACATAGTAAACACGCCCTGCGGGGCTTCAGAAAAAATGCATTTATTTTATGCTTTTCCTCAAACAAACCGCAAGCCTTAAAAACAGCAGCTAAAAAAAGCCCCGCGGAGCACGGATGCTCGCGGGGCTTGTTCTTTGATAAGGGTTGAGCCTTATGACTGCGGCATGTTAGCCAAGTTCTGCAACATGGTGAAGTTATCTCTGAAGAGACCTTCAGCCTGCTTCAACATCGCTTCGCCATTCGGGTTGAGCGCGAGGAGCTGCTTGAAGCGGTTCTCCTTGAGTGCGGTCTCCGCGAAGGACTGTGTCGGTGCCTTGCTGTCGAGCTGCAACGGATTCTTGCCTTCAGCCTTGAGTTCCGGATTGTAGCGATACAGCGGGAAGTGACCTGTCTCGACAGCGATCTTCTGGTGGTCAAGACCAGCGACCATGTCGATACCATGCGCGATGCAGTGCGAGTACGCAATGATCAGCGCCGGACCGTCATATGCTTCTGCTTCTGCAAAGGCCTTGACCGTTGCAGCCGCATTGGCACCCATGCTGACCTGCGCGACATAGATGTTCTTGTAGGTCATGGAGATCATGCCGAGGTTCTTCTTCATCTGACCCTTGCCGGAGGCGGCGAACTTCGCGATCGCGCCGAGCGGGGTGGACTTTGAAGCCTGTCCGCCGGTGTTGGAGTAGACTTCGGTATCGAGAACGAGGATCTTGATATTACGGCCCGTCGCGAGCACGTGATCAAGTCCGCCGTAACCGATATCATACGCCCAGCCGTCACCACCGATTGCCCACACCGATTTACGGATGAGATAATCTGCGACACCCAGCAGGTTTTTGCCGACTACGCAGTCACCGCCGCAGCAGGTACCGAGTTGCTTCTTCAGTTCAGCCACGAGTGCGCGCATCGCTTCAACACCTTCAGGGTTCTTCTGGTCGACCGTCTTGATCTTCTGCGCAACGTCCTTCAGTGCGGCTGGCGCCGTATCTTTGGCGATCACCTGATCAATCAGCTCGAGCGCATAGACATTGAGCTTGTCTGCGGTCAGACGCATACCCAACGCGAATTCGGCGTTATCTTCGAAGAGCGAATTGGCCCATGCGGGTCCGCGACCATCTTCGCGCTGACAGTATGGCGTCGTCGGCAGATTGCCGCCATAGATTGACGAGCAGCCCGTGGCATTGCCCACGAGCAACCGATCGCCAACCAACTGGGTGAGCAGCTTGATGTACGGTGTCTCGCCGCATCCTGCGCAAGCACCCGAGAACTCGAAGAGCGGACGCTTGAGCTGGCTGCCCTGGATCGTGGTCGAACTGATCTTCGAACCATCGGCTTCCGGCAGGGAGAGGAAGAAGTGGAAGTTGGCGGCCTCTGGAGCGCGGAGCGGAAGTTGATCCGCCATATTGATCGCCTTCTTCGTTGCATCAGCCTTGTTCTTGGCCGGGCAACGCGCGACGCAGAGTCCGCAACCTGTGCAATCTTCCGGAGCGCACTGGATCGTGAACTTCATACCCGGGAAGGCCTTACCAATGACGCCCTTGGCATCCACCGACTTGAAGGTCGCAGGTGCGCCGCTGAGCTTTGCTGGCTCGTAAACCTTGCCACGGATCGCCGCATGGGGGCAGACCAGCGAGCACTGCGTGCACTGGATACAGGTGTCAGGATCCCAAACAGGAATCTCGGTGGCAATATTACGCTTTTCCCACTGCGTGGTCGCGGTCGGCCAGGTACCATCGTTGGGCATCTTGGAGACAGGGATCGCATCGCCACGCTGAGCCATAATCTCGGCGGTGACAGACTTGACAAAGGCTGGAGCTTCATCCGACACAACCTTCGGCATCTTGATCTTGCCAGCGGGCTTGGAGGGGTAAGCGACCTTCTTCACTGCATCAGAGGCTGCGTCGATGGCGTCCCAGTTCTTCTTGACGACTGCCTCGCCCTTGCTTCCGTAGCTCTTCTTTGCGGCCTTCTTCAGCGCGTTGATCGCCTCATCTGGCGGAAGGATGCCGGAGATCTTGAAGAACGCGGTCTGCATGATGGTGTTGATGCGTCCGCCGAGTGCCAACTCATGGTCGAGCTTGAGTGCGTTGACTACATAGAAGTTGAGCTTCTTATCAATGATCTGCTGTTCGATCTGGTCGGGCATCTTGTCCCAGACTTCATTCGCCTCGTAGGGCGATGCGAGCAGGAAGGTGCCGCCGGGCTTGATGTTCGCGAGCATGTCATACTTCTCAAGGAAGGAGAAGTTATGGCAAGCCACAAAGTCAGGCTTGGTGCAAAGATAGGTGCTGCGGATCAGCTGAGGCCCGAAGCGGAGATGCGAAACCGTGATTGCGCCAGCCTTCTTTGAGTCATAAACGAAGTAGCCTTGCGCAAAGTTTTCGGTGTCGTCGCCAATGATCTTGATCGAGTTCTTGTTCGCGCCAACGGTACCATCTGAACCGAGACCGTAGAACATGCACTCTTTACGGCCTTCATCCGCGAGGGTGAAGGGCAGAACCTTGAGGCTCAGTCCGGTAATGTCATCGTTGATACCGATACAGAAGTGATTCATCGGCGTTGCGGTCTTGGCATTGTCAAAGACAGCCTTGACCATCGCAGGCGTGAACTCCTTGGAGCCCAAGCCGTAGCGACCACCGAAGGTCGGGATCCAGGACTTGATATCCGCCAGCTTGTACTGCATGATCTCGCCCATGGCCGTGCGGACATCCACATAGAGGGGCTCGCCAATGGAGCCAGGCTCTTTCGTGCGATCCAAAACGGTAAGCGTTTTGACGTTGGTCGGAAGCGCCTTTGCAAAGGCCTTGGCGTCGAAGGGACGGTAGAGGCGAACCTTGATGACGCCGACCTTTTCGCCCTTCTGGGTGAGTTCTTCGACGGTTTCATGAACCGCTTCAGCGCCGGAACCAATGATGACGATGACGTGTTCGGCATCTGCCGCGCCGACGTAATCAAAGAGCTTATATTGACGGCCTGTGAGTTTAGCGAACTTGTCCATCTGGTTCTGGACGATCTCGGCTGTCGCATTGTAGAAGCTGTTGACTGTTTCGCGACCCTGGAAGTAGACGTCAGGATTCTGGGCGGTACCGCGAATAACAGGCTTCTCAGGGTTCAACGCGCGAGCGCGATGAGCGGAGATGAGGTTGTCGTCAATCATCGCGCGGATGGTCGACTGCTCAACTTGATCAATCTTCTGCACTTCATGCGAGGTACGGAAGCCGTCAAAGAAGTGAAGGAAGGGGATGCGGGATTCAAGGGTCGCGGCGTGAGCGATGGTGGCCATGTCCATGACTTCCTGGACGCTGTTCGAGGCCAACATGGCAAAGCCGGTCTGGCGGCAGGCCATGACGTCGCCATGGTCACCGAAGATCGAGAGACCCTGCATTGCGAGCGCACGGGCCGTGACATGGAAGACGGTCGGCGTCAATTCGCCAGCGATCTTGTACATGTTCGGGATCATGAGGAGCAAGCCCTGGGAGGCGGTGAAGGTGGTGGTCAGGGCGCCCGTGGTCAAAGCACCATGAACTGCGCCGGCTGCGCCGCCTTCAGACTGCAACTCGATCACATGTGGCACGGAACCCCAGAGGTTCTTCACGCCCTTGGCGGACCACTCATCGGACCATTCGCCCATGGGCGAGGAAGGGGTGATCGGATAGATAGCAGCGACTTCACTGCATGCGAATGCGACTTCGGCTGCGGCTTGATTGCCATCAACCATGATTTTCTTTGCCATGTTCTATTTCTCCTTAGTTTAAAAGTCTAGGTCTATCTTTTTT
>CAYWNP010000122.1:0-6579 GCA_964459675.1 uncultured Akkermansia sp. | reverse complement strand
CAAGCGGGACGATCACGTAGGCGTACTCTTTGAGCTGGACGATCCGTCCTTCCCTCACGGCCTGTCTCAGTGCATAAGCGACAGCATGAGGCGTAAGTCCGCTGCCTTGAAAAGCAGCTGACCGCTCGAAAAAATATCGACCACTCGCCTGCTGGTCATCAATCCATGATTTTAACTTTGCCGGGGGCATAACATCCTTATAACCGTTCTGCATTAAAGACTATCTATTAGTCATTCGTGCAGACTAATATATACGACCTGATTGCAATTGTCAACCGCCATATACACAAGTTTATGCATTTTGCCTCTCCTATCGAACGTTAGCGTTTTATGCAATGTGCGGCAAGTATAAAACGGTTCGGAATCAAGCGCAAGAGGAAATTTTGGCGAAAAGACTTGGGACGTGGGACCTGGGAAGATGTTTTTTGATAAGGACGCAAAGACGGAAAGACTCCAAGACTCAAAATATAGACCGGAGGACTGAAAAGACCTTTTTGAGTCTCTTGCTCTCTTCGTCTTTGAGTCCTTGACTGCCAACAAGGAAGGTATAAGAACATATTGTGCCATCGGAAAAATCGATCCATTCTAAAGCACAACTTTCGTCCACATTCCTTCAGCAATATGGACCCGTGCACGGAGTTCCGCCTTTAGGCCGCGATCCACAACTCACAATTCACAACTCCCCAAACTGACATCCGTCCTCTTCCATCTTTAAAAAGAGCATTGACTTATTCGCAATTCGCGAATATAGTATAGCCATGCTTAAGGGACAGGATATCCTTGTTTTACTCAAACTTGTCGTTCGCCACGACAAGCATGACACCTATGCTGCGCTCGCGAAGGCGTTGGAGATGAGCCCATCCGAGGTTCATGCGGCTGTGGCACGCCTGGCCAAGGCCGGCTTCCTGAATGCGGATGAACGGATTCCGAATCGAGCCTCGGTTTATGAGTTTCTTGTGCATGGCCTTCGCTTTGTCTTTCCCCTTGAACGACCTTTCGGCGTTTGCCGGGGGATGCCGACAGCTCAGGGGGCACCGTTTGTCAAATCCGTTTTTGAATCCGCCGGCGAGACACCGCCTGTCTGGCCGGACGCCCATGGCAAGATGCGGGGTATCGGCATCGTACCTCTTTATCCGTCCGCACCCCAAGCGGCGCGAGGGGATGAAGCACTCTATCGCCTGCTTGTCCTCTGCGATCTGCTGAGGGGCGGCCAGGCGCGGGAACGCGAGTGGGCGGCCACTCATTTAAAGGATCTTTTGTTCACAGAGGAGCCCCATGTCTGATATTCCCGAAGCTATTAAGGTCATTGCCAAGCAGTTGAATAAACTGCCCTATGATTTCGCTTTTCTCGGCGGAGCAGTACTGGAAGTTCTGATCACGGATAAAGGAGCACCCTCTATCAGAACCACAAAGGATGTGGATGTCGTAGTCAATGTGCCTTCTCGTAAAGCGTACACCACTCTGGAAGAAGAGCTCCGGAATCTTGGCTTCAAACATGACACCTCCGAAGGGGCACCGATCTGCCGATGGACATATCAGCATATTACGCTCGATATCATGCCTCCTTCAGAAAAGGTGTTGGGCTGGAAGACACTCTGGTTAGGCGAGGCACTTGAGCACGCTGAGATCATTTCCGGTGATCCTTCTATTCGCATTGTAAAAGCACCCTATTTCTTGGCTACAAAGATTGAAGCCTTTTATAGCCGCGGGGAAAATGATTTCTGCGGAAGCCATGATTTAGAAGATATCATATCCGTATTTAACGGAAGAGAGACACTTGTCGAAGAAATACGTGGTTCCCAAGAACGCTTACGTTCCTTTTTGACCGATCATATTTCATCATGGCTCAAGAATCCCCTTTTCCTGGACTCATTAAATGGTCATCTAGCCGATGAGGAACATATCATAGAGCGCAAACAAATCGTTCTCGAGCGCCTTCACGCAGTAGCCAAACGCTCTCTTCTTCCGAGTTAAACGTTGGCCGTTCAGTGTTAACTCTCAACGCTTTGATGAGGACGCAAAGACGTATAAACTTCAAGACTCAAAAGAAAGACCGAAGGACTGAAAAGACCTTTTTGAGTCTCTTGGTCTCTTCGTCTTTGAGTCCTTGACTACCAACTGGGAGAACAGGCATCCTGCCTGTTCAACGCCTGCACAGGCAAGATGCCTGTGCTCCCAGTAGACTCCACTCACAGGAGACAAACTATTTCTGGCCCACTATTTTCAATAATCAAAACACCTCTGCGCCTCAGCGTCTCTGCGGGAAAAAGTTATTTTAAGACTAAGGCACTGAGAACACTGACAACCTGTCCCACTGACTTTGATTTCTGAGGGACGAAAGGGACTGGAGGGACGACAGGGACATAAGGGACCAAGCCTGCCAGAATAAGCGAAGTTGCTCATGCCCGATGCGCAGGCTCTGACCTCCTATCTCCTACTTCCTCCCTGCTACCTCCTCCCTCGGTTGATCATTCAACAAAGCTGAATGATCAACCGGAAGGCAGGCTTGCCTTTTCACGTACGCGCAGGTATACTTAAAACTTATGGTTCCATCACCAATCACAGCAGTTGGACAAACGAAGCGCGTTGCTCTCGTCATTCCCTGTTATAACGAGGCGAAGCGACTGAATTTGGAAGCCTACGCGCGCTTTCTAGAGACGCATCCGGGCGTGACGTTCTGCTTTGTCAATGACGGCAGCACGGACGCAACAGGGGAACGTCTAGCCGCCTTTCTTGCTGCAAACCCCACCCTCTCCATCCGAATCCATGCATTGAATGAAAATTCAGGCAAGGGTGAGGCTGTGCGGCAAGGCGTACTTGATGTGCTGAAAGCAAACAATACGCCCTTGGATCTTGTCGGCTTCTGGGATTCGGATCTCGCGACGCCCCTTGCTGAGCTCGACCGCTTTGTCGAAGCCTTCACTCAAGAGGCACGCATACAGGCTGTCGTCGGCTTCCGAAAAAAGGAACCTACCGCAAATATTAAGCGCTCTCCAACTCGCAAGCTCATCAGCTCCATTATGCGCGTCATTATTCACACCCTCATCGGACTCCCCGTCCAAGATACCCAATGCGGTGCAAAGCTCTTCACTGCCGACGTGGCCTCAAAGATCTTTGAAAAGCCCTTTGTCGCCCGTTGGCTCTTCGACCTTGAACTCTTCCTTCGCATGAAGCAAGCGTATGGGAGTGCATTCTTGACGCAGAACCTTGAACAGCTCCACTTAAAATCCTGGCACGATGTACCGGGAACTAAATTAAGATTCTGGGATGTCTTTCAGATTTTTCTGGAATTAGTTAAGATTAAATCCATGTACCGTGCCAAGGTCGATCAGAATAACATTAAATAGGAGTACGTATGTTACGCAATGCCTTCACCATGAAACTGAAACCGGGAGTCGTCGCCGAGTACAAGAAGCGCCATGATGAAATCTGGCCTGAACTTTCAAAGGAAATCAGCGCCGCCGGTGTCTCTGATTACGCCATTTTTTTGGATGAGGCCACATTAACGCTCTTTGCTGTGCAGAAGCTCACTGAAAACAACACCGCAGCGAAGCTTCCCCAGACTGACATCGTCAAAAAATGGTGGGCCTATATGTCTCCGCTCATGGAGACCAACCCCGACAACTCCCCCATGGTCAAGCCTCTCACTGAGCTCTTTTATCTGGCGTAGTGCCTTTTAAAAAGTTTCATTGTTTTTCTCACAGAGCCCACAGAGTTCACAGAGAAAGTCTGTATCACAAGAGTTTTGCATTAGAACTCTGTCTATAACTTAATTTATTTTAACCACAAAGAACACAAAGACCTCAAAGATCAAATTCTAAATTCTTTGTTTTCACCTGGGGTTATATCTTTTCTCTGCGTTCTCTGAGTTCTTTGCGGTAAAAAATTTCTCCTCTGCGTCTCTGCGCCTCTGCGGGAAAATGTCTTTTTTGACAGGATGAACAGGATTAAAATTCAGAACCAAACAATCCTATAAATCTTAGATTTCTCCTCTGTGCTCTCTGTGGGCTCTGTGAGAAATATGGGCTAGCGTGGTCTCGCGATGCAGTACACCGGCGTGTAGGTGAGCGGATAGCGATTGTCGGGGGTACGGAATGCCTGATACTCTTCTTCAAAGGATCTCAGCGTTGCCTTGGTCCAGACGCTGTTCTTGGCGCTGGCGGTCACCCCTGTGGCCTTGAGATGTTCAAGCACGTCGCGTGGTGAGGCAAAAGTGAGGACCTCCTGCGTTGCTTCGAGATGCAGCAGTTCAAACCCGGCAGCTGAGAGCTTCTCCGCTAATTCCACAGTCGAAAGATATGCCAATCCAGAATCCTGGATCGCATGAACTTCCTTGAGATTACGCGGCCCGAACGTTGAAAAGGCCAGCAGTCCTGAGGGTTTCAGGATCCTGTGTAACCGCGAGAGGAGCGTATCGACATCGTGGATCCATTGAAAGGTCGCACCCGACAGGATGAGATCCGCGTCAGGATAGTTGGAGTACGTATTGAGATCCGCCTGATGGAATTGGGCGTTTGGACGCTGCGCATGAAGCTCTTGGCACTCGCCGAGCAGATCATACAAGTGAAGGGCGTTCCAGCGGCAGGCAGCTGCAAACGCATCCGTCAACAGTCCAGTTCCGCACCCCAGATCGAGCACTGTGCCAAACTGGCGGACCGGCGTCGTCTTCAACAACAATTCGCAAAGCTTGTCAGCCATGCGCCGCTGTACAACGGCTGCATCCTGATATGTTGAGAGCCCGCGCTGAAAACGTTGATGGACACGTGCTATGTCAGGCTTTTGCAAGTGCAAGTACCTCCTCCCACGTGTTCAGACTGACAAAAGGATCATGCAGGAAGGGCTTTTCGAGCATCCGTACCGCTGGGTGCTTGGACCAGAAAGAGCGCAACGCCGCGGGCGGAAAAATACGATCCCGTGAGCTGATCAGCGCATGGGTAAAAATATTCGCAGGTGGGCGTGCCGTTGACAGGATCCGGTGGAGTGCCATCAGCTCTTCAACCTGGCTCTCTGTCGAGCGTCTAGAAAAGCTTTCAGTTGTCCCGCTGACCCGTATTCCGAATTTTTCGCGGGCGCGATCATCCGACCAGTTCCCAATCGTGCCTGAGAAGACTTCCGGAGAGATTCCCTCCTGTGGATGAATCGGAGTCAACGTCCCGTTAATGGCCAGAGCGCTGCTCAAGCGGGCAGCAATCGAGCTCCCCTCAAGCACCTTCGCCGCGGCCCAAACCCCTAAGCTCCAAGCCACCAGATGAACTTTCGAATAAGCTGAGAGGTCTGGAAGCGCTTCCAAGTGCGTATAATCATGAACAGCCAATAGATCATACGTCCTGCACGGCCATGTTTCAAAGCGATGGTGATCCATCCCCCATCCATTGAAGAAGAGGATCAGCTCCTTGTTTCCGGCTTTATGAAGATACGCTGAAGTCATAGCATCTGTTCTAAAATAGTTTCATCCAACGCCGCAGTTAACGAGAAGCGGAGACGAGAGGTTCCCTGGGGGACCGTCGGCGGACGAATCGCAAAGACCAGAAATCCCTTTTCCTGAAAAGATTCAGCCAGTTCAACCGCGGCGGTATCCTCACCCACGATCAAGGGAACAATCTGGGACTCCCCGGCAATCGTGGTCCCCTGCCCCTTCTCCTGGACCAGCGTCCGTAACCGAAGGCCCATGCGCTTGATCTTCTCACGTTCCGCATCCATACGGGCCACTTGTTTCAGTGCGAAGGCACTCCAATTCAAGACCGCTGGAGGCAGCCCTGTCGTAAAAATAAATGGACGCGCATGGTTGATCAGGTAGTCCTTGACCTCATGCGCCACGATGGCATACGCACCCGTGGACGCAAAGGCTTTACCGAAGGTTCCTAACAGAATGTCCACCTTCTCCAGAACGCCAAGCTCCATACACAATCCTGCCCCCTGGGGACCTCGGACGCCAACCGTATGGGCCTCATCCACCATCAACAGGCAATCGTATTTCTCCTTCAGTTCAATCAGACGCCGGAGATCGACGCAATCGCCATCCATGCTGAAGACAGATTCAGTCACGATAAATGCCCGACGGTAGTTCGCCCGATTATCTGTCAGCAATTTCTCCAAGTGCTCAAAATCCAGATGCCGATAACGAAAGGTGTCAGCATCACTTAACTTCATGCCATCAATAATGCTTGCATGGTTCAGTTTGTCCGAGAGGATCATATCCTTGCCTGTGGTGAGGGCCGGCAAGATGCCGATATTCGCATGGTAACCGCTGTTAAAGACCAAGGCGGCACGCGACGCATACATCTCAGAGAGCCGGCTTTCCAAGCGGTTATAGGCCAGCGTATTACCGGTCAGCAAACGGCTCGAGGCGCTCGTCAAGGTCAGCTCAGGGGATCCTTGATCAAATTGCGCATAAAACGAGCGTCTCAACTCAGCATTCCCCGCAAGGCCGAGGGTGTCATTGCTGGAGAGGTTCCAGAATTCCTTCCCCTTCCAGCGGCAACGGCCCTCCCCCATCGGCACGATCTCGCGCAACTCCCGGAAGCGTCCGGTGGTTTTGAGCTGATCTAGGTCACTCGTCAATTCTGAAATAAAACTCAT
>CAYWNP010000121.1:0-6589 GCA_964459675.1 uncultured Akkermansia sp. | reverse complement strand
TGGATGATTCCCTGCGCGACCCTGTCCGCTGGTCGCCACTTGCGATTGTGCTGGGTATTCACGCTGAGACGTTTACGTCGGATGCTGAACGTGAAGCGCACTGCACCTCTGTTTTTCGCAAGCTTCTTTTGCAATACCCCGACGAAACATCCCTGATTGAGTCCGCGAAGAAAAATGATGTCGTGCAACGCTTTGCACGTTTTAATAGTGAGTCCTTGGATGCTCTGTTTGCCCTCTTTGACGCCCTTCATTTCCTGCGCACCACCTGTTCAAGCATCACGCTCTCCGAGTTGGGTGCACGCGTCTTCAATGATAGCAAGGCCCTGCGGAGCGGCCCCTTTCGTCAACAGCTTGAGCAATTGCTTGGGCTGGACAGTGACATGCCCGAGGCAACACCCCGTGATCTCCTAAGCCTTTACAACATCATTGATAATCCGTACACGACACATGTTGTGGTGTTTGCACCCTTTGCCTACTATACGCCGGAGGGGACATGGCTGGAGTGGCCGGCACAACTCTTCCTGCGTGGCGAGGCAGCTATCCTGTCGTGGGAAACGATACAAAACCTGAAAGCCGTTCGATTGACCTCGTCGTGCAACAGGCTGGTGACCAGCGAAAACGCTGCGCCCTTCCATCGGCTGGTTGAACAAAAGACACCCTCACTTTACACAGAGGGCTACCCCAACTTGGCGGTCAAGACCTTGCTCCGCCATTTTGCTGAGGCGGGGTTGACGGCACAACACTGGGGCGATACGGATCTGGACGGCTATCGGATCGCCGACCAGATCGCACGGTGTATCCCTATGACCTTCTACGTCCCTCACGCGAATGCGCAGGGCAATCCCATTACCTTAGACAGTAAGCAGCGCCAGCGTCTTGAAACGTTTATCGCCTCCCATCCTGACTTCCCGTATCTTGCGCCTCTTCAGAAGACGTTGCTGAACGGATGGATCGAACAAGAACAATTCCTATAACGATTGCCTGTCTGGTGGACGTGGGTGTTTTGACCTTTTTGGTATCAAAATATGACGGAACCGCCGTCATTTTCATTGACTTGGATTAGCCATAATGTTTACCTCCACCGACGCAAGGTCGGTGGTCAGCCAGAGGTCAATGAATCGGAAAAGCGCAACGTATGGGTTGATTATTGACAAAAACTGTCCAAAATAGGCCCCAATAATAGACAATAATTGTTACTTTTAAAGGCATGTTTTGAAAAGGCGAGGCAAAACTCCCCAAGATCGGCGAAGACGCGTAGCACGTTGACAGCCCTTTTTAGACCTCGTGCTGATGGCGCTTGCGATAGGCAAAGGGGGTGCAGGACATGAGTTGCTTAAAGGTCTTGGTGAAGTGGCTATGGTCATAGAAGCCCACTGCGAGGGCGATGTCGGTGATCGTCCGGTCGGTCTGTTCCAATAAATCGCGTGCGGCTCGTATGCGGACCCGCAGCAGGTAGTCAATCGGACTGCACCCTAAAATTTTTGAAAACCGCCGTTCAAAGTGCGCTTGAGATATACGAGAACGTTTGACTAAGTCGCCCAGGGTGATCGGCAGCGCATAGTTCTGATGCAGATAATCAAGCACCTTGGCAATGTTCCCATACCACTCGGGCGTATCACGCATACCGCCAATGATCCGGTGGACCCCCGCCACCCCGATGATCTTCCCATTCTTCCCTTTGATCGGAAACTTGCTGCTGACAATCAAACGGTCGGAGTTTTCAGGTGCGGGCTCAATGGTGTTGAGCGTCGGTTTTCCACTTTTGATGACCTGCTGGTCGCTCGCCCGGTAAATATCGGCCCGATCCTTGGAGAAAAGCTCATGATCGGTCTTGCCGATCACCTCCAGCTCGGAGGAGACCCCTGAATAGTCCTGGGATCGCCGGTTCTGCATGATAAAGCGTCCCCGGCTATCCTTGATAAAAAAAGCGACATCCGGCAGGACGTCGAACAGTTGATGCAGGATGTGCAGATCACCGATCTGATTGAGAAAAGCTTCCTGAAGGTCGAGTTGTTTCATCTTTTTTTAATATCTCCTTAAAAAGGGCATCCGTTTTTTTCTCACAGAGCCCACAGAGTTCACAGAGGAATCCAATTGAAGGTTCAATCATCGATAGAACAGGGTAACATAAAAGGTCTTTAGCATTCATTCGGAATGTATATTTCTCTGTGCCCTCTGTGCCTCTGTGAGGGACTACACATTCAATTAAAACGCTCTAGTTTAACGAATAGTAAAAGAAGAAGGCAAGAATAAGGTGATAAGATTTTACAAATTTTTGATAAGATTCTACAAGGACAATTTTCAGCAGATGTGATACGCTATTCAGTAATTAATAAAAAGGGAGGGACCAATGGTCACGATCACAAGAAATCAATTTTTAAAAACCATGACAGCGGGTGCGACGTTCTCGGCGTTGCCAGGCATTCTCAAGGCGCAGCAGGCGCCCTCTGCAAATGTTGTGGGTGCCAACAGCAAGCTCAATATCGCCGGTATCGGCGTCGGGGGCATGGGCGCCAATAACCTGAATAATATCGCCAACACCGGGCATACGATCTTTGCGCTCTGTGATATAGATGCGCAGTACTCCAGGAAAACACGCGAAAAATATCCCAATGCCAAGTTCTATACGGACTACCGTGAGATGTTGGCGCAGGAGAAGTCCATCGACGCTGTCATGATCGCCACCCCCGACCATACCCATGCGGTGATTGCCGCTGCCGCGATGAAGGCGGGCAAGCATGCGTTTGTCCAGAAGCCCCTCTGTCATGATGTCTTCGAATGTCGCGAACTCATGCGCCTGGCAAAGGAGAACAAGGTTGTCACCCAGATGGGTATCCAAGGTCATACCCAGCCCGGACATTACCTTATCCGCGAGTGGGTGGCCGCAGGAGCGATCGGTACAATTACCAGTGTTGATGCGTGGTGCAGCCTTTCCTACTATCCTTGGGGCCGTGCCTACTGGTCACCTGTGGTCGGGGTCAAGCCCAAGGAGAAGATGCCCCTGCCGGAGGGACTCGACTGGGACAAGTTCATCGGTCCGGCCGAGATGCGCGATTATCACCGTGCCTATCATCCGGGCGCCTGGCGCGCTTGGTGGGACTTTGGCAATGGCATGATGGGCGACCGCGGCGCGCACACACTGGATGTCGTCTTTGAACTCCTGGGACGCAAAATGCCCGTGGCCATCGATTCAACCTCCTGCGGTAACAACCCGGATACCCACCCGCTTTCAGCTGTGATCAACTTCACGTTTGAAAAGCCTGATCTCAAGGTGACGTGGTACGAAGGCACGCGTGCCCCCCGGCCTGTGGAGCTGCCGGATGACCAGAAATTGCCCGAGGACGGCGGTATCATCTTGAATGGCACCGAGGGTAAGATCGTGGCCGGTGTCTATGCAGACAGCCCGCGCATCATCCCGGAAGCGCGCATGAAGAGCTTTAAGCGTCCGGAAAAGACGCTGGTGCGTCCAAAGGGCGGCATCGAAGGCGACTGGCTGAACGCCATTGTTGAAGGCCGCCAGGCTTGTGCCGGTTTTGACTACTCTGCGCGTCTCACGGAGTTTGCTCTGTTGGGTAATATCGCGAAGCGGGCGGATACGCGCCTCGTCTGGGATGAGGCCGCCATGAAGGTGACCAACATCGAGAAGGCCAACCAATGGATCAAGTGCTCCCGCCGTGCTAATTGGGAGTTGTGAGCAGGAAGAAGTGTCAATAAGTCTGGAAGTGCCAGTAAGTGTCAATAAGTCACAATGTCAACCCTGGATCCTGGGTCAGGCGTCTTGGGTCAACAGGTTGCTGGACCCAAGACTTGGGACTCAAGACTCAGACCTGACGCAAGGGCCTAAGGACTCAAGTGACTTAGTGATACTGCTCTTTCGACCTACTGACACTTATTGACACTTTCTAGACTTACTGACACTTATTGACACTCTTTAGACTTACTGACACTTCTTTGGAGATACACATGAATTCACTCGAGCGTTACTTAAAAACTCTGAAGGGTGAGAAGGTTGACTTTTTGCCACGGGTTCCGATCTTGATGCAGTTTGCGGCAGAGTACATCGGTTCGAACTATGCGGCCTTTGCCTCGGATTACAAGGTCCTTGTGGAGTCGAATCTCCGCTGTCGTGAAGATTTTGGTTTTGATCAAGTGAGTGTCATATCCGATCCCTATCGGGAGGCACAGGGCTTTGGTGGCAAGATTCGTTACGAACGGGATCATCCGCCAGTGTGCGAACAGATTGTTGTTCCAGAGATCACGGATATTTCTGGTCTGCCTGAAAATCCCGATCCCTATCAGTGCGAACGCATGCTGGATCGGCTACTGGCGGTCCGCGAGTTTAAGCAACGAGTCGGGGGTGAGTGCTCGATCCTTGGCTGGGTGGAAGGTCCGGCTGCCGAAGCCGCGGACTTGCACGGCGTTGAGAATTTTTTGATGGATCTGATGCTGGAGCCCGATGCCTGTGTCGCCTTGATGGAACGGTGTACGCAGACGGCGATCCGTTTTGCACAGGCCCAGATTGCCGAGGGTGCGGACACCATTGGTGTGGGCGATGCTATTTGCAGCCAGCTTCCTCCGCAGCTCTATCGTGATTTAGTCTGGCCCTTCGAGAAGCAGCTCTTTGAGGCGATTCACGCAGCGAATGGACTTGTCAAACTGCACATCTGCGGGGACATCACACATCTTCTTCCCCATCTGGCCGAACTGCCGATCGATGTGCTGGATCTGGATCATAAGAATGATCCTGCGGTGGCACGGAAATTTGTTGGACCGAAGATGGCGATTGCCGGGCGGTTGGATCCGGTGAGCGATGTCTTGAATTCAACACCCGCAGCGATTCGTGCCGGGGTTCTGGAGGGGTATAAAAATTTAGGCAATCCCCATCTGGTGATGGCGGGCTGCGAAATTCCTCCAGGCACGCCCCCTGCAAATCTGAAGGCGCTGTGCGAGCCAGTCATGTCACGGTAATGGTGAAAGAATATACGCCTTACCTATAACTTCAACCTGGGACCGCGGACACTCTTGTCCGCCAACCTATCATATTTTCACGATCATTGTCTCACCCAAGTCCTCTTACCAACCCCTGTCGCTGTTTCCGATGGCGATGGGATAACAACTCACTCTGGCGGACAAGAGTGTCCGCGGTCCCAGGCATTGCCATCCAATACGGAGTCATAAAAAAGTTATACGTCAGTTTGTTCCCGGGGCCCCGGGCGGTGGGCTTGTCTAAGGTGTGACAGCGTAACTGAGTGTGGCCAAAAATAAAACAAAAAAGTGATTTCAAAACCATAGGCTGCTTTGATATAGTTAAAAAATGAAAACATTGCATCGTATCTCTGCTGCGGAACAAGTATCTGCGCATCTTCGGGAGGAGATCATCCATGGCACATGGAGCAAAAAAATGCCTGGCGTTCTTGCGCTGGCCGCAGAGCTGGGCTCTAATCAAGGTACTGTCGAGGCCGCGTTGCGACTCCTTGAAAAGCAGAAACTGTTGATCAGCCAGGGACCGGGCCGAGCTCGGCTGATCAGCCTTCCTCATGGGCTGAAAACGGACAACCTATTAAAGATCGCGATCCTCGATTACGATCCCCGCGGTTGGACGGAAAGTTACGTCGTAGAAGCACAACATCGTTTAATTGCGGCCGGACATCAGGCGTTTTTCACCCCGCAGTCTCTCCTGGAGCTGCACATGGATTTGAAACGGGTACAACGTCTGGTCAACAAAACAGATGCCGACGCCTGGCTTGTCTGTTCGGCCTCGCGCGAGGTTCTCACCTGGTTTGCGTCCCGACCGTTACCCGCCTTCGCTTGGTTCGGAAACCGACAGGGATTGCCGATCGCGGCGGTCGGACCTGACAAGCAGCCCGCATGTGCCACGGCGACACGGCGCCTGATCGAGCTCGGCCATCGCCGGATCGTCTTATTACAACAACACTTACAGCAAATACCCGAGGCCTACGCGACTGAACAGGCGTTCCTCCGCGAAATGGCCGCTCAAGGCATCGCGACCAGTCCGTATAACCTACCCCACTGGGAAGAGAGCAGGACCGGGTTCTATGATTGCCTGAAGAAACTTTTTTCGGTGACGCCGCCAACAGCCCTGATCGTTGATGAGGCCTCTTATTTTTGCGGTGCACTTCAATTCCTGGCTGAACGCGGCCTCCGTGTACCGAAGGATGTTTCTCTGGTTTGCACGGATAGTAGTCGCTTTTTCGGGAATAACTGGCCACCTGTTACACACATCCACTGGGACACACGCCCGGTCATACGCAGAGTCATCCAGTGGATCGACAACATAGCCCATCGTCGCACGGATACGCGACAGACCCTCACCCCGGCAAAGTTCATCCCCGGCGGAACCATCGGACCTGCAGTGTAGCACCGTTAAGGAGCGACAAAACGGAACGTTGCCATCACGGGCGGCGTCACGCCTTACCGTGCATGGGCTGGTTGAACCATCCTTGGACTACTGGGGTTCCAGAACTACTACATCTGTTCTACGGAACGCGGGCGTAACTTTCATGTCAACTCCGCATGCGGAATGATTGCCTGCAGGCTCGAGGAGAATCCGTGACAACCACTTGCGAGC
>CAYWNP010000120.1:0-6662 GCA_964459675.1 uncultured Akkermansia sp. | reverse complement strand
CTACTTCATACTGGGAAGGACGATGCCGCGTAGGATAATCTTCTGGCAGGCGATGAAGACAATGGCTGTCGGGATAGAGACCAGCACAAACCCAGCCATCACAGCCCAGGGCTGGTCGCTCATCTGCTGGCTCATCTGGTACATCCAGACCGCCAAAGTCCAGTTACTCTGCTTCTGACAGACCAGCAGCGCCCACTCCCAACTGTTATACGCAGCAATAAACGCATGGAGTGCATTGATCGCGAGAATGGGCGTGGTCATCGGCAGGGTGATCTTTAAAAACACCTGCCACTCCTTCGCGCCGTCAATCATGGCCGCCTCATACAGTTCTCGCGGCAACCCATCGAAGAAGCCCTTCAAGATGAAGATCGACATGCCACTCGCCAGCGTTGGCAGCACGAGCGCCGCAAACGTATTGAGCAGTCCGAGGTCACGAATCAGCAGGAAGCCAGGGATCGCCGTGACCGCTGCAGGAAAGGCCATGGTCGCCAGAAGAAAGAGCAAGATCTTTTCGGCAAAACCGGACTTCATACGCGACAACGCGTATGCCGCCAAGGGATTCACCGTCAAGGTGGCCAGAATGGAGAGCAATACTAACCAGATCGTATTCCCGAAGGCTTGTCCACGGACAAACAGATACTCGGAAACCATACGGTAGTTGGAAAACATATTCGAAAAGAAGTCGCGCCAGCCACGCTGGAGAAAGGTGACGGCGAGCGCTTCACGAAACGGGAAACGGGCCTCCTCGATGCGTGACAGGGACCAACCATACGCGCGATTCACCTTTTCGAGCGAACCGTACTTCGCCAGCAGATACGCCTGCCACTCTTGCTCTGCACTCAGGATCTCCAGTTTGTCGATAGGAACCGAGGGTATAAAATTGCGCCAGAGCGCACTGTTCTCATACGGCAGGAGCTTGATCTCCTCAAAGGAGGAAATGGTGCGCCCGGTCAATTGCTTATAGGAGGCCACTGAGTGGCAGATTTTGCGGACATGCAACTGGAACTGTTTCTCCAGTGCTGGCGAAACAGTAATGCGCAACAGGCGCCTCGGATAAACCTCATGTATAAAACGCGTCCACTCATTTCGCAGGAGGACAGGCGCATCCGAAGGCAAGGGAAAAGGTATTGTCTCGAAACCTTCACACGCTGTCCCTGTCCATTTTGCATAATCCTCTGGTGCTAAGATGCGGTCTGGCGAGAGGCCTAATCGAGACAGCACAGCAGGCCGCTTAAGATAGTTGACCCATTGCGACCGCGATTCGAACGGCACGGTCCGCGTCATCGGAGACTCCAGTGTCGCATACGCCTTGTACGCATCCCACGTTAAAAGGCGCTTTCGTTGAGCTTCACACCCCGGCGTAAAGGCCAGTTCACGATACGCTTTTTTGAACGCCTGATACAGGTCGCTCTTGGGATCGTCCGTTGGAGTGTCCCACTCTGGATGATGCAACGGTGCACGTTGCTGGGCGATCATGCGAACGCCGAAAAAGGAGACATAGCGAATCGCCCACTCCTGATTGAGCAAAACGAGCGCAGCCTCTTGTCGCGCCAAAGGGGTCATTGAGGCATAGTGAGCAGGATCCTTGCGCAAGAGTTGCTCTTCAAAATAGTGACGAACAAAGGGGGCCACATCACGCGCATCAAAGGTACAGACACTGTTGCGAACGTCATACTCCAAATTGAATTCCGCATAGTCCGTCGCCATCTGCCGCCACTGGAGCGCGGCGATAGGATTTTCCATGTTCTTGAGTTCACCCGCTGCAAACTGGTGAGCTCCTTCGACATCCCGAGAGACTGCGACCCAGCTCCCCCAATGCTCTGGCGCGTCAGGATAGACAGAGGAGGGGAAACGCGGATAGCAGGTTGCCACATAGCGGACAAAGCGATCCTCACGATTCCAAACGGCGCGGACCAACGGTGAGAAACGATAGTAATCGTAAGGCCCCGTCAAAGAGGAGGCGACCATGACCAGAAAGGGGAAGAGCATGGTCACGCCGCCGATGGACAACATGAGATAGATCAGCCCGAGGAAGAGCCGTGCTTTCCATGTTTTCCGCTCAACTGTAAGGATAACCCCCATTTATTTCATCCAGCGCACATACGCGCCGCAGGGCGTTGAAAGGGCCTCAGGAGCTCCAGTCAACAACATCTCGCCTGAAGAAAAGTTTCCGCCGAGCCCTGCGACCGCCTGCCCCAGCACATGCTCAAGAACCACGGGTGTATAGCCAGGTGTATGGGCGCTCAACAGGATGAAGAGCGGATCCGGAGAGAGCAACTGACGACAGAGGCTCAACGTTTCGGGCAGATCCTTCTCAATCTTATACATCTCATTGTTCTGTCCGCGGCCGAAGGTCGGAGGATCCAGAATGACCGCATCATACCGACGCTCACGCTTGATCTCGCGACAGAGAAACTTATGCGCATCATCCACGATCCAGCGGATCGGATGGTCCTGCAGCTTATTCAGCACCGCATTCTCGCGCGCCCACTGAACCATGCCCTTCGAGGCATCTAAATGGCAGACCTCCGCACCGCCAAGGGCCGCGGCCAAGGTCGCGCCCCCAGAATAGGCAAAGAGGTTGAGCACCTGCAACGGACGCTGACGCGCGGCGATTGCCTTTCGAACGACATCCTGTATCCAGAGCCACTGCGCGCGTTGTTCCGGAAAGATTCCTAAATGCCCAAAATCGGTACCCGAGAGTTTGAAAACAATGTTGGAGACTTGAACCGTCCACTCTGCCGGCAAGGCGCTACGGTTATGCCACTGATTGCCCTCTGCGCGGTCAAAGGTCGCATGCGCCTGTTGCCAAACAGACTCAGGCAAACAAGGCTTCCACGCCGCTTGCGAACAGGGACGGGCAAGGACATACGGACCAAAACGTTCCAGCTTCTTCCCGTCGCCACTATCTAATAACGCATAATCATCTTCTGCCATCATAAAAGCCTGCCTATACCTTGCTAAATTATCTCGCACAAAGCCACGAAGCCACAAAGAAATTCAAGACTGAAGCTTCATTTCTTAACTTTGTGGCCTTGTGTCTTTGTGCGATACAGTTATTCATTCGTTTATTGCCGGAGTGTTAACTGCCAACTGCTACTGCCTACTGCCACTGCATTTACTTCTCAAGCAATCGCAAAGGTCAGTTTGCCTGGCCGAAGATCAATCGACCGAATCTTCCCACCCAGCTTGAACTCCTTATTCTGCAACAGCGTCGGAAAGTGGAGCAAGAAGGAGTCCCCTGAGACCGTCAACCCCGGGATCTGTGGAATCTGATTGGCAAGCGCCGAGATAATCGCCTCACCGCCGCCACTGAAAAAGGAGGCCTTCACTTTGGTTAAGCGTACCACCAGCGTCTCCCCCCCATCAGCAGGCGTCAACTCACAACGCCCCTCAAAGGGGACGGGCAGAAAGCCCATCACGAACTTACCGGAAATGGTGATGTCACCCTCTCCAAAGGTGAGGTTCACATCCTTGACATTCTTGATCTGGCTCTGTGCCTCCGCCGGCATATTCGCCTTCTGCATCTCCCATGTCCGCTGAACAGCAGCCACGACTTCCTTGTCCGTCAAGGTCAGACTCAATGTATGAATGGTCATATTATTCCTTCCACAAAAATCCGGTTAACGGGGATGAGGCATCAGCCGTCATGCGAGCCGCACGCGGACCTGCTTGGCGTGCCAATTCAGCAGCCTCAACCGCTTTTGAAAAAGCGAGAGCCATCTTTACAGGATCCGCTGCAGCAGCAATCGCTGTGTTCACTAAAACACAATCAGCCCCCATCTCAATGGCCTCTGCCACATGAGAGGGAAGTCCCAGTCCAGCGTCCACCACCACCGGCACATTCGCATTTGCGATGATGATCTCAATCATGTCGCGTGTGCGAAGTCCCCTGTTCGTCCCAATCGGAGCACCCAGAGGCATCACGGCAACAACCCCAACCTCCTCTAGTCGCTTAGCCAAGACAGGATCGGCATTCATATAAGGAAGCACTTTGAAGCCCTCTTTCGCCAACACCTCAGAGGCCTTTAGGGTCTCTATCGGATCAGGGAGTAAATGGTGAAGATTGGGGGTCAGTTCAAGCTTAATCCAGTCGAAACCACCCGCAGCACGCGCAAGGCGCGCAATTCGGATTGCCTCTTCCGCCGTACGCGCACCGCTCGTGTTGGGCACAATGACAACCTTGTTGGGGTCTAGCTTAGAGATCAGCGGATCGCCTTCGGGGTTTTTATCCAAATCAACACGGCGAAGCGCGACCGTCACCAATTCACAGCCTGAGACCTCGATCGCCTGGCGCATCAGCTCGTGCGAACCAAATTTTCCGGTTCCAATAAAGAGCCGCGACCGGAATTCGCGACCTGCAATAATAAGTGGTTTCATGAAGGGCAATATCATACAACAATTACCCCCCTGTTGTAAGGCGAAAAATGCGAAAGAATATCCAATATCCAACACGGAATTTCCAATATCCAATCTTAGACCCCGTGCGGCCTCTCTTAGCGTCTCCTTAACAATGACATGCAGGTGCTTGCACGAGATAAGCCCTGGCTGTAATCAGCCACTTGCGGGGCTTTCCGTGCAAGCACCTCTCATAGCGATCTTTGCGTAAAATATCTCAATGCCTCTTGGAAACGGGCGTTTTGAGGTTCATGCTTAAGCGCAAAACGGAGAAGTTCCACTGCGCCGCCCGGATTTCGCTGTCCGACCAGTACGGCGCAGTTATAGGCTGCCTGGGCAGCACAGCTGGGGTCTTTCATGGCGATACGAAGGGCCTTTTCCGCGCCTGCAAGATCGCCTGTCTCTGCCAAGGCCAACCCCAGATTCAAGTGCACAGGCCCATGCTCAGGTTGGTTCTTAGAAGCCTGACGCAAATAACTGATCGCCTCTTGCAGATTACCCTGCTGCGAAGCCAAGACCGCCGCATTAACAAAGGGCATCACCGTGTCATCCCTCAACTTCATGGAGGCCTTATACGAGTTCATTGCGCTTGAAAAATCCCCGCGCGCCATGCGGTAATTACCCAGATTGTAGTGGCTCGCCCAGTCGTCCGGCCGTGCCGTCAACATCCCCAGCAACTCCTCTTCGGCCTTGGCCAATGCAGTAAGAGTCGTCTTGTCAAAGGCTGTCCTGGGAAAGGCTGCCAGGGACTGCGCCGCCTGAATACGGACCACACGGATCGGATCGCTCAGCGCGCGGCAGAGCACGGCAATTGTTTCAGCGTCCCTTAGATTGCCTGCCAGCGTTCCCGCTGCTGCGCCACGGACCAAAGCAGAGGGATGGGAAGCGGCTTGACGGACCACTGGCCAGATGCGCGCGTCAGGACAATCACGGAAGAGGCGCACCAGTGAGGCGCAGACCACCTCTTCGGTTTGCGAAGCTGGCTCCTGCAGATAGGCAAGCATGGCCGGCAAGGTGGTCCAGTCCCGCTTACGGGCAGGATCCATCAACTCGCCAATGCGCAACATCTTCTTCCGACGCGTGTCATCAGGGAACCATTCGCGCACTTTTCCCGCGGCCCATGTTTCATCCTTCTTGTCATGGCACAGAATGCAGGCCGACGTGGCGCCATAACGCTTGGCAGCCTCGGGACAAGGCGGACGCTGCGAATGGTCACTGCGGCGCATCGCAGCAAAGGAGGTCATCGGCATGTGACAGGCAATGCACGACCCTGCCTTGCCCTCTGGCGCATGACGTGAATGAGTCTTGATATTTTTGACCCGATCGGAATGACAGGACGAACAGGCCGCATTCACATCATTGGTCACGCCTGCGGCAAAACGGTAGCGTCCGCTGGAGGTGTGACACGTGACGCAATTCAACTCACTCTTCTTCGCGCAGGGATTCATCAACCAGAGCGTGTAGGTGTAGTTCTCGCCTAAGTCCCGTCCATCTGCGCTGAAGTCCCGATCCTCCAAGGTGACGAGATCATAGTGATTGAAATAGGTGTCGCCAGGAATGAAGCTGGGCGTCAGCGGAATCATCTTCGCGTGGCAGGTCGCACACGAACTATCAATCTGGTCGGATGTAAACGTGCGCCAGCTCTTTAGAAAGAGGTTGGTGGGTGTCTGGCCTTTGGGCAGGGCACGACAGACCGCATTATGTTTCTCTGCGGGTCCATGGCACGTCTCGCAACTGATACCCGGTTCCCGCCAGACCGTCTTGTAACTCTCACGCTTCAGATCATAATTCTTTTCAAGCTGGCTCACATGGCAACTGAAACACGCTGTATTGAAGGTCAGCATGGAGTCTCTCCACTCCAGAGGCGTATCGCCATCCGCATGGAAGTGACGCAACATGCTGGCAGTCGTATTGAACCACGTTTTGTCAGCCAAGCGGAAGGCGACAGGCAGAACTTGCAACTTCCCCTTCTCCAAGGGGGTCAGAAAATAGTAGATGTTCTTTCCACCCAGCGTGTGCAAGAGCGGATACGAGACCTTCTTGCCATCCTTGAAGGTCTCGACAACCACCCGCTTCTTCAGATCCACCTGATAAGCCGCATCGCCGACGGTGATCGGCTGCGCCATCTCTGTCAAGTCACGGGCTACCAATTCCGGGGTGATCGGCTGCAACGCACGCCCATGATGCGAGGTCTCCCATTTCTGATAGAACCCCGCGTGACACTCCTTACAGGACGAAGAACCCGCATACTCCTCCGCACGCTC
>CAYWNP010000119.1:0-6704 GCA_964459675.1 uncultured Akkermansia sp. | reverse complement strand
GGAAGTTTCAAAATGTCGAGCCGACCATCTTCAATGGTCAGGACCTCGATATCCCGACCTATATACGGAAGAACATCCAGTTGGATCGGTAGAAGGCTTAACTATAACTTCAAGTATTTAGAAGTCGGAAGCGAGAATTCAGAATGAATTTTCCAACTCTGACTCCTGATTACTGAATTCTGAATACCCGCGCACAAGTTGCTCCCTCGTTTATTCCCGCTCTGGGGGTAACTGGCTTAACTATGGCATCCGCCATGCGAGAGGGATGGACAGCTCGAAGCGCCTGCGCAACCATGACAGCCTGAAGGAATCGCTGGCGTTGACTTGGTGGCGGCAAAGGTCGAGAATTGCTTCACCAGCCCCTTCTTGTTTCCACAAGCCAAACAGGCCTTAGGCTTGTCCGAAAGCGTCCGAGCCAGATGCTCGAAGGTCTTCTGGCAAGCGGGACAGGTATATTCGTAAATCGGCATAGTCATTGCTCCTAGAGTGATCCGAGGTCAGAGATCGGAAGTCAGAGATCAGAGACCGAAAATCAAAGCCCTACTTTAAATAAATCGCCCACGCGTGTCAATTCCATACTTCCGACACTGACCTCCGTTTTCTGCCCTCCGTCCTCTGATCTCCGCTCTCCGGAATTCCTCGCTTGCGATTTTAGCGCATCAGTATTAAACTAAAGGAATTCAAGGAGACACATCATGAAATGGGTTGGCTTGCTGACTGTCTTAATCAGTGCATGTGTTGCCTTTTTAATCGTGTGTAGGAAGGATGTTGAAATGAAGAAAGTCATGGTTTCTCCTTTAGCAGGACACTGGTTTTCTGAAAGTGAGACGGGCCTGCGAGACGATTTGAATGAACGGTTGCGGGGCTTGTCTCCCGTTCGGAAGCAACATATCTGCGCTGCTGTCGTTCCCCATGCTGGCTACCGCTACTCAGGTGCTGTCGCCGCAAGTGTCTATTTGCGGATCGACCCCAAACCCCTAAAGCGAATCATTGTCATGGGTCCCAGCCATTACGTGGGGATGACCAATCTTGTCAGCGTCCCAGAGGCGACACACTTCAAAACACCCCTTGGCGAACTGACGGTGGACACCGCCTTTGTTGCAAAATTGCGCAAGCTCCCCTTTATCACCAGCGAACCACAAGCCCATTTGAGGGAGCACAGCGACCAGATTCAACTTCCGCTCATTCAGCACTGTCTCTCCACAAAAATTCCTGTGGTCTGCATGGTCTGCGGACAATTCGATTCGAAACATCTTATCGAAGCAGCCTCAGCCCTGCGGGAACTCCTTGACGACGGAACACTTGTGGTAGCCAGCTCGGACTTCACGCACTATGGTGCCAATTATGGTTATGTCCCCTTCACACAAGATATCGAGAAGAACATCGAAACCCTCGACATGGGCGTCTTCGAACTCTTTACAAATAAGGACCTCGACGGCTTTATCAAATACTTAAATGAAACTGGTGCAACGGTCTGCGGACGTGATCCTCTCGCGTTTCTGATCGCGCTGATGCCGAAGGATTCTGTGGTTCAGAAAACCGGGTATGAGACATCAGGTAAGATGCTGCATGATCGTTCAAACTCGGTCAGTTACATCGGCGCACTCGTCAATGGAACCTGGTCCCAGAAGCAAGACCATTCTGTAAAAGACCCACCACCCTCAGAGCACTTGGAGAAGGCGGACTGTGAGAAGCTCCTTGAACTAGTGCGTTCCACGCTCCAATCCGCCTTTAAAGAGGGTGAATCCGTTGCGCTAGGCAAGACCCCTGCCCTAGTCACACCTGGCATGCAAGCTGTGCGCGGAGGATTCGTCACGTTGAATCTGGACGGTGAGCTACGCGGATGCATCGGCGAGATCATGCCCCGCCGCGAAATCTGGAAGGTTGTGCGGGAACAGTCCCTGAATGCCGCCTTTCATGACACGCGTTTCGAACCCCTGAGCAAAGGCGAACTTGCCCGTCTAAAACTCGAAATTTCTATCCTGACACCGTTACGTCCCATTGCCTCGTGGCAAGGGATTGAAATTGGGAAGCACGGCGTCCTTCTCACCTGTGCAAACCGGAGCGCTGTCTTTCTGCCGCAAGTCGCGCCTGAGCAAGGCTGGGGAGTCGAAGAGACCCTTACCCATCTGGCACTCAAGGCTGGACTCCCCAAAGATGCGTGGCGGGACAAGGGAGCCACCTTCTTTGTCTTCGAAGCGCAAGTCATCCATGAATAGGAACTTATGTCTGTTACCGTAACCGTTGACCATGTCACCAAGCAGTTTGGGAAGCTCACCGTCCTCAAGGATGTGTGTGTCGAGATCCGTCCTAGTGAGCTCTTCTTTCTGCTCGGACCCAGCGGGTGCGGAAAGACAACCCTGCTCAGATGCCTTGCGGGGTTCCACACCCCGGACTCAGGAGCCCTCAAGGTGGATGGAAGAGACATCACGAACCTTCCGCCACACAAACGGGATATGGGCATGGTCTTTCAGCACTATGCCCTCTGGCCCCATCTGACGCTCGCGGAAAATGTCGCGTTCGGACTCGAGATGCGAAAGGTCTCAACCTCTGAGACCCAACAGCGGGTCATGGAGGCTCTCTCACGCGTTCACCTTGCCGATCGAGCCCACGACAAGCCCAATCAACTTTCAGGAGGCCAACAACAACGTGTCGCCTTGGCAAGAGCCTTAGTCATCCGGCCTCAATGCATCCTGCTGGACGAGCCGCTCTCCAATTTGGACGCCCAGCTGCGTCTGGAGATGCGCTCCGAAATTCGGACCATCTGCAAACAGGCTGGGCTCACCGCACTCTATGTTACGCACGATCAGAAGGAGGCGCTCTCGATCGCTGATCGGATCGCTGTCATGAAGGACGGCGTCATCCAACAGGTTGGCGCCCCTGAGGAACTCTACCAGCGACCCTCGAATCGTTTCGTGGCCGGATTTATCGGAGAGGCTAATTTCATTCACGGGAGGATACGCGAAGTCACGTCAACGACGGTAACCGTAGAGGCCCCCTGTGGTATCTTTATTGCGGCAGTGGCCAACTCCACCTTTGCCCTTGATGAACAGGTAGAGCTCTGCATCCGTCCTGAGAATATCCGGTTAGATCAACCCAGCAGTCACTTACCGAACCGCCTACGTGGCCACTTTTGTGAGAGCACCTATCTCGGTGAAGTCGCGCAACATCTCATCTCCATCCCGAGTTCCAATGAGTCCCCTATTCTGCTCAAAGCCTTTGAACTCAGCCCCAAAGCAGGACGCCTTAAATTAGGTGAGCCCATTGACCTCTGGATCGAACAACAGCATATCATCCTCACAAAACTGACGCCGGTTACAAGTAACGATTAGACGTCGTTAACTATAGGTCTTTTGGATGCTGTTTATCGAGTCTTCTTTGCGCGTTCTGGCACTTTGCTGATATCCACAAACTTGAGCGGACCGCACAGTGCCATGGTGTCGCCATCCTGACGAAGATTGAAGCGATTGATGCGTGGCGCAGTCCCGATACGCGGACGAAACTTCGGATTAGCGTCAATTTCGGGATGTTGCGGATCGTACATCTGTCGGATCTCCTCATCCCCGAGGAAGGGGCCATTGCAATCCACCCAGGCGATCAGCCGTTCCCGCTCCACCCCTGTCACCTTCATTTGATGATGCGCGCCACTGCACGCATTCGAGATCAAGGTGCTGAGAGGTGAAAAAGCCGTATAGGGCGCCAAGGTGGCCAAGCTTGCAGGATCACGCTGGTCATACCCTTCAACAATAAAGATTCCTGCCAGATTCTCAGGAACACCTCGCGCATTCTTTGGGCGCACTGATGGCCAACGGCAGGCAGCTCCCACCAACGTGTAGTAGGGCTCAGCGAAGGGGCTAACATCATACGGACGGTGATAGACATTCACACCCCAGCCATGCGTGGAGGGGCGATAGGTCATGTCGAGTTTCTTGTTCGCGTCTGTCCCCTCCTTGTTGTGACAGGATGCACAGTGCTTATCCAAAACAGGCTGAACAAAGCGCGTGTAGCCCACACTTTCGTCCGCGCCCCAGGCGGGCGGTGTCAGCTTTACGGCGGGACGCTGAAGCGCCTTGCCTGTCTTATACTTTTCTGGGGACTGAATGGAACGGGTCTTCATGCCAGTCTCGTGACACCCAAAACACCCGCGCCGTTCCCCGGGCATCCCATTGGCAAAACTGCGCATCACATAGATGGCCTGCCCCTCTGCATCCAGCATCTGGAAGAAGATGGACTCGCCGGGTGGGATCTCAAAGTTCACACTGCCATCCGCTTCAATTGGCACGGTTCCCAGAATACGCTTAACCCCGTCCGCCTGGAAAACACTCACGGCAGGGCCATCATGCTGGACCGTCTTGCGCCAAGTTGAATAGGTTTTGGGATCCATCTGGATTACACGCAACGACTTCCCCTTTTCACGAAGGATCGGTGGCGCATTTTCAAAAACGTCGTTGCTGTAAAAGATCGCAGGCGCAATCACCTGATGATTATCCATTCCGAAGGTCTGCCCCTGTCCCTGATGCGTGATCTTCGGCCAAGTCACCTTGTCCGCCATGGCCGTGGGCCTTTTGCGAGGCAGGAAGGGCATCGCATAAAGAGCATTGTATTGACCGCGATAGATCAATTCACGGTTACCATATACGTCCATCAGATAGAGCCTGAACTGGTTGGTACGTGGTCCGCTCATACCAATCAGTCTTCCCTCACGGGCAGAGACCAGAAAGAGCTCTTCTGAGAGCGGCCAGGGCGTCTTGTAGGCGCCCAGCTTGCCTGCGGAGTGATAATCAACCTGCGGAAGAGGATCTGCGGGGCCATTTCCGACTTCCGGCCAAGGCTGATCACGTGTCACGCGTGTCAGGCCATCCGGATAATTAAGACCTTTCTGTGGATCGATTGGGGGAATACGGGTCGTAGTTCCACATTCTACAAATCGAAATCATACCCTGTTTTCTCCAAGCATTTTGAGGGTTTTCCTGTATGCCGTGCTCAAGTCTTTTTCTCTTTTCAGGCGCGCTTCAATACGCGTCGCGGCCTGAGACACAGCGCGTATGTTCATGTCGACATAGTGGCCTAGCTCCTTCAGCGTCAGACCACAGCGCACCCGTCCGATATAAAGTGCTAGGTCTCTGCCCCAGTCACCGTGCCGATTGACAAAGTTTTCCCATGGCTCTCCACGGACACTCCCAACGGCAGTCATCACTTCCGCGAAAGGTAGCAACCTTCTCCAGTCCCTCTCGTTGGTGTTCTCTCCCTTACATTTCAGAACCTGCTTCCGCAGTTTCGTAATAAACTCCACACTGCCGATGGCCACCGCCGTTGACAGTTTAGCGAAGGACCCTTCCACAACACCCTGCCTGACATAATCCTCGATCCAGTCCCTGTATTCCTTCTTTGGATCCTTACCCTTGTCACCGCAGCGTCTCCACAACTCAGTACACGTCAACCATTGGGGCACCTCAGCAGTCCCGGCATACGCAGGATAGGAACTCCACGAATGACAACGGAGTGTCTCTAGCCTCTTTAAAATCTGCTCCTTGCTGGGCTCGACTGGAAGCAGTCCCAGCTTCTCGCGACTCCGATCGCCCTTCCCCTGTCCAAGCTTCTTGATGCGCACAGGGTTCAGGTGGATATACAGCGAACACTCTAGCGCCCAGGAACCTTCATTGTCGATGGGCACGCTTTTAAAACGCGACTGAAAGAGCGCCCCCGCGCAGTTATGCTTGATGTTGTACCAGACACTGTAACTGGTATTCAGCCATTGCAGGGCCCGGCTGACATTTCCTTCAGGCGATTCGATCAGCAGATGGTAATGGTTCCCCATCAGCACATAAGCATGCAGGATGATGCGATAGCGCTCGACCATCCCTTCCAACAGTTCGATGAAATGCTCATGATCGCGGTCCGTATGAAACAGCGTTCGGCGACCCAGCCCACGGGTCGTGATATGGTACCAACCGCCTGGCGTATGATGTCTTAAATGTCTTGGCATGTTCGTAATTTAGCAAATCCGACACCCCGATGCAATCTTAAATGTAGAATGTGGAACTACGACCCGTTGTCCGCGCACCGACACCCCGATGCAATCTTAAATGTAGAATGTGGAACTACGACCCGTTGTCCGCGCACGTTTTGCTGCTGTTTTTCCGCAACTCATTCTGATCTTAAACAATCCTTCTCCGATGTCTTGTTTTCTTCATTTGTCGAATTATGTCCCCTATGCCCCCCGAAATGCCTGCAATATTCGGTCGTACTCAGAGGAATGTGATATCAGGATAAAGCGTTTCATTTCTTCGAGTGCTGCCTCTCTTAGGCCGGAAGACCAACTTGTGTGGTAAAGGGCAAGCGATGCAATCTCCAACCTCGGGTCAAGCTCTGTTGCCTTCTGGAAACTGGCTCGAGCATGCTCCAAATCGTTCTGCTGCCAATAGAGATCCCCAAGCAGAATAAAAACAACCTTTTCTTCAGGATACCTATTGGAGATATCTACCAAGAAATCCAGCGCTTTTGAAATTTCACCACACATTTTAAGTGCTTTTGCCTTCGAGAGTGCTGTTCTGATGGGTGTGTTGGCATTACCGATAAGATCATCAAGTGAGATATTTCCCGATTCAATATCTGGCATGTTCTACCTCCATAGTTCGTCGAGCTTGTGTGTTAAATACCGTGCTTGCATCGTAACCTTTCGTTCGTGACGACCAAATAAAACC
>CAYWNP010000118.1:0-6751 GCA_964459675.1 uncultured Akkermansia sp. | reverse complement strand
TTGATTTGTCTCTACTAATGGGGACAGACAAGCTTTCGAAAATATGCCATACTGTTACGAAATTCAGTACGGGGGAGGGACGGTGCGTAACAAAAAAATGAACTGCAACGGGAAGGCTAAAAAAGGACACACATGAACAAACTCACATTCTTCACACTCGCTGCTTTGCTGCTGGCACCGCTGGCTGCGCTGCACGCTGCCGAGGTGGCAAACCTGCGCTGTGAATACTTGAAAGACCCGCTCGGTATTGATGTGGCAAAGCCGCGGCTGTCTTGGAAACTCGAAACTTCCGCCTTCGCAATGCCTACGGCGGACAAGGGAAACTTGAAACTGGAAAGGGGAATAAAACAGACTGCCTATCAGGTGCTTGTGGCCAGTTCGGAGGAGCTTCTTAAAGACGGCTGGTTCAAGGCTAGCAAACCCGATCTGTGGGACAGCGGCAAGGTCGAGAGTGACCAGAGCATCAACGTGGAGTATCAAGGCAAGCCTCTGGAGTCAGGACAGAAATGTTTCTGGAAGGTAAGAATATGGTTCACGGTTCAAGGTTCCGCCTACGCCAAGGCTACGGCGGACATGTCAGCGGTTCAAGGTTCGGAGTGGAGCAAGACGGCGATGTGGACCATGGGGTTGCTCAAGCCGGAAGACCCGCCTTCGCCCGGAAGCTCCGGCGTGACAAGCTGGAGTGCGAAATGGATCCGAAGCCAGGAAAACGACGTGACTGTTGCGCCTTGGCTGCGGAAGACGTTTGAACTCTCCGCCGTGCCGGCGCGGGCCTTTGTCTGCGTGAACATCGCCGGCTATGCGGAACTGTATGTCAACGGTCAAAAGGTTGGCACGGACGTCCTTACTCCGGCGGTTTCCGATCACAACCTCCAGGTGTTTTACAATACCTACGACGTCACGCCGCTCCTGAAGAAGGGACGCAATGCCATCGGTCTCTGGCTGGGGCGCGGCTGGGCCAGCGGTGTGCCGGTTGTTCGTGCGCAACTGCGGGCGGACGTTGACGGGAAGCCATGGGTCCTGGGAACAGATGCGTCGTGGAAAGCGCGCGCGAGCCACTACCGGTGGATCGGGGGACGGCAATGGAACAACTTCGGCGGCGAACGGGTGGATGCGAACGCCAACGTCCCTGATTGGGGCCGGGAAACGTTCGATGACAGTTCATGGACGAACGTGGTCGAAGCCAGCGCCCCTAAAGGCGAGGCGGTGGCCCAGCAGGCGCCATTGAACCGAATTGGCAAGGAGATCCCGGCTGTGGCTGTGACCGACATCGGTGCCGGTAAACTCGAGATTGATTTCGGCACGGCCCTGACTGGCTGGCTACGGCTCAAGATGCCGACGCTGAAGGCGGGTAACGTGGTGAAGATGACCTTTGCGGACGTTCGGAGAAAGAAGGGGGATTACCAGCATTTCAGCCAGGTCAGCGAGTTCGTCTCAGCGGGTGGTGCAGGCGAGGTGTTCCAGCACAAATTCAACTACGCCGGCTTCCGCTATGTCGTTGTGGAGGGGCTTCCGGTTCCGCCGGCCAAGGAGGACGCGGTGGCCATGCTGGTGGAAAGTGACCTTGAGTCCGCTGGTGCCTTCGAGTGTTCCAATGAATTGTTCAACCGCATTTCCAGAGTGAACCAGTGGACCCAGCGCAGCCTCAATCTCGGTGGCTACTATGTCGACTGTCCGCATCGCGAGCGCATGGGGTATGGCGACGGGCAGGTCGCCACGGAAGGTTTCATGACCAGCTTTAATGCCTACGGCTATTACCGCAAGTGGCTCTGTGACTGGCGGCTGCGACAGGGGGCGGACGGCGGGCTGCCGCACATGGCGCCGTTCGGTTCAGGCGGTGGCGGGCCCGGCTGGCCCGGCCTGTTGGCGGCTACCACCTGGCGTCACTATCTCTACTATGGCGACCGGCGTGTGCTGGAGGAGAACTTCGACGCCATCCGCCGCTATGTGGACCACCTGGAGGCGCGCTGCAAAGACAGCATTCTCAGGAAGTACGGCGGGCAGTGGGATTTCATCGGCGACTGGGTGCCGCCCAACCGTGGCATGGACACCGATAACTGGCCGGGCCCGCAGGCAGCTGAGCTGTTCAATAACTGCTACCGCATCTACCAGATGGATCTCCTGATGCGGATGGCGGAAGCACTTGGCAAGAAGGACGAGGTTGAACGCTGCCAGTCACGCCTGGCGGTCATTCGTCCGGCTGTCCATGCCGCGTTCTATGATAAAGCCGCCGCGCACTACGTCATTGATGAACAGGCCTACTATGTCATGCCGCTGATGACCGGTGTGGTCCCTGAGCCGGAGCGCGCCGCCATGCTCAAGAAACTCGAGCAGAACATCCTCGTCAAGAACCAGGGGCATCTTGACACCGGAATGCTCGGCACCTATTTCATGATGGAATATCTCCGCGAGACCGGCCGGAATGACTTGGTCTTCACGATGTTCAACCAGACGACGCACCCGGGGTGGGGGTACATGCTGGAGCAGGGTGCAACGACGCTCTGGGAACAGTGGAATGGCCACTGGTCTCATATCCATTCCTGCTTCACCTCTCCCGACAACTGGTTTTACCAGGGTCTCGGGGGCCTCATGCCCGATCCCGCGGCGCCCGGGTTCAAGCAGGTCATCATCAAGCCGGAGCCGGCAGGGGATGTAACCTGGGTGAAGTGCCATCACGATTCGCCCTACGGCCGCATTGTCAGCAACTGGACACGCGAAGGCGATAAACTCACTATGGATGTGACGATTCCCGCCAACACCACCGCCACCATTTTCGTTCCCGCTAAAGACGCCGCAGGGGTCACCGAATCCGGGGTTAAGATCGGTGAGGCGAGGGCGCCTGCCCTGAGCAAGGTCGAAGGGGTAAAATTCCTGAGGATGGAAGCGAATGCTGCAGTGTATGAGGTAGGATCTGGAATCTACCGATTTCAGTCCTCACTCACGGAAGCTGTCAAATGAAAGACGTAATCATGGTTAAGCTTAAATTGAACATGAAAAACATCTTCAAGGATAGGCATTTTTTTAGAGTCTGGGTCACGCTTCTGTTCACACTGGGGTGGATAAGGGGGGCAGGAGCGGAAGACAGGCGTGCAACCGTAGCACTGGATGCTGACGGGCGTGGCTTCAAGTTCTCCGTGCCCAGGGTCATGGACTTCAGGGGAAGCTTTTCAGCAACCATCGTGTATGGCCAGCAGCCGCGCGAATTGCTTTCGACTCTGGGGCAGGGTGCCTGGCCTGTCGGTCAGACCCAAGAACTGCGCTCAGTGGCGGGCAGGCTGGTCACCCCTGTTGGACGCTTCCATGAGGAGACGCCCTGCGGCCGTGCCACAGTGACGGAGGCGACGCTGTGTTTCGAGAAGGAGCATCTGGTTCTGCTCTTTCGTTTCAGCCACGTGCCAGGCGTGCCAGGCTTCCAGGCTCAAGCAGGACTCCGTAACGCAGGCCCCGCGCCAGTCAGGCTTGTCTCGCTGACCCCCGTGGCGCTGGAGGGCCGTGTGGAGGGCAATCCGGCAGAGTGGCTTGTGACGCTGCTGGATACCAGCATCAAGAACGCCCCGGCCGTGGTTGCGCTGAGTGAGCTCGCTAACCCGCTTACTGTCTTTGAATATGGAAGTTTCTATCGTGGGGACGGCAACGGCTTCCTGTTCGGGCCAGTCGGAACGCCGACTGCGTATGCGCAGGCGGGCATCACGCATCAGGGCGATGGCAAGGTGGTCTTTGCGTTCGCGGCAGATATGAGTGGTGTGCAGGTGAAGCCAGGCGAGACGCGCTGGGGGCAGCAGGTGGCCCTCTTTTCAGGGCCGCCACAGATGGCACTGCCGCGCTGGGCCGACTGGGTGGCGAAGACGCACGGAGCGCGCACGGACAAGGGCGCGCTGTCAGGCTGGAACAGTTGGTTGTTTCATGGAGAAAATGTCACGGGCAAGGACGTGCTGGCGGAGGTTGATGCGGTTCTGGCGAGTCGTGAGCGGTTACGTCCCGGAGTCATGGAGTTTGAAGCTGGTTTCGTACGCAAATTGGAAGGGTTTAGCAATCCGCTCGAGAGCAATGAGAAATTCCCGGATGAGCTTTCGTTCTACGCGCGGCGTATCGCGTTAACTGGCGCGCGTCCGGGGACCTTACTGAATTTCACGGGGCCGCCGGGGTGGAGCAACATTGCCAGCCGTATCCAGAAAGCGGTTCAAGGCGGATATACCTATCTGAAGATCAACCGTACCAATCTAAAGCTACAGCCAGAGGAACTCGTCAATAATACGTCATTTGAGGCCATGCGCAAAGGGTTTACCACCTTACGCGAGGCAGCAGGGGAGAAAACGTACCTGCTTTTCAATGACAGTCGAGCGGACCGTGCGACTGTGGGGCTGGTGGACGCGAATCGTACGGGCCTGTCGGCGGCGCGCCCGGTGGTTAGGAACGCCATGACCGATGTGTTGCGCTCCTTCCACCTCAACGCTCACTGGTTTGCTGTGGATCCCGATTCGTACTACATGGGCACGGATATCGCCAACGTCAGCGAGATCGTGGGCGGCTGGCCGCTCGTGCGCACCTGGATGAGCATGGTGGGCCTCTCCTGCGGCGCGGCGAGCACAGCAGATCCGTGGCATTGGGAGAGTTTCAGACCCTATTGGCGTAATGTCGAGGTGATGACACCCCCGGCAAAGGAGAAGACCGCGGTGTTGGACCTCTGTGTCAGCTCGGAGTGGCCCCGTCTCGTGGGACATGTCAAACGCGCGTGGGGCGACATGACCGTCGCGCTCTTGTGGAATCCCGGCAAGTCCGAGCGGACCGTCACGCTGGATTTTGCAAAGGCAGGCATGCATCCCCGCCACCGTTACGCAGTCTGGTCCTTCTGGGACAACCGCTATTTGGGCGTGGCCCAAGGCTCGTGGGCCACGCCTGCGCTCGGACCTTCCGCCTCGCAGCACCTCTGCTTTACTGATCTGGACTGCGCGCCGGCCACGCCCGTGCTGATCGGGTCGAGCCTGCACATCTACTGCGGTGCAGTGGAGATCAAGCGTGTGTCCCACCGGCGCGGCGAGATGGAGATCGAATTGACCGACGCCGGCGCGCGCGACGGCGACCTGTTCATCTATAGCCGCCAGCAACCCGTCTGGAAAGCGGCGGAGGGGTGCGTGGTGGCTGAGATCGCGAGTGCTGGGGAAAACGTCTGGCGGATCAATCTCGTCGACCGCATGTGCGGCGTACCGCAGCGGGTGACAATGGTCATCCTGTTGCCCGTGACCCTGCAGATCTGGTTCTGGGTACTGATTGCAACGGTCGTGGCGAGCCTGCTGTTTGCCGCATGGCGCTACGTGATCGGCCAGCGGCTGAAGCGCTTGCACATGCTGGAGCAGGATCGCGGCCGTATTGCCCGCGACATCCATGATGATCTTGGAGCCAGCTTGACGCAGATCGCGTTATTGAGTGAACTCGCCCAGGCCGATGCTCATGAGCCCGAGGTGGTGAGCGGACATGTGAACGAGATTTTTACGCTGGCGCGGACGCTGACCCGGTCGGTGGATGAGATTGTCTGGGCGGTCAACCCCGCCAATGATACGGTCGAGAAGTTCGCCGCCTTTATTGGACAGTATGTCGAGCGGATGGCCCGCACCTCCGGACTCTCCTGTCAGCTTGAGATGCCGGATGAGTTGCCGGCCCGGCCGATGGAGTCCGCTCTGCGGCATCATCTCTTCCTGGCGACCAAGGAGGCGCTGCACAATGTGGAAACCCATGCAGGAGCCCGTACCGTGCGGCTGGAGCTGAGTCTGACGGGTAACTGGCTCAAGCTGGTCATTGCCGATGACGGGAGGGGGTTCGTCCCAGGGGGGGCGCGCGCGAGCGGCCTGGCAAGGGGTGGCGGAGCACCGGAGCGTGTGGGCGGCGGGCAAGGGTTGTCAAACATGCAGGAGCGCATGGCGGACATTGCCGGCAGGTTCGAAATCCGTAGTGCGCCTGGGCAGGGCACGAGCGTCACGTTGCAGGTGAAAGTGGGCTGGAAAGGAAACGTATGAAGCGCATAGGACTTTCGGATACACCCCCTCGTAATACCGTGGCGATTGTCGAAGATGATGACCGCGTGAGGCGAAGCTTGGTCTCGATGATCAGGCATATTCCGGGCTGCGCGTGTGTGGGCGACTATGGCAGTGGCGAGGCGGCGTTGGACGGCCTGGCGCAGGTGCGTGCGCGGGTCGTCGTGATGGACATCAATCTGCCTGGCATGGACGGGGTCGAGTGTGTCCGGCAGCTTGCCGTGCGGGACCCCGGCGTACTCATCATCATGCTGACGGTACACGAGGATACGGACACGATCTTCGAGGCGTTGTCGGCGGGTGCCTCAGGCTACCTGCTCAAACCGGTCCGTACACAGGAGCTGGCCGAGGCTCTGCAGGACATGCTGGGAGGGGGAGCGCCCATGAGCAGCAGCATTGCTCGTAAAGTCGTGCAGACCTTCCGCAAGGCCCCCACCGGGACAGAGGCCCCCGCGACAGACACCGCCCTTTCGGTGCGGGAGACGGAAGTGCTGCACCTGCTGTCCAAGGGATGTATGTACAAGCAGATTGGCGACACGCTCGAAATATCCTATGGTACGGTCCGTACCCATATTCAACGAATCTACAAGAAACTCCACGTCCGCTCCCGCGCCCAGGCAGTGGCCCTGCATCGCGAAAAATAATCCGATCTGCAATACCCTCTTGTCTATAACTTCAACCTGGGACCGCGGACACTCTTGTCCGCCAACCTATCATATTTT
>CAYWNP010000117.1:0-6792 GCA_964459675.1 uncultured Akkermansia sp. | reverse complement strand
TCCAGACGATGTCGTCCCGGATCGTGTTGCGAAACTCCTGCTCGGTTTGCGTGCCGAAATACTCATGGAGGCGAGGCCAGGTATCGACATGGGGTTTGCCTGTCCAAAATCCGCACCGCTCAACCGGTTCGCCTGCAATCAGGCGCTTGATCAATTCACGTCTCATTTCGCTCCTTTAATAAACATGATCCCTGCAGTATAGACTAGCGTGATTAAGAGAATGGAGATCGCACCAGCAGCCCCAAACTGCGTGGTCATAAAGCCGATGACCGGCGGGATCACGGCACCGCCGGAGACACCCATGATTAAGAGGCTCGAGACTTCATTTGTTTTGTTGGGGAGATGTTCAAAGGCCCAGGTAAAGATTAAGGAAAAGACGGCGACGACGCCGAGGCTCGAGACAAATACACACGCGAGGACGACGGTTGAAGATGTCGTCAGCAACAATGTGGCAATCGAGAGCAACATCATCAGCGCGGAAACACGTCCCACCCAGGCCGGATTCAGGCGGGCCAGGGCGAACGCCCCTGCAAAGGCGCCGAGGGTCTTACCGAGAAAGTAAACGCTTGAACCCAAGCCCGCTTTCTCAAGCGACAAGCCGCAGACTTGATTCAGGTGGGCGGGGATGCGCACGTTCATCCCGACATCAAAGCCGACCAGCATGACCACGCCCAGGAAGAGTGCGAAGATACGTCCATCCTTCAACAACGCCAGGCAGTCGAGAAAGGAAAGTGTGCTCGTCGTTGCGGTTTCACGCTCAATAGAGGCGCTTGCCAGCAACAGGAAGACCAGGAACGAGCTGATCGCATACGCCAGAAAGACATATTTCCAGTTGCCTGTCCAGAGCACCATGCCGGAAACCAGGAGGGGCCCTGCAAACGAGGCAATTGATTTTGTGAACTGACCCAGAGAGATGGAACTGGAGACCTTATCCTGCGGGACTACATTCGAGAGCAGAGGGGTCAGGGAGGCCTGCAGGATGGTGTTGCCGATGCCCAGCAAGGCAAAGGCGGCGAAGACAACTTCCTTTGTGTAGACCAGCAGGGGTAGCAGCATGGCCACGCCTGTCACCCCGATGCTCAGGAGGACTGTGTTCTTACGTCCGATCTTATTCATCAGGATGCCGGTCGGCAACGAACAGATCAGAAACCAGAGGAAAATCATGGACGGCAAGAAGCCGGCCATCGTATCGCTCAAAGCAAAGTCACTCTTCACGAAATTCGTGGCAATGCCGACGATGTCGACGAACCCCATGACTAAGAAGGCGGAAAATACGCTGAGTAAAGCAAGTTTATTGTTTTTCATAATGGTTTAAGCTATCAAAGCGGCCCCGATCATCTGAGCGGATTCGCCTAGCTCGGCAGGAGCTACACGAATGTTTGCACCAATGCCACACTTTAGCGCGGGCACGAACCAATCCCAGGCCTTGGCAATATTACCTCCCAGGACAATCGTATCGACATGACATGCGGAAAGCCAGGGCGTCAGGCATTCGGCCATCTGCCGACCCCAGTTCTGAAAAATAGCGAGCGCCCGCTGATCCCCTGCACGCGCTAAGACTTCCAACTCTTTTGCGCCGGCAATGGTTTCCCCGGTCGCTTCCTTCCAGGCCCTTACAAGGCCACGTGACGAAAATGTGTCATCAGCGATGCCACCGTTGTAGGGCACATGCCAAAGCATGCCATCCTCGGGAACGGTAGAGCCTTGGGTTACGGGTTTCCCTTCAGCCAAAAAGGTTGAGCCGAAACCGGTTCCTATGGCGAGTGCTAAGGTTCTCTTGGAGCTGCGAGCACCGCCCATTCGATATTCGCCAATCGCAAAACAGGCGGCATCGTTCATGAAATGCATCGTTCCCTGGAAGCCAAGACGTCGGGTTAATTCCTCTTTGATGTTCACACCAAAGAGTTTCTCATACTTGGCCAATTCCGGGGGAATGAGGCAAATGCCCTGCTCGTAATCAAAAGGACCCGGGAAGGCAAAACCGATGGTGGATGTTGCTGTCAGGGAATCACCCGCACTTCGTTTAATCACCTCTGCGAATTCAGCAAGGATAACATCGCTTTCCGCATGGGTATGAATATCTGCACGCAGTAACCGATCATGAACGAGGGTACAGGTCGCTGAATCAATGAGTGCACAGCTGATGTGTGAGCCACCAACATCTACTCCTAAACGATATGAATGACTATTCATGTTGCCAGTATAGCCGATATTGGCATTGACGAAAATATCATAAATAGAATAATATAGTAACAATTTTGGAACTCCTCTATGAAATCAAAACCAGTCGTCGTGTTGCTCATGGATCGTTACTTTGCAGCGATTCACAAGGCTATCTCCACTTACGCGGTTCAAGCAGGGTGGATGCTTGACGGGACAATGGCCGTAGCAGCGGAGCGTTATGACATGCCGAAAGCGGATGCGGTTATAGCCGTGTATACCATTACCAATAGCACGCGTGAGTGGCTGAGAAAACATCAACAAATTCCGACGGTTCATGTTTGGATGTCAGAGGCTGATGTTCAGCAGGGTTGGTCAGGAACAGCGGAAGATGGACTGCTCTGCGGACACCAGGTTGCAGAACATTTTTTACAGATGGGGTTTACACATTTTGCCTTTTATCAGCGTTTTAAGGGACAGCGGTCTGAGTTGCGCTGGCAGGGTTTTAAAGACACGCTGTGCAAGCGTGCGATGAGTGCCACACTGCTGGCTCCGGACAAGACTGTTCAAGATACAACGACCTGGTTGTCGAATCGTCTCCTCAAACTTCCCAAACCGCTTGCGCTCTTTGTGCAGGATGATTTGAGGGGTGCTGAATCGATCTATGCATGTAACGTCGCGGGGCTCAAGATCCCAGATGATGTTTCAATCATTGGAGTCGGGAATGATGAGTTGATGACGCATAGTTGTGGTACCCCGCTCTCCTCGGTAGACGTGCGGATGACGCAGATGGCCACAGCTGCGTGTGAGATGTTACAGCGACGCATCTCTCATAAAAGATTAAAACAAGAGGTGATACATATTGCTCCGTCTGGCGTGATTCCGCGAATCAGTTCGGATTCAAGGGCTGTCGAGTCTGTTTTTATCTCGCGAATGGTTCATCACATACGCGGAAATCTCCATGCCCAGCTGGAAGCAAGCGATGTTGCAAAGGCGTTGCGGTGTTCCCGTCGCTGGCTGGATTATGAATGTACCCGAACCCTCAAACACTCCTGCTCCGAGGAGATCATGCTCCAACGTGTACAGCGCGCAAAGCAATTGTTGGCGGATACGGATTTTCCGGTATCCAGTATTGCCACACAGGTTGGTCTGCACCAGATGCCGCGCTTTTTTCGAAACTTCAAAGCGCTGACAAGACAGACCCCTGCAGAGTATCGGAAACAGGTGCGTGAATAATGAAAAAGCCATACCCGTGACGGGTATGGCTTTTCTATGTTCCAAATCGTCTTGCGGCGGTGAAAACTAGGTGCAGAGCTTATAAAGAACGCCTGCCACAACCGCAGAACCAATCACGCCAGAGACGTTAGGCCCCATTGCGTGCATGAGCAAGTAGTTGGTAGGATCGGATTCCAGTCCAACCTTGTTCGAGACGCGGGCAGCCATAGGCACCGCAGAGACGCCTGCTGAACCGATTAGCGGGTTAATGGGATCTTTCGAGAACTTGTTCATGATGCGTCCCATGATGCACCCGCCTGCAGTACCAAAGCCAAAGGCAATCAATCCCAGAACAAGAATGCCGAGCGTCTCTGCATTCAGGAATTTTTCGCAGGCGAGCTTTGAGCCAACGGAGAGGCCCAACATGATGGTCACAATGTTAATTAGTGGATTGGCCATGGTGTCAGCAATACGGGAGACCGCAGGACCAACCTCACGGGCCAGATTCCCGAGCATCAAAGCACCGATCAGTGGAACAGCGCTGGGGAGGAGCAAGGCGCAGAGCAAGAGCACAATCAGAGGGAAGCAAACCTTTTCCATCTTCGAGACGTGACGAAGCTGCTTCATGACGATCTTACGTTCCGCCTCAGGCACCAGCAAGCGCATGATCGGTGGCTGAATAATTGGCACAAGCGCCATGTAAGAATAGGCGGCCACGGCAATAGCACCCAAGAGTTGAGGAGATAACTTGGTTGTCAGCCAGATGGCCGTGGGTCCATCCGCGCCACCAATGATACCGATCGAGGCGGCATCTTTGATGTCAAAGTCAATCACGCCGCCCGTAACCTTTGTGAGGACGAGGGCACCAATCAGTGCAATAAAAATACCTAATTGCGCTGCAGCCCCGAGCATAGCGGTGCGGGGATTTGCAATCAGTGGACCAAAGTCGGTCATCGCGCCCACACCAAAGAAGATCATGATTGGGAAGAGTCCGGTGGAGACGCCAAAATTAAAGAAGTAGTAGAGAAAGCCGCCTGGTTCAACGACACGCGAAATCGGATCCATGATCGCTGGCATTGTAACGCCTGCCATCGGAAGATTTGCCAGGAGTCCGCCAAAACCGATCGGCAACAGCAACAGAGGCTCAAAGTCTTTAACCACGGCAAGGTAGATCAGTCCGAGACAGATGATGACCATCAGTAACTGTCCGACACCGTAGGGGAGGTTGCCAACGACTTTGACGTCATGGCCTTCGATCTTCTTGCCATTTTCATCAATATACCCTTTGGCCATATAATCAGGGGCATCCTTTCTGAAGAAGCCAGCAATGCCCGTCTCATAAGGAAGTCCTTTAACCTTCCGCAGGGTCTGTTTCCAGAGCGGTTCTGCCTGTTCTTGAGATGCAGCAGAAACGAGAGGAACCGCTTGGGGCGTTGCAGGAGCCACTGTTGTTGTGCTCACGGGCTGCTCAGAAGCAACCGCTGTTTGCGCATTCAAAACAAAGTTGACGGAGAGGAGTGTCAGGAGACTTAAGAGCAACTGTTTCATAATCTGTATTATCTTTCTGAATAAAAAGCCGTGGGCAACGGTTACCCAATAACAACAAGAATGTCGCCGGTGTTAACCTTGTCTGCTTGATTGACATTGATTGCTTGAACCGTGCCGGCGTGAGGAGCTTTGACGGGTGTCTCCATCTTCATCACATCCATGACAAGGAGTTCATCCCCTTCATTGACCGCTGAACCCACGGCACAACTAATACGAAGGACTGTCCCAGGGACATAAGCTTTGACTTCCTCTACCTTGGCTGATGTAGTAGGGGCTGTGGATTGGCTAGAGGTATGCGTAAGTCCATTGGAGACGCGTATGGCGTATTCTTTGCCGTTGACAATCGCCTTGTCGCCTTTAAGCTCAACGCCGTAAGCGGTTCCGTTCACCATGACCGTATAGCCAGCCTTCTCGGTGCTGGCGACAGGGGTGTTCGTTTTTACAGGCTCATGCTTACGTACACCGTTAACCTTTGCATCACCCTTCAGGTAGAGCAGCCCTTTGTCTTCGCAGGAGGCAATAATAAAGACGTTTTCATCTGTGATAGGAAGGTCGTTGTCTTTGAGGATAGTCTCGTAGGTAGCGATAGACTTCTTCGGCTCCCGATCATTGATTGCGAGCACATTCTCTGTCGTGGGTTGCAATTTCAACTGTTCAGAGGATATCTTGACGATGTCTGGATCAGGGGCGACAGGCGTTTTTCCGAAGTAGCCCAACACCATTTTACCATAACCGGGGGCTATTTTTGTCCAAGGCCCGAAGAGCACGTTGTTGAAAGCCTGTTGGAAATAGAACTGGGAAACAGGGGTAACTGAGGTTCCGAAACCACCCTTCTTGACCACTTCAGCCATGGCGTGAATCATTTCGCCATAGCGGGGCATCAGGTTGTTGTCACGAAGCATCTGTGTATTCGCGGTGAGTGCGCCGCCTGGCATTGGTGACCACGGGATCATCGGTTCGACGGCAAGGGCCTCGGTTGGGATCACATAATCCTTCATGCATTCACGGAAGATCTGTTCAGCTTCGCGAACTTTGTCAATGTCAATGCAAAGATCGTAGTCCGTACCTCTCAGGGCATGCCACATCACAATGAGGTCGGGTTGGCAGGTGCCGCCGGAGACGGGGGAGAGGGAGAGGTCGATGGTGTCTGCGCCTGCATCCAGGGCTGCTTTGTAAGCCATCACGCAGCAACCAGCGGTTTCGTGGCTGTGAAAGGAGATGGAGGTTTCAGCAGGAAGCATTTTACGCGCACGCTTGATGGTCTCATAGACCATGGCGGGTGTGGAGGTGCCAGAGGCGTCTTTGAAACAGACAGAATCATAGGGAATGCCAGCGTTAAGGATATCACGTAACGACTTTTCATAGAAATCCGCGTCATGCGCGCCTGCACACTCGGGCGGGAGGGACATCATGGTCACGCAGACTTGATGCTTCAACCCAGCTTCGACAATGCACTTGCCAGAAAAAATGAGGTTGTTCACGTCATTAAGGGCGTCAAAATTACGGATGGTCGTCATGCCATACTTCTTAAAGAGCTTAGCATGGAGCTTAATCACATCACTGGAGGCTGAATCGAGGGCAACCACATTAATGCCACGCGCAAGCGTCTGGAGATTGGCGTCGGGTCCGCAGACATCGCGGAAGCGTTGCATCATCTTATAGGGGTCGCTATTCAGATAAAAAACAGGGGACTGGAACATCGCGCCACCGCCAGCCTCAAAATATTGAATGCCCGCATTTCGCGCGGCTTGGACAGCTGGAAAGAAGTCTTCGGGTAACACGCGCGTTCCGTAAACGGATTGAAAACCGTCACGAAAGGCGGTACACATAAACTTAACTTGCTTTTTTGACATGAGAGGCTCCGTATCT
>CAYWNP010000116.1:0-7072 GCA_964459675.1 uncultured Akkermansia sp. | reverse complement strand
CACGCGTGAGGGTGAGGTTGCAGGCTAAGCCCGCAGCGATGCCGGTGAGCTCCTTACTGTCGTTATACGAGAACCCGACGGTGGGGACCTGGCCTGGCAGGTCCATAGAATCCAGCAGGCCGGTGAGCGGGTTGTAAGCGAAGGTGACCGTCCTGTTCTGATTCCCGAAGAAGAAGGCCGACGTACCGACCTGTCCGTCCCCGGTCAGCGTCTCCGTGAGGCTGGCCCCTGCCGGGACTCCGAACAGGATTTGCTGACGGTCAAAACACGCAGTTCGTCCGTTAACCGAACGGACACTTGTCTAAATGGAGAGAAAACGGTATACTGGCGCCCTTTAAAAGGAATTTTTACGATGAGCTACGAAAAGATCAAAATCCCTGATTTTGGAACCCCGATCACCATGGGCGCAAACAATGTTCTGAACGTCCCTAACCAGCCGATCATCCCCTTTATCGAAGGCGATGGCATTGGGGCTGACATCACCAAGGCCGCGATGATCGTCTGGGATGCGGCAGTCAAAGCAGCTTACGGTGACAAACGGAAGATTTCCTGGCTGGAGGTCTATGCAGGCGAGAAGGCGAATGATGTCTATGGACCCAACACCTGGCTCCCCCAAGAGACCCTTGATGCCTGTCGTAACTATGTCGTCTCGATCAAGGGACCGCTCACAACGCCAGTCGGCGGCGGTATCCGTTCCATCAACGTGGCCATGCGTCAGGAACTCGACCTCTATGTCTGCTTGCGTCCAGTCCGCTGGTTCAAAGGTGTTCCTTCCCCAGTCAAAAAACCGGAATTGACGGACATGGTTATCTTCCGTGAAAACACCGAGGATATATATGCGGGCATCGAGTGGTTCAGCCAGACGGATCAGGCGAAAAAAATGATTACCTTTCTTCAAAACGAGATGGGTGTCAAAAAAATACGCTTCCCTGAAACCTCCTCCATTGGCATCAAGCCCGTCTCCAGCGAAGGCTCGAAACGTCTGATCCGTGCTGCTATGGAATATGTGATCGCCAATGATCGCAAGAGCCTCACCCTCGTTCACAAGGGTAACATCATGAAGTTTACGGAAGGTGCCTTCCGTGACTGGGGCTACGAACTCGCCCGCGAAGAGTATGGTGCGACACTCATTGATAAAGGACCCTGGTGCACCTTTAAGAATCCGAAGACCGGACGTGAAATCATTGTCAAGGATTGCATTGCCGATGCCTTCCTCCAGCAGATCCTGACGCGTCCTGCGGACTATGATGTGATCGCAACACTCAACCTGAATGGGGACTATGTCTCGGATGCTTTGGCAGCCTGCGTCGGCGGTATCGGCATTGCGCCCGGCGGCAATATCAATTACACAACCGGTATCGCCTGCTTCGAGGCGACACATGGCACGGCACCCAAGTATGCCAACCTTGACAAGGTCAACCCTGGCTCCCTCATCCTCTCAGGAGAGATGATGCTGCGCTATATGGGCTGGACAGAAGCTGCGGACAAGATCATCACCGCCATGGATACTGTCATTGCCGCAAAGACCGTCACGTACGATTTTGCACGTCTGATGGATGGTGCGACCGAGGTCTCCTGCAGCGATTTCGGCAAAGCACTTGCCGCGGCGATGTAATCCCACCTACTTCAGTGGATCGTATTTCTTGGCAGCTGACCGGCGCTGGACCCAGAACTCTTTAAAACTGCTCTGGAAACTCTTCATGTCGAGCGTTGCTAAGACGCGTTCCATGGCTTGGGCATAGTCTTGGGTGTCGGCCAGCTCGACGCCGAGGGTTTGAAGAAGCGTCTTGGCGGTTGCCTTGCTCTCTGTCGGCACCCCTTTCTGAAGATAGTAGACGAGTCCCCAGGCCAGGGCATACTTCAGCTCGCGCTGTTCATCCGTGCCGGCATAGAAGTCGGCATAGCTGGTTTTCATGAAATCCGGGAGAAGCGGCAACAGGGCGTCGAGATTATCCAGGAGCAAACGCACAGAACGTTCATCTTCCTCAAAAACCAATTTTCCTTTCGCGCTGAGGGTCACATTCTCAAAGAACATGGCATGGCCCTCGTTCATCCATGCCGGGGCGACAAGTAGGCAATAGGCCGTTGAGAGATACTGATGAAACGCCTCATGGCGTAAGGTCTTTGAGATCGCCGCTGTACTGGGAACTTCGCGAAGGACCAGCTCACGCCTGGCTGGCATCCAGATTCCACTTGACCACGCTTTGTCCCTGCCCACATAGTTCACATAGTCTTCAGGGCGTTGAAAGATCCTTATGATGGCGACCTCCTGATCAAGGGTCAACGGTGGAACCAAGGTTGTGAATGCCTTCTTCAGCAACGGAAGGGTCTTGCGGAGCTCCAACACAACCGGCTTGCCCGTCTCGCTGCTGACATCGGAGAGAATCACAAACCCCTCCGTCTCGTGGATCCACCAGGAATCATAATTCTCGATGCTCTTGCGCGCCTCAACCCGGACAGGATGGTCGGTCAAGTCAATGGGGTACTCTTCTTTCTTCGTAACGGCAAGCTCTTTGACCTCCACCCCCTTCTCCTCTGAGGAACGGGACGGCGTATCAATCTTTCCGAGGAAGTCAGCCTCTACTTCAGCTTTCGCCTTGCTGATCTCCCGCGCAGCGGGCGCTTCGACAATCACGCAAAACCAATCCGGATCGTTATCCCCTTCCATCCGGCTTGGATGGAAGGTGTATATGAGGACATTCGTCTTGTCACATGGGAAAGTATAGATCGCACTCAACGCACGGCCGCTCTGCGGAAGTTTATGCGGAAATCCCACCTTGTAGCCGGAAAAGGCTTCAACCAAGACCTTCATCTCTTTTTCAGCCTCTGCGCTCGTGAGCTCGGCGCTGTCGAACAGTTGGTCAAAGGCTACCCGGGTTACCTTCTCCTCGGTCGTCACCGGCAGGTCATGCGAGAGCCGTCCGAGAATGAGCTGGTTGCCGGAAAGATCGAACCATCGGCCACAGCAGACCCTGCGATACCAGAGGTCATACGGCTTAAACTGATCCACCCGCGTCACGTTGTCAGTCTCTACCCTGATATACGCATAAGCCTCAGGGGGTGGCACAGGATCAGCTTGAGGCTGGCGCAGATTGGGGAACGCGAGCCCGATTTTCGGATAGTTTTTAACCGGACCAAAGTCCACGGCATGGAGCGTCACGGCCAAACTCACGACAAGTAAAATCAGTCTCTTCATTAAATAATTTCCTAAAGTGGTACTAGTTTATTATAGTGGAACACAGCAGAGCAAGTTCATTCTCTTCCCTCTCCAAGAATGATTTGTTTTCCCAGACGAGGTTTGGTAGAATATCAACCATAAAAGTTTGTTGTATGAACGAATATGGAAGTTATGGGGGAAAGATTCATATGCAGACGTGGAATGCGGACTATAAACAGGGGATGGTCATGAAAGCCTATTCGCTTTTAGTATTTGCGCTATCACTGGCTGTCACACCAACTGCAGCTGCTGACGCCTCTTTGCCTGTCACGCCAACAAATATCTTTGAAACAGTTGTTTCAGTCACTCCCGAAACGAAAATTGATACGCTCGTCGGCGCTCAACTTAAAAAACTGGGTGTCGTTCCCAGACTCTGTTCGGATGAGGTCTTTCTTCGCAGAGCTTACCTCGATGTCATCGGAACGTTACCCACGGCTGATGAGGCGAGAACCTTCCTGCGTGATCAGCGTCCGGAAAAACGCAGGCTCCTGATTGATCACCTCTTGGCGCGTCCGGAGTTTGCAGATTACTGGGCGATGAAATGGTGTGATGTCCTGCGCGTCAAGGCGGAGTTCCCCGTCAACCTCTGGCCGAATGCCGCCCAGGCCTATCATCACTGGATCAAAGTCTCCTTGCGTGAAAACAAGCCGTACGATCAATTCGTCCGCGAAATGCTGACCGCCAATGGAAGTAACTTTCGTGTCGGCCCTGTCAACTTCTATCGCGCCGTGCAGAACAAAACACCGGAAGGGATTGCCGCTGCGGTGGCCCTGACCTTTATGGGTACCCGGGTGGAGAGCTGGAAGGACAAGGATCAACTCCCCGGAATGGCAGCCTTCTTTTCGCAGCTCAGCTATAAACCGACACGAGAGTGGAAAGAGGAGATCGTTTACTGGGACCCCAACAAGGCTTTTCATGAAGCGACCAATACAACACTTTCTCTCCCCCAGAAGTTTATACTCCCGGATGGTAAACGGATCAAAAAGATTCCGGAAGATAAAGACCCACGTGAATTTTTTGCCGACTGGCTGATCACCGAAAAAAATCCGTGGTTCACGACAGTCTTGGTCAATCGCCAATGGGGGTGGCTCCTGGGCCGTGGGATCATCCATGAAATTGACGATATACGCCCGGATAATCCCCCCAGTAACCCGAAGCTCCTGGCCTACTTGCAAAAGGAGTTTGTTAACTCCCGCTATGACATGAAAGAATTGATGCGCCTGATATTGAACTCCCAGACCTATCAAACCTCCTCAATCATGCCCCGCTGCGCGCAGCATGAACACGTCGAAGCGCACTTTGGCGTCTATCCCTTGCGCAGACTGGATGCAGAGGTGCTGATTGATGCGATTAACCGCGTGACGGAGACCAGCGACCTCTATACCAGCGCCATTCCAGAACCCTTCACCTTTATTCCCGAGAATACCCCGGCCATTGCTCTCCCGGATGGCAGCATCACCAGTTCCTTCCTGGAGCTCTTTGGACGGTCAGCCCGCGCAACAGGACAGACCGATGAACGCGTCAACAAAATTTCCCCCACGCAGAAAATGCACCTCTTGAACTCGGGCCATATTCAGCGTAAAATAACGACAAGCCCGAAAATCAAGAAGCTACTGACGGGAAACACTAAAAAGGACACTGAACGCTTTTCCGATATCCTGGACGAAATTTACTTGATGACCCTCTCGCGCGATCCGACCCCTGAGGAGCGCGAGACAACACGTGCCTATGTCAAGAAGGGCGGCGCGAAGGGAAGCGATGTCTGGTACGATGTGATCTGGGCAGTGATCAACAGCGATGAGTTTCTCTTCCGGCATTAGCCAGTCGGCAGTTTATTTCCGTGAAAAACTGACTGGCATTTTTTTTAGCATCCGAATGACGCGAACCACGCGAATGAAGATAAATAACGCAATAAGGCAATGAGGCAATTCTTATTAGCAAGGAGAGGCTTATGAATAAACAGTCAGAACAGAGATTGCTCGATAAGTTGGTGACCTTGAGAGGCCAGCCCTTCTCGCGCCGTGACCTCCTGCGGTATAGCCTTGCCGGCACGGCGGGGTTAATGCTGGCCGATAAATTCTCACTCTACGCCCTGGCTGCTGAGGAGCTTACCCCGAAAATATTGCGTACGCCAACTGCGAAATCAGTGATCCAAGTCTTTTTATGGGGTGGGATGTCTCACATTGATACCTGGGACCCCAAGCCAGAGGCCGGGTCTGATTATATGGGACAGCTGGCAACCGCGATCCCGACGAATGTAACGGGTTTCCGTATTGGCGAACTCTTCCCTGAACTCGCGAAGCAAGCGGATAAGTTTTCGCTCATCCGTAGCATGACGCATCGTAATAATGGACATGAGACCGCGGCGTATCTCATGCAGACTGGACATCTTCCCGGAGAGCGCCTGGCCTATCCCTGCATCGGGGCTGTCTTTGCTCACTACAAAGGATACCAGGCAGGTTACAAAGGACTCATCCCGCCCTACGTGGTGTTGACGCAACCGCAGGGGCGTTTTTCAGAGGCCGGCTTCCTCGGTGCAAAGGTGAAACCCTTCGCAACAGGGGGCGATCCGAATGCGGCGCGCTTCGAGGTGGAAGGCGTGGTTGCAAAAGGGATCACCGATGAACGCCAAAAGGCACGGCGTACACTCCTCGGTGACTTGAACACCCTGCGAAACACCCTGCCAGAGGATCCCCAGCTGGCACTCTCCAAGGATGCGGAAGAGCAGGCTTATAGTTTGATTCTCGGGAAGGGTAAAGATGTTTTTGACCTTTCGCTCGAAAAACCTGAATTGCGTGATCGCTATGGACGTCATACCTTCGGCCAAGACTGTCTGGTTGCTCGCCGGCTTGTGGAGTCTGGCGTCCCTTACGTGACCATCAATTACCCCGGCGGCTGGGATACGCACTCCAACCACTTCGCGACCATGCGCAAGCAATGTCCGCAGCTCGACAAGGGCTTGGCAGCCTTGCTGAAGGATCTCTCGGATCGGGGACTGCTGGAGTCCACCGTCGTCTGGTGCTGCGGCGAATTCGGCAGGTCACCGAAAGTGGATTGGCAACCCCCGTGGAATGGTGGACGCAACCATTATGGAAATGTCTTTTCGGTACTCGTCGCAGGAGGCGGTTTTAAAGGCGGCTGCGTCGTCGGGTCTTCGGATAAAGGCGAGGAGGTCAAGGATCGCCCTGTCTATCCGATCGACCTGCTCGGAACCATTTATGACCTCGCAGGCATCGACACCCAAGCCAAACTCCCCCACCCTGAAGGCTTTGACGCACCGATCCTCAACCCCAATGAAAAAGGTGCCAAGACCGCAGGCAGACTCACGGAGATTATCTAAGAGGGAATAGTGGAATGATGGAATATTGGAATAAACAAGTGGTTCAATTTGCTTTTGGAGGGACGCGCTCTGCTTGCCACGCCGTAGATTTACGAAGGCGGGTCGCGTCCGGCCACGACAGAGCGTGGCCCTCCAGTTGTCGGCATGCTTGGTCCTCCCTTGGCGTTGCAGCTCTCTGCTCGCTGTTTCTACTCGACGCATCTGCTCAATACATCGGCTTTGTCTATCCTGCGGGTGGACAACGGGGAACAACTGTGCGTGTCACATTGGGAGGACAGAAGCTGGAAGGGGTAGACCGAGTGCTTATCTCGGGCTCGGGCGTGACAGGCCGGATCATTGAATATAATAAAAAGATGGGTAACCAAGAGGTTCAACTGATTACTGAACAACTCCAAGAGTTAAAGCGGGTACCCCCTGCTGAGCAGCCTGACCTAACGCACTCGAATACCATCAACAAGATTGAACGGATCTTAGGGGGACAAGTCCAAAATCCCGCCTGCGCCTCAATCGCCAAC
>CAYWNP010000115.1:0-7222 GCA_964459675.1 uncultured Akkermansia sp. | reverse complement strand
GATGGCCAGCGTGCCGTTTTCCACTCTCAACTGGCCGGAGAAGGTGTTGGCGCCGGAGAGGGTCAGCGTGCCGCCGCCGGCCTTGGTCAGGCTGGTAGCCGCCCCGGAGAGGACCGAGCTGATCGTGTCGGCGGCGTTGTTGACGGTAATGGTTGAGGTGGCGCCCAGGTTGATCGCCGTCCCGCCCGAGAGCACAATGGCGCCCGAACCGGACGCAAAGGTCAGGTCGCCGGCGTTCTGCGTGCCGCTGACCGTGATCGTGCCCGCGCCAAGGCCCAGCGCGCCGTTGCCGAAGTTGAGGGTGTCGCCAGTGGCGGTGGTGACGCTGCCGGGGACCGCGGCACCGGTGCCGTCGGTGGTCCAGCCAGGGTTTGGTCCCGGAGTTGGCGCCGCCCAGGTGCCGCCCGCCGCTCCGAAGCCAGCGCCGGTTACGTTGTCGTAGTAGTACGTCGTCTGAGCCTGGGCTGTCCCGGCCGTGAAGAGGGCCAGCGCCATACAGGCGAGGGCCAAGTGTTTTTTCATGTTCATTTGCTGTCTCCTTTTTTCGAGGTTGTATCCTGTCTCAAGAAGCCGCACCACACGGCTCTAACCACTGATTACTGATCACCTTCTCCTGTTGCAGTGATGCGGACCCGCCGCATCGCGGCTATTAAGTGGCGTTTCGCCAACTTTTCCTTGGCATAGTTTAAGCGGGGAGGGGGGGGGGGTAGTCAAGTACTTTCACTAGCATCCCATAGGTTACGCCAGAAACATTCCAGCGCCTACGAATCAGCATCGAGTATCTCACGTTTCGCAAAAGTTGTCTTGTCGGCAAAACTACTGATACGGTGTAGGACAGAATAACCACTATCCAACATCCACCTCCGCTAAAGCTACGGCGGGTGAGTAGTTAGTAATAGGGGCCGTACCTAAAAATTCAACAAATGAAATTTCGGTGGGTTGTCGAGGCACTAACTGCGCTACGTTATTTCTTGGAAAATTACGGCTTCAGGTTGCTCGTTAACTTGACTTCCATGTCAAATTGATAGAAGGGATCGCCTCGGTCGGCCAAGGTACGTTTTTGTGTTTCAGCGGAGACTGTTGGTTGGACAATCTGCTTCTGATTGTTGTACACAATCGTGAGTGGCGCATCAAAGGAGAGCATTTTCTTGTTGAGCAGAATCGTGATTGGCTCCGTGACATTTTCTGTTGTCAGTGTGATGGTACGTGACGCGCGATCCAGAGACGCTTCGATGCGTCCGGTTTTTCCGTCTGTCTCGAGCCAGTAAAAGGCTTTCGTTGTGCGTAAAGATGAACGCAGGGACAAGTCCCAGCGCACGAGAGCAGGGTAGGGGTCGCGGGTGAAGGCGGAGAGCCAGTCGATGGCGTTCGTATTCTTCGTGATCTTCTGGCCATTGATGATAACGGCTTGCGGTTCGCCCTTGGGATGATTGTCGAGAAAGTTGTGAGGCTTTCCGGCATGCAAGAAAAGAGTGTGAATATAATGTGAGGGGAAGGCTTTCTCCAGGTCATCAAAAATCTTGTTATACGCGACAGCACTTTCATTGCGCTGATACGCTGCGTCCTTTTCCCCCATCTGAAGAGCAAAAGGAACATTGCACACGTTGATCAGCGAAACGCCGTTGTGATGGCCGGCAGACATATTGACTGCAGCGAAGCGGTCTGCCATGCGGGGCGTGATCTGGTAAACGCCGTCGCCGCCTGCGGAATAGCCCAGTAGATAGACGCGGTTGGGATCAACTTGATGCTCGGCAATCAGGTGGCGGATCAGGGTGTCGTACAGGGGGTACGATTCATCATTGAAATGGGTGTTCCAGGTGTCACGGATACCGCGTGTGGCGACATAGACACCTGTCTTTACGCTTTGCAAATAATAGAAGCCCATCTGTTGCCATTGACCGTCATTGACCGCTTTCGGTGCACCTCCACCACCATGCAGGGCTATGTAAAGTGGAAAGCCCTCCTTGGGCTTGCTTCCTTTTACGGTGAGCGTGTACTTCATCTCGAGATCGCCCATCTTAATCGGCGTGTTGGTGGAGTCGGCGGTGGCAATACCAGAAACAAGCAGTGCTGAAACGACAGCAGAGAGCTTTTTTAGGTTATTTTCTCTTTTTATCGCAAGCTTACTATCTTTTCTGAAGCGATTGAAACATGCAGGTTTATACACGGGTTAACTCCTTCATCAGCTCGTTTGTGTAACGGCGGTCTCGGATGGAATCTGCAGTTACCTTGCTTCCGCGAGGAAAGCGTTCATGTTCGCAGTTGAGACATTGGGCGGAATGCCGCCGCCACAGGAGAAGATCACGCGGGAATAGTCATTTCCCAGCGCGGTCTTCATCGCTGCCACAGCCTTGCGCACATCCTCGGGTGTTCCTGCAGCCAGCACGTCCCGGGGGGGGATGTTGCCGAGCAGCGACACCTTCGGTCCGACCCACTCCCGCATCTCCTGGATGGGATGGTCAAAGGCGAAGTTGAAGAGGTTGATGCCGCAGCCCCCGAGTTGTGACGCGCAGCTCGTGCCGTTCGCATCGTTGTGGAAGAGGCGTACGTCACTCTCAATCGCGGCAAAGGCGCGCTTCAAGTAGGGTGCCGCAAAAGTCTCAACATCTTCGGGTCCCAGAAAGCCCACGATGTCATCCAGGAGCATGGTCCCCTTGATCGTCGGGATGCTCTTGGCCTGGAGCTTCAGCCAATCCTCAAGGAAAGACGTAATCACGTTGAGCATGGCATGCGTGCCTTCCGGATCAAACTGCATGGCCATCAGGAACTCCGTGGTCCCCATCAGGAAGGAGGCGATGTTGAGCGGACCCCGTGCGACAGCGAAGCGGATGGCGTGACCTTCCGCCTCGATTGCAGGACGCATCCGCACCAGACGGCGCAGGGCGAAGGGCAGAAGACCAGCGGAAAGAACATCCGGCTTTTCTAAGACAAGGGCCTTTTCGCCAGGAGGCGCGATCGGTGCCGCAAAGGGTAGTTCGTTCTCATGCCAGATCAGCTTCGAGCCGAAGGCGGACGGTTCCGTGCACATCCCATACTCGGACCAGAAGCCAGGCAGGAAGATTGCATCCGGAAAGGTCTTAACAGCCTCGAGATTGGTCTTGAGCCAGACGTCGTCAGAGGTGAAGTAGTCGAGAATAGAGGCCTTCTGTGTCCACCTCGGCAACCAAGGGCTGTCCGCAATGAATCCGCAGAGTGGCTTATCGAGCCGTTGTCCATTGACAACGGCAATCACTTGTTCCCATTGTTTTTGAGTCATGAAGGTCCTTTCGAGTTAAATGGTAATGTTCAAATTCTTTGTTAACTTCCAAAACACTTTTTCGCTAAGATCGCTAGTGTAGCGTCCAGTAAGCAACTATACACGACTAAGCGTTTGGAGTACCGCCTTTAGGCGGAAGCAAAGATGTACGGTCTTTGAAATTCCGCCTAAAGGCGGTACTCCGAACAATTTCACCCAATAGCGGTCTTCGCGTAAAACATTCTCTTTGTTTGGGTTATTCGGATGCTACGATGAGAGTCGTTCAAAGGCGCGGCGGGCGCCGTAGGGTGCGCGCTCCTCGCGCTTGAGCAGCTTGTTGGCCTCTTCATCGCCGACAAAGGTTTCGGTCTTGTAATCCCAGGTCAGCTTGCGTCCCAACTTCATCCCGATATGGGCCACAAGACAGGCTGAACAGGAGCGATGGGCGGTTTCCGCAGGGACATTGCTCTCCTCACGGGTCTTAATGCAGTTCACCCAGTTTTGCTGATGAATACCACTCCAGCAGTTGAGCTTGATCAGTTCCGATGCAGGGTCGCTGATGAGGAGAGCCGGGTCGCTGGCATCGAGAGCCTTGAGGGGTTTGCCGGGAGAGGTCGGGTCGGAGGCGGTCATTTTTGCACCGCCACGGCTCACGAAGATCCACCCTTTTTCGCCGATGAAGCGGATGCCGTTCGGGAACTTCTCCCAGATATGCATCTTCACGTCGCCGGGATAGGTCATGGTGATATCATAGTCGCCATGCACATTCCACAGCCCTGTTGTATGAAACACGCCTTTGCCCTCAATGGTGACAGGGCCCATGGCTTCCCAGCCCATGCCCCAATGGGCGATATCGAGATGGTGAGATCCCCAGCCGGTGATCATGCCCGCGCCAAACTGCTCGCACCGGAGCCAGCCCGGACGGCTGAACCCTTTTTGCGGATGGACACGGTCTTCTGTGTAGAACACGTCAGGTGTGGACCCGAGCCAGAGATCATAGTTCAAGTTTTCCGGGACAGCCATCTTGTCGGTCTTGCCGCCGCTGGGATCACCCGGGAGTCCGATTTCGATGGTATGGACCTTGCCGAGGCGTCCGTTGCGTACGAGGGTGCAGGCGCGCTGGAATTGCGATGTAGAGCGTTGCTGGGAGCCCAACTGGAAGACCGTCTTGTTCAGGGCCATGGCCTTTGCAAAGCAACGTCCCTCGTCAATGGTGAGGGCTGTGGGCTTCTGCATATAGACATCCTTCTTGGCAAAGGACGCCTCAATAGCAGGCTGTGCATGCCAATGGTCAGGTGTTGAGATCACGACAGCGTCAATGCTCGTGTCGGCGATGAGTTCACGATAGTCCTGATAGACTTTCTCGCACTTGGTGAATGTCTTCGCTAGATTTGCGCGAGTGATGTCACAGTCTGCCACAGCGACATAACGGGCACCTTTGCACTTCAGTAGGCCCGACATGTCCATGTCGCGCGCGATACGTCCACACCCGATCTGCCCAAGAGCAATCGTCTTGCTCGGCGCGTTCTCACCTAACACGCTCGACGGAATGATCGTCGGGAAAGTGATGGCCGCCCCCGCAGCCTTCAGAAATGTACGACGTGAACTGTTCATAGAGCGGCTCCCTTGTTAAATAATAAGCTCTAGTATAAGACGAAAGGGCTTTTAAAGGCGAGTCAAAAGAAGTTCTAAAGTTCGAGAGTTCTAAAGTGCTAAAGTTTGAGTCTGCTTTGCTCCCACCTTCGCGAATACGACTACGGTTGGCAGGAAAGTTACGCCGTGTCCGGCTTTTAACCACGTCCGTGCGTCCACTGAGTGGGCGCACGAAGTTACTGCTTTCGGCTTGCGCTTTGAAAGGGCAGGGGTTATTCTAATACCCTTAATTTGGAAGGGGGCGCTGATGAAACGTATCTGCGGAATAGCTGTTGGTCTCTGCATCCTTGTACAGGTCTGCAACGCGGCCGAGAAGATTGCCAAGCCAGAAGTCGCCCCACGCGAAAACGTTGGCGTGTCGACCAAGGCTGCGATTGAGGAATTGGGACGGCTCTATCCGCAATATCCCGCTGCGCAATTGCTTCAGGAGCTGGAGACGACCCAGGACCTCGATTCTTTTCAGCGCAAGGCTCTCGTCACGCTGAACCCAATCGTCAATGCCTCGCCTATTCTCTTTGTCACGCGCAAGCAATATCGTTCGGATCATCACAACACCGAGACGATGTTCCAGACAAAGGAGATCAATACGCGTAGCTATGACACGGAGGGGGCCTTCCACGTGCTCAATGTCGCAAATAATACTGTCAAGACGCTCTTTGCACCTGGCCAGGGGGCAACGGTACGTGATCCAGATATTGACTTTGAAGGCAAAAAGCTTGTCTTCTCCATGCGCAAGGGGCTGGAAGACGACTATCACATCTATACCTTGGATTTGCAGGCTACTGACGCCAAGCCGCAGCAACTCACCTCGAAACCGGAGGTCTCGGATATCGACCCCATCTGGTTGCCGGATGGCGACATCCTCTTCTCCAGTTCGCGCGAGCCGAAGTACTGCATGTGCAACCGCCATATCATGTGTAACCTCTATCGGATGGAGTCGGACGGCGCCAATATCCATCAGATCGGCAAGTCCACCCTGTTTGAGGGCCACTCCTCCGTCATGCCCGATGGACGCATCCTCTATGACCGCTGGGAGTATGTGGACCGTAACTTTGGTGACGCCCAGGGCCTCTGGGTCTGCAATCCCGATGGAACAGGCCATGCCATTTATTGGGGTAATAATACCACAAGTCCAGGCGGCGTGATTGATGCACGGACCCTTTCGAAGGCTCACCTGAGTATCGCTGTTCTCGCGGCCTGCCATGACCGTCCCTGGGGAGCCTTGGGTCTGATTGATCGCTCCAAAGGTATTGACGGCAAGGAACCTGTCCTGCGGACATGGCCGGCTGAGTACCGCGAACAGATCTCGACGAAGGGTCAGAACTTTGATTCGCCAGCCAGGCTCAAGATTAAATACGAAGATCCCTGCCCCTTGGATGATGAACATTTTCTCTGTTCCCGTATGACGGGCAAGGGCGAGGAGATGGGACTCTATTACCTCGACCTGCACGGAAATGAAGTGCTCGTCCATGTCGAGGCGCCAGGTTGTTTTGACCCGATGCCGATCCGTCCGCGCAAGAAACCGGCTGTGCAGCCGACTCGCCGCAACTTTGACGATGTTTATGGGCTGGGCTATTTTTACGTTCAGAATGCTGCGATCGGAACACACATGAAGGGTGTGGCGCCCGGGGCGATCAAATATCTGCGCGTGGTTGAGTCGCCTGAGAAACGTAGCTGGTCGCAAGGGGATTGGGGAGGGCAGGGCGCGCAGGCGGCTGCCATGAACTGGCACAGTTTTGAGAATAAACGAATCTTAGGGACAGTACCTGTGGAGGCGGATGGCAGCGCCTATTTCTCGGCGCCCGGCAACACCTATCTCTATTTCCAGGCACTCGACAAGGATGGGATGCTGATCCAGTCCATGCGCTCGGGTATCTATGTGCAACCCGGCGAGACCTACGGTTGTGTCGGTTGCCATGAGAACCGAGTGGGGGATATTCCGCCTGTGAAGCAGAAGCCCAAGGCACTCTCGCGCAAAGCGGATCCCCTGAATGGCTGGTATGGGCCCGCACGGCTCTTCAGTTTCCAGCAGGAGGTACAGCCTGTCTTCAACAAGCACTGCATCAGTTGTCACGACTATGGCCAGAAGGGAGCGGAGAAGCTCAATCTCTCAGGGGATCGCGATGTCTATTTTTCCACCTCGTATGTGGATCTCTGGGCTTTGAACGTGGTCAAGTGCATAGGGGGCGGCCTCGCTGAACTTCAGGAAGCCTATAGTTGGGGCAGTCACCTCTCGCCGCTGATTCAGGTATTGAAGAAGGGGCATCACGATGTGAAGTTGTCGGCAGAGGAGATGGACCGCCTCATTACATGGGTGGACATCAATGCGCCCTA
>CAYWNP010000114.1:0-7264 GCA_964459675.1 uncultured Akkermansia sp. | reverse complement strand
CCAGAGGGTCAAAAATTTATCAAAAAAACTCATGTCTAACTTGTTTTCATTTTTCATTGTGTGATCCCCTGTTTCACTGGAATAATGGAATGTTGGAATTATGGAATGATGTTCTTGGAGGGACGTGCTCCGTCACGTCCGCCACTGATATCGGCCACGACAGAGCGTGGCCCTCCATTTGTTTCTTTCATCTGGACATATCTCTTTTCTATGTGTTCTATGCGTTCTTTGCGGTAAAAATTCTCAATCCCTCTGGCAACTTCTCAACAAACTTCCGGATCTCATCCCGCACGCGGCGATAGCAGTCCAGCTTCTCCTCTTCGCCCTCGACCAGCTTGGCCATAGCCGGTGGATCCTGAAACCCGACATGGACGACCTTCGCATCTCCTGGAAAGAAAGGACAATTTTCATTGGCGTGTCCGCAGACTGTGACCACATAGTCAAACGGGACATCCAATAACGTGTTGACGTTCTTCGAGGTCTGATTCGAGATATCAACGCCAACTTCAGCCATCACCTTCACGGCATTCGGATTGAGGCCGTGCGTCTCGATACCAGCAGAATAGGCTTCGATCAGATCGCCCTTGAGCGCCCGCGCCCATCCCTCTGCCATCTGGCTCCTGCATGAGTTGCCGGTACATAAAAATAGGATGTTAAGTTTTTTCATCTGGGCTTATCTCTTTTCTCTGTGTTCTTCCTGACCGCCGTAGCCTTGGCGAAGGCTGGTTGCGGTATAAATTCTCAATCCAACATTTTCTCCTCTGCGCCTCTGCTGGAAAAACTACTCCTCCGTGTTAAAAACTACTCCTCTTGCTTGTTCCCGCTCGGCAGCCGCCGGACGTTCTTCTAACGTGCATCTTCGATGATGCCGTTATTACAAGTGATGATACGCCGCGCCCTTTTCGCAGCCTCCATGGAGTGGGTGACCATGACGATGGTCTTGCCCTGCTCTTTGTTCAGCGCGGTCAGAAAATCCATCACATCTGCGGAGGTCTGCGGATCCAGGTTACCGGTGGGTTCGTCCGCCAGGATCAGCGGAGGATCATTCGCCAGCATGCGCGCCAGGGCGACACGCTGCTGCTGACCCACCGACAATTCAGCCGGTTTATGATCGGACCTGTCGGCCAAGCCTACCTTCTCGAGCAACTGATCCGCTCTTGCCTCCTGCTCGGCCGGACTCTTACCCGCGAGCATCAGCGCGGCCATCACGTTTTGCCTCGCGGAAAGATAGGTGATGAGATTAAAGGTCTGAAAGATAAAGCCGATTGTGTTCAGTCTCAGTTCTGCCAACTCGTTCGTCTTCATGGCCGTCACCTCTCGACCAGCCAGAAAGACCTTGCCGGAGGTGGGACGCATCATCGCCCCTGCAGTCACCAGAAAGGTTGTCTTCCCTGAGCCTGACGGACCCACAAGGGCTGCAAAATCGCCTTGAGCAATATGCATATTTACATTATTCAGGCCCGTGACTTTATTTCTGCGGGTCTTATACAGCTTAGTGACAGATTCAAACCGAAGCATAAAGATCTCCTATATTTCCTGAATAGCCACGCAGGGGTCCGTCTTGGCTGCACGCCGGGCAGGAAAGAGTGACGCTAGCAAAGAAATGAGTAATGACAATAAAACCCCGAGGGCCATCAGTTTCGGAATGGGCATCACGGGGATGTGCGCGATCTTCGGTCCAAGGATCACAGCCATCACCGTCCCCAGGAGAGAACCCAATATGCCGCCACCCAGTCCGATAATCAGCGCCTTGAAGAGAAAGAGTTTCGAGATCAATGAGGCCTTTGCACCCAGCGCCATCAAGGTGCCAATCTCCCGGCGTCGTTCATAGACGTTCGCGTACATGTAATTGGCGATGGAGGCACCGCCGACCAAAATGATGACAATGAGAAAGACATAGGTCAGATTGTGCATCAACTGATTGGTCGTCCGCTGTGTCGCGACGATCTGTGAAATGGTCACCACCTTTGCTTCCGGGAGCAGCTTGTTGAGCTTATCCACCAGTCCCCCGGCGATCGCATTGCAGCATCCGACAATTTCGATGGCATTGATCACACGTCCTTTTTTAGCGAGTGTCTGGACTGTATGAAGGTGAGCAAAGACACGACCGTCATCGACTGTCCCGGTCTTTGGCAGAACTTCAATCACCGTAAACTCCTTGCCCAGCATGACAGTTTTAGAACCCTTTGAGAGCTTCATGATCTCCGCAAGATCTGCACCGACCAGGCATTGATCAGGCGCCAGCGTATCAATCGGTTTTCTGCGCAGACGCTCAGCGGCATTGAACTCGACTAGGCTTTTTCGGTCCGCGGCACAGGCTGTAGGCGTGTCGAAGACGCCACCCGACCACGCGGCCTTTGCCATGAATTCATTTTTAGGAAGAATGCCCGTCAAGGTGAAGGTCCGACCGGATATCTCCATCGGGACGCTGAGCTTTGGCGACAGGTTATCCACGCCCTCCAACCCCGCCTCGTCTTTTGCAAAGAGGATCTTGTCAACATACGCTTCCGGAATGGTGAACTGATCCGTTGAAAGGTCGGCTTTATAGTAATCATCAATGGTCGCCGACTTGGGTAGAATCATAATATTGGCACCCAAGGCATCAACCTGATGTGCCACCTCAATGGCCGAGCGCATAGCGATCGTCTGCACGCTCACAATGGCGGCAATGCCTAAGGTGACAGCCAGCAGGGAGGTCGTGAGCTGGTGTTTACGCTCGGACAATTCAAGCAAAGCAATTTTATAAGGGGTCATCTCTTCCTTTCAAAGCTGGATAAACAGGTCTATCTTTTTGGGAGGAATCCACCGGATTCCTCAAGGTGTGAGCCTTATCAGCTACTTCCCGTCGCGCAACTGGTTCCACACGCGGCAGAGGCCGTTTTTACGATAATCGCCTTAGTGGCTGCGCCCCTAAAGGCTAGGTTGACGATTTTCAGCGGAGGCGCCAAACAGATGAGGACCGACTGTTTCTCATTGGGCGGATCGATTCGGAGTTGCCTCAGAAACGGTGCGTTTTCCGTCTTATCCAGATCAACCCGAAGCACAACGACTTTGTTAGTGATACTGGCGTCGCTCAGATAGTCACTGATGGCCTTGTCAGTCTCAACGTTGCCGAGCGTTTTCTTAGACTGGGCCTTGATCAACACCGATTTCCCCTCCAAAAGTGTCTTTCGCACAGCAAGCGGCTGTTCGGGAAGCAGAGACTCCAGGAGTTTTTCGCGTCTGGGAGTACGGGTGAAGATACCAGTCACGACCGTGTTGGAAGAGATCACCAGGACCAATGGCGTGGGGAGTGTCTCTGCATCCATTTTAAGCTGCTGAAAGAGACCCGCTAACGTGGGACTATTCACACGCGACGACTGAACAACGACATCCGGGCGACTGACAAGTGCCTCTTTGACTCCTGCCTCCAGCAGCTCCTGTCCGTCATTCCGATGCAGGATGAAAACAGTATAGGAACCGTTGGTTGGCGCGTAACCAGACAGGGCTTCTATTTTGAGCGTCGCTGTCTCAGCCCAAAGTCCACTGCATGACAGCAGGAGACCACTACAGACCATCATGGACGTTTTTAGTAATTGTTTTTTCACGTTGTAAACTCCTTTACCTTACTACACTATTTACACTTACAGCTCGACTCAGCCGAGGTTGTATCGCAACAGCCCCCTGAGGAACAACAGCACTCCTCAGAGACGGACTTGCAGGACTGTTCGACGAGGAAGTCGCGCATGGCCGACCCCGCGCCCCGCTCAACCATCTGGCCGATCTCGATCGCCTCTTGAATCAGCTCCTCACTGACCCCCAAACTACGGGCCAGCCCCAGGTGATACTTGACACAGGGTTGGCAATGCGCCGTCACCGACGCACCGATGGCTATCAACTCTTTTGTTTTCTCATCCATAATCGTTCTCCTTAAAATATCCTTCCGAATACCCACCCAACAACCGTCGCCATAACAATCACCAGCGACACAAAAGCGATTGTCTTCTTGGGGCCAAGCACACTGTTGATGACCAGCATGCTCGGAAGGCTGAGCGCGGGTCCGGCCAGCAAGAGCGCCAGCGCAGGGCCTTTACCCATGCCTGCGCCCATGAGTCCCTGAATGATCGGCACTTCGGTCAGCGTCGCGAAATACATGAACGCCCCTGCAAACGAGGCCACAAAGTTTGCTTGCAATGAGTTGCCCCCTACCGCCTTCGCAACCCACTCTGACGGAATCATCCCCTCTTGGCCGACGCGCCCCAAGAGAAATCCTGAGGCTATCACACCAATGAGCAGCAGTGGCAAGATCTGCTTCGCAAATGACCAGGACGACTCGAACCAAGATCCGCCTTCGCCCTTATCGGTCGCGGTGAGCCACGCCAGCCCCAGCGAACCCACAGTGAAACCAGCAAGCGGATTGAACCCCGTCAGAATGACCGTCCCAGATGTGATGGCTGCCACGAGTACGACCTTCCACGCGCAGATCTTGAACCAGGCCACCAGCATGACACCCAGCCCCGCTGCAAAGAGCGTCGTCAATTGCCACTTCAGACTATAGAGCGTGAACCATAAGCCTTCGGGACTCTCCGGTTTGCCAAAGTTTGCAAAGACCAGAATCAGGATCATCATGGCGAAATAGAGTGCGGTCTGCCAGAGTGGACGTCCCCCCTGCTCCTCAGCCATCTGAAGGGCGGCAGCGGCTTTTTCAGCCTCCTCTTTTCGGAACAGCAGATGCATCGCATAACCAATCACCACACTGAAAACCACGGCTCCTACAGAACGCGCAATTCCCAGTTCCATTCCCAGGATCCGGGCGGTCATAATCATGGCCAGCACATTGATTGCGGGACCGGAGTAGAGGAACGCGCAGGCGGGTCCGAGTCCAGCACCCATGCGATAGATACCTGTAAAAAGCGGAAGGATCGTGCAGGAGCAGACCGCCAAGATGCTGCCTGATACAGAGGCCACACCGTATGCGAGCCACTTGTTGGCTTTCGGGCCGAGGTACTTCATCACGGAGGCTTGGCTGACAAAGACCCCGATCGCACCCGCGATGAAGAATGCAGGAACCAAACAGAGCAGGACATGTTCCTGGGCATACCACTTGACCAAATACGCCGCTTCGAGCAGAGCATGGTCGAACCGTTGCTGGCCGACAGGAAGCATGTAGCAGGCGATAAAGCCAACCACAATCCAGACGAGCCATTTCCATTCTGTTTTCCAGTTCATTGCTATTTCGTCTTCAAACGTGTGTCGAGGCAATCGAGCATCGTCGCAATACAGGGGCACGACAACGTGTAATAGACTGATTTCCCGCGCTTGTCGTCCAGGACGATCCCCGCCTGCTTCAAAACGGAAAGGTGCTGCGAGATCGTTGAAAAGTCAACACCGACCGCCTCCACGAACTCACAGACGCAATGCTCCTTACCATCCGCCAACTGTCGCACGATCCAGAGCCGAGTGGGATGTCCCAGGGCTTTAAAAAATTCAGCATGTTCTTTGTGTTCAGCTCGTGAAAATGGCTTCATCGCAAACTTCCTTCGCTTTGTCATTTGGTAATATGCCAAAATGTTGACGGCTTGTCAATCCACTATGAGAAAAGTGAATGAGGGGAGGAATAATGGAATGTTGGAATAGAGGAATGGTGACGTATTGGCAGTGCGGCAGGCGGATGTTACGCTTGACACACCACGCCCTTTTTCCCATAATACGCGCCCCAAGGAAACCGTATACGTATGGAACAAGAGATCGCGCGGCGACGGACATTCGCCATCATTTCACACCCAGATGCTGGAAAGACAACTTTGACAGAGAAGTTTCTCCTTTACGGCGGAGCTGTCCAGTTGGCCGGCTCGGTCACCGCGCGTAAGACCCAGAATACGACAACCTCAGACTGGATGGAGCTCGAGAAGCAACGTGGCATCTCTGTCAGCTCCACGGTCTTGCAGTTTGAATACTGCGGATACTGTATCAATCTGCTCGACACGCCCGGCCATCGCGACTTTTCCGAGGACACCTACCGCGTGCTCATGGCTGTCGACGCCGTTGTCATGGTTATTGATGCAGCCAAAGGCATTGAGAGCCAGACGCTCAAACTCTTTGAAATGTGCCGCTTCCGCGGCATCCCCATTTTCACCTTCGTCAATAAATTCGACCGACCTGCGCGTGACCCGCTCGCCATCATCGACGAACTGGAACAGACATTGCAACTCCATGTCTGCGCCATGAACTGGCCCTTAGGTGACGGCCATGAATTCCGAGGCGTGTACGACCGGATCAAGCGTCAGGCACACTTCTTCGAACGTACACCCGGCGGAGCCTACCGCGCCCCTGTCTCTGTCCACGACGTCAGTGATCCCCAAGTGCGCGAGCGCCTTTCGGAACAGACCTATGCTAACCTGATTGAACACCTCGCGATGCTTGATGCCGCCAGCGAACCCATGAACCGGGCACTGGTCAAAAGCGGGGATATGACCCCGGTCTTCTTTGGCAGTGCGATCAACAATTTCGGCGTCCAAATGCTTTTGGATGCCTTTTTAGAGTATGCGCCCCCACCCCATCCGCGCCGTTCCAACAAGGGCGTGATCGCCCCCAAGAACCCGCTTTTCTCAGGATTCATCTTCAAGATTCAATCCAATATGGATCCCCATCACCGCGACCAGATCGCCTTTTTGCGCGTCTGCTCGGGAAAATTCACGCGCGACATGAAGGTCTTTCATTCACGCACGGGCAAGACCCTGCGGCTCGCCAGCTCCCACCGCGTCTTTGGTCGTGACCGCGAGACCGTGGATGAAGCCTTTCCTGGCGACGTGATTGGCCTTGTCGGCCACGGCTCTTTCGGCATTGGAGACACCCTGACCGAAGACGAAGGACTGACCTACGAACCGCTCCCCCAATTTCCGCCTGAGTGTTTTGCTCTGCTGCACAACCCCGTCAGCTCCACGTACAAGCGCTTCCGGACAGGATTGGAGCATCTCCTTCAGGAGGGCGCCATCCAAGCCTTTGCGCTCAAGGACGCGACGCAGAACGTCCCCCTACTAGGCGCTGTCGGCATTCTCCAGTTCGACGTGCTCCAATACCGCTTGGAGAACGAATATGGTGCAACCTCGCGTCTCGAATCGATGTCCTGGCGCGTGATCCGCTGGGTTGCTTCTGAAGATACGGGCCACGAGGCCCTGCAGGACAACAAACTTCCGATGGGGTGTCGCATCGCCACGGACAGCTCTGGACGCATGGTTGTCCTCTTCAACACCGAGTGGGAACTTAAATATTTTACCGACAAGTA
>CAYWNP010000113.1:0-7272 GCA_964459675.1 uncultured Akkermansia sp. | reverse complement strand
GCGAGATCACCTGGAAATGCGGCTTCCAGCGGGAAAGCCATCTGGCCGCCCTCTTTCGTAGACAATTTGACCGGTCCATGAGCGACTACCGCGCCGCCACACGACGCGGATCATGATCGCCGCCATGTCCGGCATCAACCCGGTCGCACCATGTTCTTGCTCTCTTTCTCAAATTCTGGACTTGGGACATGGGACGTGGGACTTGCAGCACTGCTCACTTCTTCAACATCTCCACCATCGCCTTGCCCATGGCTTCGCCGACGTCCATGTAGACTTCCGAGTTGCCGCCGTAATGGCTGCCGCCACTGCCGCCTTGGGCCATGTCATGGGTGTAGACGGTGGCCACGTTGCCCTTGAACTCCGGGTGCTTCCCGCTGGTGCCGTCCACCGCGAACTGCCCCTCCATCACCTTGTTGCCGCTACCTTTGACGGCGTCGCCGATGGTGCCCATGACGAACTTCGCGTTCGGGCAATTCAAGTCCTTGCGCAGCGCCTTGATGAAGGTGGTGATATTCTTCTTCTCCTTCACCGCACGCCAGACACGTTCATTGCCGCTCTATCGCTAATACACTTGTCCTCTGCGCGCGCTTATTGCCGTCGCTAATAAACTAACGAACTAATGCACTAATGAACTTCTCCCTCCTCCTTTCATCAACGCCAAGAACGCAAGGGGATCTGTTTCAAAGGTGTCAAAATTCTCAGGGGTGATGATCAAAAGTGTCGCGTCTGGGAATTTTTTTTGAAACGCTGTCATGCCTCTCTCCGAACGTCTCTTTCCTGACTTGACCTCAATCGCAAAAAGATGGTCTTCCTCATAAACAAAATCCACTTCGTCTTTTCCCTCCCGCCAGTAATACACCTTCCCTGGGAGCTGGTTTAATACCGCACCGACAGCCGTCTCAAAAAGCCGTCCGTAATAATCAGGTTCCTGCCACAGAAGGGACGAGCCAGAATAGGTGCACAGCGCGGGACACAAGGGAAGGATCTTGGGGCTGGATGCTTTTTTAAGATATTCCTTACGGCTGTATTTTTCAAGCCCCCGATAGAGATAGGCACACTCCAGCAAGAACAAATAGTGCTTTATGAGCTCCACGTTGCCTCGGTCCTGTAATTGCCCCAGCAACTTGGTATAGCTGATCTCCTGGCATGGATACGCACGAATGATTTCCAGAAACTGACGAAACAGAACAGGTTTTGCCAAGGGCCTTAAACGGAAAATATCTTTGTTTAAAATATTTTCAATAATCGAGTCCCTCAAGTAGGCTTGCCAGCGTCCAATATCGCTCCGATAACGGTAGCTTCCCGGATACCCCCCTTGCACCACGTATTGTTTAAAAGAGATGCCGACCTGCTGGGATTCTGTTGCATTCCAATGATGGACACGCAAGACTTCATAACGGCCAGCCAGGCTCTCCTTCATGCCCTGTTGAATTTCAAACGAACTTGACCCCAACACGACCACGCGAAGCGCTTTCGTGTTATGATTATCCCAGACGTTCTTAAGCGCCTCCTGCCAGTGTTCCACCTTCTGAATTTCATCAATCACCAGAACAGAGTGCTTGGGTAGCAAAAGAGCACGTTGCCACTGTTCTAAGAGCCAATTCGCATTCGGTGCCACAAGCTCATCCGCGCTCACATACAGCGACTCGGCCTTCAGCAGCGCCAGACACTGCTTGACACCTGTTGTCTTGCCGACCTGCCGCGGACCTAGAACCGCTTGAATGAGAACGTCCTCTTCTCGCAAACGCGTGGTGAGCGTCTTTACAAATGCCCGAACAATCGTCTTCATCATCCGCCTTTTTACTTTTGCCAGTACGACCTATCAATTTTGATAGATCGATCTATGAATTAAGAGATGAGTATAAATTCTCCCGTCGAGAATGTCAAGCAAGGAGAGGGAGAAGTTCGTAGTGTGCGTTAGTTCATTAGTGCATTCGTGTGTGGGAGTCGGGGCGGGAGAAGTTCTAAAGTTCGAGCCTCCTTCGCTAAAGCTACGGCGCGCCTGGGAGTTCTAAAGTTGAGTCTATTCGACCTTGAATATTGGATGTTCGACCTGTCCGCCGGCAAGTCCGCCGTAGCCTTGGCGAAGGAGGATCAATCCGTCACAAAGGTGGGGCAGACATTCCTGTCTGCCATAAAATTCGCAGTCAGAAAGGTGGGGCAGACATCTTGAACAAAAAAAACGTGCGGCACCGAAGCACCGCACGCTGGACGCGTCACGCAATTCTCATACAATGTCCTATGTCCAGATACGACCCCTCTGCCCATTTTTTGCCTGCCCATGGCATCGTAGGTGAAGGAGATTCATAGCCACAGATTGAGAAGATTTCACAGATTTAAATTGGCCGTATTCATTGAAGCCGTAGCGTTTTTTCACCTGATGCTTTGTCATGTATTTCTTCAATTGTAGAATGTAGCACTACGACCCCTATTCCGCTTTATCAAAAGCCGATTGACCGCGCAATACTTCTTTTGTCCTATGTCTAATTACGACCCCTATGCTTTTTCCTCGGTTTTAGCCTTTTCTAACGCGGCTTCGGAATTCTTGAGCGCCTCTTCCCCTGCGGCCTTATTCTGCTGCTCATTCTCCAGCGCCTTCTGCGCTGCACTGCGGGCGTCATCCGTGGCCGCCTGCTTGAGCTTCTCTTGCGCAGCCGTCACCGCCGTGGTCGCTTTGCTGACCCAGTTCTTCCGGTGTGCCACCATCCCAGCAGCCCCCTGGTTGGCAGCCAAATCCGCCTGTTTCTTATTGGCATCCGCCTCCGCAACCTTCTCGGCCTCGCACATCTTCACATACGCGGCTTTCCGCTGCTCATCAATTTTGGGCACTGCCTTTTCGATCTCGGCCTGCGCGGCCTTGAGTAGCCCGCCGTATTTTTCCGCCAGCGTATTCCCAGCAGCGGTCAGCGGCGTTTCCGTCGCTGTCTTGTTATCGGCCGCCAACACCGTGGCAACGCCCACAGGCATCATTGTCAGCAAGCCTGCCATTACGATCATTCGATTTGTATTCATCATTTTTTTGTTCCCCTTATTTTATGCGATTCATTGATCTTTGGCGGACGCCCGAGCTTGCGGCGCTTCCAGGCGACGCCACTCATCTGCGTCAGCAGACGCTCCCAGCGCATCACCGACGTGCGGCTGACCCCCAGAGTTCTCGCCACCTCCGCCTGCGAATACCCCTTTGCAAGCAACGTCATACCTTTGCGCCGCCGCTTCTCCATTGCGCAAATGTCCCTTTTTGTTTTTAATCCTTTTTCTGCTTCAACATCATCAAACATCTGTCATCCCCTTACTAAAACTTCATTCCCCTATTCCTTTTTTGCTTCCGCCCGCTCACCGCAACATGATGATCGTGCCGGGGGGAGGAATGGTCAGGTAGAGCGTGTTCCCTTCCCACGCGAGGATGCCTGACATGCCCGTGATACTCACCGCCGGGACGTTTACCGGCGGGGTACCGCCGACCGTCAGTAACGGATATTTCTTTGCGCGCTGCAGGTTGGCCGGATCCACCACGAGGGTCGGCGAGCCGGTGAAGGCCACGGTGTTCGTGATGCTGAGCGGTGCATCCGTGAAACTGGGTGCCACAGAGAAGATGAACTTTAAATTCCCGCTGTCCAGTGTGAGATTGGAACACGTCCACTTCGGAACGGTGTTAGTCACACTGATAGCCAAAGTCCCGGCACTGGTTGCTACCGTCACGGCGCTGTTCGAGCAGGAGCCGCCCACGACAACCTGCAGCGTGCCGTTACTGACCGTGGTCGCGCCGGAGTAGGTGTTCTTGCCGGTCAGCTTCAGCGTACCCGCACCAGCCTTGACCAGACCGCCAGCTCCAGTTATCACGCCGCCGACCGTCAATGTCGTCACTGCGTTGGAGACGGTCACCTGGCGCGTGGCGCTGAGCGTCACTGCGCCGGTGCCGATGTACAGGTCGCTGTTCGTGCCATTGCTGCCGAGGAAGGTCCAGTCGCCGCTCCAGTTCTGCGCGGGATTATACGTCGAGTTCGTGATCGCCGCGCCGCTGCTGTTGTCCAGGAAGGAGCCACCGTTCAGGGTGAAGCCGTTGTAGGCGGCACCGGGGTTGTTATAGTGCAGGGCCCCGCCCGAGTTAACAAACACCCCGGCGTAATAGTAGCGGAGATACCCGTTCGCCACCAGCGTACCGCCATTGATGCGAATGGTGCCGATGTCCACATTCCCCACGGTCCACGTTCCGGAGCCGTCCTTATACAACGTGCCGTAATGGGAATCGTTGACGGCCGTGAACGTAACCGCGCTCACAGAGTTGCCGGTGGTCGTGCCGGCGAGATGAACACCACCCTTGTCTTTGCTGCCGCCAAGGGCATCCGGAACGTACATGACCCCGAGCGTCTGCGTGCCGCTGTTGGGAGCGAAGATAAGCCCCTCGTACCCGTCGCCGGCGGGTCCATTGTTGACCCTGACCGTCGGACTGCCGGTAATGCCGGACGTAATCGTCTGGTTAACGGTGTTGTCCATGGCTCTGATCGATCCGCCGGGGGCGAAGTTCAGAGTGCCTCCCGAAACCGTCGATACACCGCTCGCAAACCACAGCGTGGTAAGGTTGACCGTGGTGTCGAGCAGGACGGTGGCTGAGCCGGTCACGTTCAGGACTTGGGCAGAACCGATGGCGTTGGCGTGCGAGAGACGCAGCGTGCCTGCGCTGAGGGTCGTCACGCCGCTGTAGGTGTTATCCGCGGAGAGGACGAGCGTGCCAGTGCCACCCTTGGTCAGTGCGCGGCCGGAGACGTCCTGCGTGAACGGCGTCGCGATCGTCGCGGTACGGTTCGCGGCCACATACACCGAGTTGTTGGCTGTCATCTGCAACGCCGTGCCGCCCGTGAGCGTGACATCGCCCTCCTCGAAGGTCAGGCCACCGATGTCCTGGGTGCTGTCCACTGTGACCGTGTAGGTCCCGGTCGCGTCCGACCCAGCTGCGAAGGCGGCCGTGAGGCCTGCGGTCCAGGAGGCGGCGGTGCCGGTGCCAGCTGGGTCGTTCCATGTTGCGTTGGACGCGTTCCACGTCCCTGCCGGGGTCGCGCCGCCCGCGCCGGCGGTGGTTCCGCTGATATCCCAGTACATGACGGCGGAGCCGACAGTCAGGGTCCCGCTGCCGGTGTTCATCCAGGCGCTGCCCGCACCCGAGCTGGAATAGACGCCGTTCGGCTGCTGCGCGCCGGCGAGGTAGAGCGCACCGACGGTGTCGTTGGCGTTCATGGTGATGTTCTTCGTGGAGGCGCTGGGCAGGCGCAACTCGGCGGTGTCGGCCATCGCGTTCGCCACCTGAATGCTGAGCGTGCCGGCGCTCACCGTCACGTTGCCAGCGCCAAGGGCATTGGTACCGTTGGCGATGAGCGTGCCGGCGCTGACCGTCGTGGAGCCGCTGTAGGTGTTGGTGCCGGAGAGGGTCCATATACTCGTGCCACTCTTGGTGACGGACAAGGCTTTGGCGTTCGGGTTGGACGGGTAATCCGCCGCGTCCTTGATGTTGCCGCTGACGAGGTTGTTGGTTGCGGTGCCGCCCAACACCAGCGTCTTGGGGCCTACGCTACTTGGATTCCCGGAGGATTGAATAATGGTGCCGGCCAGCGTGAGGGGCGCGGTGGTGGGATTGAAGGTGATATTGCCGAACACAGAATAACCCGTGACTGGTAAAGTCACATTGTTGAACTGCAGCCGGAATCCATTGGCACCGGTAACGGCGACGGTGATGCTTGGATTGTCGGATTTTTGGAAGAAAGTCAGGTTGTTGAAGGCGATGGTGCCGTTGGCCCCCGGGCTGCCGGGGTTGTTTCCGCCGTTCGCAGGGGTGTTGTTCCCGACGAAAATACTATGACCGGTGATGTCGTTGTTGCCGTTCACGTAAATGGTGGTATTCGGATAATTGATGGTGCCGGTGTCATCACTCAGCAGCGTAATGCCGGAACCGTGTGGAATTGTTATGGTCGGAGTATTGGTCGAAAGTGCCTGCAAGCCCTGAAAGATTGCCGTGAGGTAATTGGCGATCGCCGTCTCCCCGCTGTAGGTATTCGTGCCGGAGAGCCGCCAAGTGCCAATCGAGAGACTGAGCGCCCCGGTCGACGGGTTGTCCGTGAGCCTGCCGCCAAACGTGCTCGTGCCCGTCGCGGTCCCAAGGTTCAGGGTCCTGGCACCGGCGCCGCTGAATCCGATGTCTGTGTTGATGGTCAGAGCGTAGCTGCTGGAGTTGTTGATGGTGGGCGAACCGCTGAGAAGGATCTGGCGGTTGTTCAAGGTCATGGCAGAAGTGGCCGTGGCCCCGTAGGTGAAGGTAACTGACGACAGCGTAATCGAACCTGCCCCAGCGGAATCTCCCAGACTCGCAGCGCTCACTCCGCCGCCACTGATCGAAATTGCGCCCGTGAACGTGTTACCCGTGTTCGACAGGGTCAGCGTGCCGGCGCCACCCTTGGTGATGAGGACGTTCCCGGCGAGCGCGGAGGCGATCGTCGCGGCCCCTGCATTATTGATGCTCCCTGCCGCGCCGAAGGTCAGGGTGTTGTTCGTGACCGTGTAACTCGCGGTGTTGAAAATGAGGCCGCCGACGGTAATCCCCTCGCCCAGCGTGACAATGCCGGCCGTGCCGGCGAAGAGGGCCGTGTCATTGTTGGCGTTGTTCCACGCCACGTGGGGAACAGCGCCAGCATCCCAGTTGAGAAGCGTGGTGTTCCACGTGCCGGCGCCGCCTTCACTGACATTGTTGCCATTGGCGGTTTGGTTGGTCGATCCGCCGTCCCAGTAGAGTGTCGCCGCCTGCGCGGCAGGTGCGATGACTATTGCCATGGCGCAAACAAGCGCCCATACATTTACTCTTTTCATGTTCATCTTCATCCTCCTGTTGACCACTGTAGGTGTTGGTCCGTTAAGGTTCAGTTTTCCGGTGTTCTTCGTCACGAAGGCACCGGTTCCACTAAACCTCTTTTCATAATGTGTGACATCGTAACTGAGTGTGGCCAAAAATAAAACAAAAAAGTGATTTTGAAACTATAGGCTGCCTTGATATAGTTAGAAAAAATGAAAAGATTGCATCATATCTTGCCTATAACTTCAACCTGGGACCGCGGACACTCTTGTCCGCCAACCTATCATATTTTCACGATCATTGTCTCACCCAAGTCCTCTTACCAACCCCTGTCGCTGTTTCCGATGGCGATGGGATAACAACTCACTCTGGCGGACAAGAGTGTCCGCCAACCTATCATATTTTCACGATCATTGTCTCACCCAAGTCCTCTTACC
>CAYWNP010000112.1:0-7414 GCA_964459675.1 uncultured Akkermansia sp. | reverse complement strand
AAGCCGTGTTAGTTCCGAATTCGGTGGATGCAAGCCTGTTGCCTATTGGATCGAAGTCATAAGAGAATTGCCTTATTGCGTTAGTGCCTGATTGCCTTATTTGATAAAGCGCATTGGTCAATTCGGAACGACTATTATATGCAAAGGCATCGGGAGCTACTGGCGTTTCATTAGCACGGAAAAGGGTGCGGTTGGAGAGCCTACCGAGGCCATCGAAGGTGAAGTCACGCTGCACCAGTCGTTCGGTGGCGTTGGAGTGGATGATCATTTTCAGTAGGTCACGATTGGCCTCATAACCGAAGGTGCGCGTCACGCCGTTGGGCATGGCAAGCGTCTTCTGGAAGTGCGAGCCTTCGAGGTAACCATAAGTGAAAGCATTGGTGATGCCATCCACAGCGACCTGATTTAAGCGTCCATATTGATCGAAGCTTTGCATAACTCCCGTGACCTGAGTAACCTCGTTCGATAATGCATACCCTTGATTACGGCCAAGTGTATCAATTTTCTCGTGAAGGGTGAAGAGAGAAGTGTTGAAGGCGAGGGTTTCCGCGAGTCAATTTGTCTAATGGCAAATTGCAACCCCTTTGCCGTTTCATCATTCCCTTTCTATGGATTTATCTTGGCGCAATCTAATTGAAACCCCTCTGCCCTTCTCTTTGCGCTCGCCGAGAGGAATACTTCACTTTCACCGTAGGCCTCTCTCATTCTCTACTCTCCTCCGATTTTAATCGTCGCTTTCTGTTCGACTCCTCTGCCTTTCAGCGAAAATTCAAAATAAAATCCTTAAGCTCATCGTTACGGTAAAACCCATAAAAGTAACCTTCGGTAATCGCACTGAATGTGCAAATAAGAAAACCTTGCTCGCTGGTTTGCCCACAAGAAAATCCAAAATCGCCATTCTCATCAGTAATTTTCACTTCAACTTCATATTTAAAGCCAGGATGGGACGGAATACATTTTTTTGATTTCTTTAAGATTTCAAAAAACTTCTTTATATCTTCCTTTGATCTTAGTACCACAGGACTACGTAAAGGAGATATATCGTTCCTGTTAGCTAACTGATATACGTTCATCGAAACACATTGAATCTCTGACACATCAGATTCAAACAAACGCTTTAGATATGCTTCTCTCTCAAGCCCGCTATTTTTCCAACCATTTTTTAAATTATAACACATTGCTAGACACCAAAGAATAACAAACGACACTATCCATTTTTTCTGCATAACTATTTCCTCGATAAAGCAAACTAAGGCATTGCCAATATAGCTGCGTAACAGGAACATTTTTCGACCTCTTGGACGTCCTCAAGGTAATACCATTGTGGAGTAGTCTTAAAATTAACTCCTGGTGTAATTGACAAACCGATTCCTATTCCACCGCCAATCCAATCCCTGCTAAATATTCCACCAACACTTCCCTTTCCTAAGTATGACCCACCAATGGTAAAGCCATCAAACCGCTCAGTCCAACTCTTCGCTCCAGCCACATCGGTCCCCATATACAAAGCAACCCCTCCGGAAAAACCAATCGAAACATCATAGCCTGCTGAAAAGTCTCCTTGGCCTCTTAAATTTCTCCAGAGTTCCCGTAATGTCCCGCCCAGGTTACCTGCTGTTCTTTTACGTATCTGATCGATTGTATCCATAGCAGCAACCCGATAAATAAAGGATGCAACTGTACAATCATCAGCAAAAAAAACTGTTTGCATTCCGGCTGTTCCTCCTAATCCCACAACAATAGAAACTTCAGGATGGCTTATATACAAAGCTTTCCTCAATCTTCCAGTAAGCATTTTCGTTGCTAAGTCAACCGCCGACTTTCCTAACTTATCAGACTCGTTCACCCCGTCACTCCCCACAAACCCATACAAATTCACGCCTCCATCTTCCTCAATCGGATCTCTGTTCATCCACCTGCCGATTTCCGGCGTATAATATCGGTAGCCATAATAATACAGCCCCGTCTCGTCATCGACATACTTGGTGCTGAAGCGGTGGCTGAAGGTCGAAGCAAGATAAACCGCAGAGGGGTCGTAATTAGACATAGGACATTAGCACCCTTTCTGTCTTTCAGTTTGGTTGTGACTGCGTTCGGAGATTGACTGTAGAAACTCATGAACATGCGTCAGATTATACTCGTTTGAACTACTTAAATTCAAGATGCGATTTTCATTGAGAACATTTCATCGTTTCCGAGTTGTCTTGGAATGGTGGCATCTATCAAATCGAATTGAATATGCAACATTTTTTTGTCCTATGTCTAATTACGACCCCTTTGCCTTTTTTCCAACAATTCGATGAAATGCTCACGGTCGCGATCCACATGGAAAAGCGTCCGCCGCCCCAACCCGCGGGTCGTGATATGGTACCATCCGCCCGGCATGTGATGTCTTAGTTGTCTTGGCATGGGTGGTACTTTAGCAAATCAAACAGGCCGCCACAATCTTAATTGTAGAATATAGAACTACGACCCCTTTGCCTTTTTAGAACTACGACCCCTTTGCCTTTTCGACCCCTATGCCTTCTCGACCCCTATGCCTTCTCCATCCTATGGCACCGTGACCACGGAAATCTTACACGTTGGCTTAACATCGTCGTAGATGACCGTGAGCGGTATCTCAGCTTCATTATTATCGCCATCAATCGCCTTAACCTTAATCGCATGAGATCCATTGGCAATTGTCGTGCTTTCAAGCCCGCCCTTCCAAGATATGCTGAAAGCCTTTTTAAAGGGAAGCGAGGTCATGTCAGGATTATCAAGGAGGCTCGTATCCTTCTCTTTCCAGGTTACCGCACCGGTATCAACAATCGGAATAGTGTCAGATAAAATGTTAATATCCACATTTTGGGTCCTGTTTTCTAGGACGACAAAAGAAAACACGGTCTCACATTCAGGGCCAAAAAACAGCGACGATACGGCTGGCGGTGTCCATGGATCACTGCCTGTTATGATGGGCGGCAGTTCACGTGACCGCTTCATCATTCTTGATATTGTGTTTGTATAGGATTCATGCAGGCATTCATACATCCAATCCCATGTGTTATTGCCACTGTTCATGTCGCCATAATAATCCCATCCCTCATTCCGTCCGGGAAGCATTTCAAGCAGTTGATTCCAATAAATCAAATTGCTTATTTCTGGCTGGCCATACGTCCCCCAAGAAGATGATGACACACCGTAAATGAAGTTGGTTTTTTCTTTCCACCACGTTAACCGTGTTGGTCCGTCCTCGATCAGTTTGCCATTTTCAACTTCATCACTTACGTCATTCACCAAATCATCACCGTCATCATCATCCTCTGAGTCATTCAGGTAGTACTTAAAAATCGTATCGCCGTTCGAGTGATGAAAAAAATATGCTGTTGCAGCTGTCCGATCAGTCTTATAACTGTGATGGAACTTCGCCCAGTATTCCATGTCATCAATAGTGTGGTCGGGACTCACGACTGGTGCGCCATGATAACAGAACGCCTGATGAGCTGGCACAAACGCATCTTGAAGCATGTGAAGCTCATAACCGATGTGCTTATAGGCCTCGCTAAAGTTTTCGCTCTTATAATAATAGAGGGCACCTGCCTTTCCGTTTTTAAATTTTTCATCGGCCTCAAACCAGATCGTCTCTCTCGGCCCCACACCACACCCCCACCATTCTGTATTATCTTCGCCAGGCATTAGATGTGATTCCGTGTGAGAACCTGTCTGCAATTGCTCCCGGAATCGGCAAAGGTCTGGATACACGAACCCTATTCTGTCAATCTCGTAGTAATAGGCATTCTGTGTTATGCGTTTATGCGTCTCCCAAGTCCCCGCAGTCCCCCAGCCACAAAGTTTACATGGGAACAAAATGAGTAAGATATTCCCAATAAGGAGCACGATATGGTGCTTGTATAGATTCATGGTACAACTCCTTTCGTCTCCTTTGGCGACACTCGCTTCTTGACAAGCTTCCTAGCCTCCTCGTTCGCCTCTTTTTTCATCCCTTCATAGGGGTTTGAACCATATTTCTTTTTGTCTGGAGTAAATCCCTGTTTACGTCTCGTCTCCCGTTCGATCTCGTAAGCAATCTCTTCAATATTCGCATTAAGTTTATTTTCGTGTTTTCCTTCAAATTCTACTGTATAAAGTTTGTTGGACAGCTTAAACAGCCTGCACCAGACCTGCAGGCGCAAATTATCAAATGGCCGATCTTCATCGTCGACGACTTGCAGGCACTGAGTCAACAATTGCTCGTGAGGCCTGAGCCGCTCATCCGTTTTAACGCTGACATTATTCCAAAGCCTTTTTTTCTCTTCCTTTGAAATTTTGCCCATTACAATCCGTTCTACTAAATTTGTGATTCTTTGATCAAACTCGCTCTGTATCAGTTCCCGTTCGACAAGACGGGCATCGCCTTCACCTGTACGTTCGAGTTCGAGAAGCAGCTCTTTTGCTTTCTGCGTGGTACCTCCCAGTTGTCCGATCGCATCTTTTCTCTTATCGAACTTTTCATCTTTCGCCATGCCGAGAAGCAGGGCTTCGGCTTCTGATGACTGCTGGCTCATCCTAGCCACGGCCCTTATACAGGAAGACCTGACCGCGTCGTGATATTTCTTATCTTTGCAGCAGGCATACAGATCGACAGCTAGCTTGGGATCATTGATTTCCCCAAGTGCAGATTCCAAAAACCACTTTTGCTTGTCGGTAATCGGCTGTGTGGCACTTTCGAGTAGCGCCTGGAGACCCGGACGGCCCTTCCGGGCCAAGGCGGCATGGGCTACGCCACCGCCGAACTCCATAGACTGGTCGTTCTTGAGCAGAGTGGAGAGGAACACGACGCTCACCGAGGACTCGTCGTCCACCTGGCTCAAGGCGGAGATGGCTCGTGAGAGGGCGATCCCAAGCGCCGCTAACTCCATCTGCGAGTACTTCTCCGGGTTCGCGCACTTCCGCTGCAGATCCACAATGGCATGCCGCAACGGCTCCGCATTGTCTTTGTCCTTGGCCGAAGCAAGGACCTGCACGGCCAGATGCTGGACGAAGACGCTTTCATCCTTGAGCATCTCCCTGTAGTTTTTCATCTCGTGCTTGGGAGGAAGCGGGCACGTCCCCTCTTCGATGGCCCGAGTGGTGATCAATATTTCCTTCGGCTCCCCCTTCCGAGCCTGCTCGATCGCTGCGGGAATATCCCATTTCTCTCGCGGAACAAATATCTTGTCCGCTTTCAACTGCGTACAACCGATCATCACCATCAATATCAACCAAACTTTTTTATCCTTTGAATCTTTGCATCCCTTCATGAGTACACTCCTTTTTCTTTTTTTTAGTTTCCGCTTTCGCTTCCGCTATTAAACACTTTAAACGTTTTAACTTCCTGTTTCATGACATTGCCGACGCCGTCCTTGATGTCGACACTGACCGTATTCTCACCAATGAAATTCAATTCGCTAACATCCGGCACATAATGAATTTTTATTTTACCCCAGATTATTCCACCTGGGACATAATCAATCTCTGGGGGCATAAGCTTTAACTTTTCATACGGAATCTCTTTCCCATTAAGAATAAACTTTAGTGTTTCCATATTCAATCCACTTCTTACACTATTGGTCTTTGGATCTTCAAGTTCAACAACAATTTCAAGCTTAGAGATGGTACAGTTCGTGGTGCCGCTGGCATAACACGTGCATGCTCCGCAATCTTTTACGGTTCCCTTAAAATTCGCGATCAGGGTGTAGGGCCCCGGCGTGGAAACCGTAGTTGTTCCGCTGAAGGAATTACCAGAGCCCGGTACTTTTGGGTTTGCCCCGAGCGTCCAATCATAAGTATACGAGTCAGGTGCGACATCTTTCGTATCATACGTTGCAGTATAAGGGTTTTTCGCGCCGCAGACGCCGTTACTTAAGACAACGTCACAATAAAGGGGGGTGGGTGTCCCTATTATTTCGTGTTTACCGAGAACATTCGTAACCGCCTCTCCAGAGACAGATACACTAACATTCGATCCTGTGAGCCAGTAAGGTCCCCCTGCGGTCAAATTGATCACGCGGATAGAGGGAGAGGAAATGTGGTTTGTGGTGACCACAAAGTCAAACTTGCAAACGTGGTTCGTCGGCGGGTTATCGGCAATGACACAATTAGCCGTCAGAACTAAAAGGGCGAAGAGGGTGTAGGATAAAATTTTCATCATGTTACTCTGGTTGGGGGTTGAGAATTGCATTACTGAAGAATTGCTGTTATTGGGTAGGTTGCTTGAGGTCATTCGGAAGCCCTACGCCACCCGAATAGGAGTCGCCAAGCAATGTTCCGTATTGATAGGATTTGATCGTATGGCAGCTTGAAGCTGACACCGAGTTCGGATGGATCATCTGGTAAAAATATTCAGCGGCCTGGTTGAGCGAAGCGCCGGAAACCCGGCGGACAATGGTAAGATCATCAAAGGTCACGCCGCCCACAAAGATGCGGAGTTCAATTTCCGTATCAACAGGCACGCCGAAGGTGACAAGTCTTCCTTCCCAGAGCTGGCTGTTGTTCGGTAGCGACTTGACAACGTTCAGGTAGGAGTTCACAGCCGACTGTACCCAGAAGGCGTTGGCGCGGCGGCTGTCAAGGATGGGGCCGCTGGTTCCGGCGCGGAGGAGAATGTAATGATCCATGTAGGTGGAGGTCGCGGTGAGCGTGGCGTTTGTGCCGGAAAGCGAGACTGTCATGCCTGATGCGGCTTCGAGCTTTGCGCCGGTGGTGAGTCCCGGACAGCCCCACGTGCGGGCGCGACCAAGCTGGCAGGCTGGGGACGCCGATGGCAGCGTACCTCCGTAAACGTTGACCGTGAGGGTGCGCGTGACTGGCGAGCCCGTGACGGGGGTCCAAACCGTGGTGAACGTCCATGCACCTGCAACTGTCAACGTCAGATCAAGCGGTACGCCCTGTGCGACTGGTACCGAGTTGAGCACGGTGCCGGAGGCGTTGACGGCTGTGAGGATGGCCGTGCCTGCTTGTGAGACGCCGAGGCGCAGGGTATCGCCCATGCGGGCGTTGAGCGTTGTGATACCGGTGACAAGGTCGAGTGGAGCCCAGGCGACGGAGACGGATGCCGTGTTCGCTCCGTTCTCAAAGGCGATGTCAAAGGGTGTGGCAATGCCGGCTGGATTGAGTGGAAGGTCAGCGTACCAGCGTCCTGAAATGGCGGGCTTCACCGTGACGGGCGAACCGACGAAGGTGCCGGTGACCAGCTCGGGCCAGCGGGCGGAGCCTTCGACGCAGGCTGGTGAAAGAGAGCTGGTGAGAAATGTGTTAGTTCCGACGGAGGTGATCTTTCCAAGGGTGCTAGCGGCAATCCAGTCGGCGATGCCATCGGCATTCGAATCGGAACCGCCGAGGGTGCCGAGTGCAACGGTCGCGATCCTGAGTCCGAGGTTTGCATCCACGGCGTTCC
>CAYWNP010000111.1:0-7598 GCA_964459675.1 uncultured Akkermansia sp. | reverse complement strand
AGGATCTTTTCAGAGAGGGCTCCTTCATTGGTAAAGGCATTTATGATGTAGATGCTTTTCAGCGGGCTATGGATGGGCGCTTTCCGGAGAATGCCGTGCTCAGCCACGATTTGCTGGAGGCCTGTTATGCCCGTTCAGCCCTTGTGAGTGATGTGGAACTCTATGAAGACTTCCCGTCACGCTACACGGTGGATGTGGGGCGTCGGTACCGTTGGATACGGGGTGACTGGCAGATCTCGAAGTGGCTCTTTTCAAGCGTCCCTTGTGCGAATGGGCGAAGAGAACCCAACCCCCTTTCCTCGCTTGCTCAGTGGAAGATTTTCGATAACCTGCGGAGGAGTCTGGTTCCCATAGCCCTGCTAGTCCTGATGGAAGGGGTCTGGCTGTTTCTTCCTGAGCTGAGTGTCCGCTTGGGCTATCTGGTGCTCGCGATCCTCCTCTTTCCCAGTCTTTTGTCGCTCCTGGCAAATGTGTTTGGCAAGGCGGCGACGCTGCCCTACGCTATGCATCTGCGTGCTGTGATCAGTGCCGGCGGACGTCAATTGGGGCAGGTGGTGCTCACGTTGGTCACCTTGCCTTATGAAGCCTTCCTCAGCCTCGATGCCATCGCTCGGACGCTTCTGAGGTTGCTGGTCACCCGGCAGCGGCTTCTCGAGTGGCAAACATCAACAGACTCCGAGCGGACGAAACGCGCAGATTTGATGGGGTGTTATGCCAGCATGTGGATCGCGCCGGTTGTCGCGTTGATGACGGGGTTGCTCCTGCTTGCTCTGCACCCGGCACAATTCGTTACGGCGTTGCCATTCCTCGCGCTCTGGTTCTTTGCACCCATGATAACCTGGGGCCTCAGTCTGAACATCAAGGTCCGTCCGCCTGATCTCTCTGCAGAGCAAAGGACCTTCCTAAAACAGACAGCTCGCAAGACCTGGTACTACTTTGAGACCTTTGTGACGGCGCAAGAGAATTGGTTGCCGCCGGATAATGTCCAGGAGGTCCCGGTGATGACAATCGCTTCGCGCACCTCGCCGACGAATATGGGGCTGGCGTTACTCGCCAACCTCGCAGCCCATGATTTTGGATACCTGTCGACAGGGGGCTTTATTCAGCGTGTTCACGATACCCTCGCAACCATGAAACGACTTGACCGGCATCGTGGGCACTTTTATAACTGGTATAATACCCGTACATTGCAACCGCTGGTTCCGCTCTATGTTTCGAGTGTGGACAGCGGAAATCTGGCAGGACATTTGTTGACACTGGGCTCTGGGCTAAGGCAGCTGGCCGATGAGCCGGTCTTCAGTCCGGCGGTTATTTCCGGACTTCTGGATACCGTGGGTATCTGGAAAAATCAGACAGGTTCATCGCGTGAACTTGCACAGATCGAGACTGAGTTGTCGAGGAATCCACGCACACTGGCAGAGGCCTTCAGCACGCTTCAAGCCGTGATAAAACTCGCGACTGCTCTCCTGGAAACCCAGAGCAATGGCACGGAGGAGGCACAAGCGTGGGGGGGGGCATTCAAGCGTAACTGTGCTGATTACTCGGCCGACCTGCTCTTCATAGCGCCTTGGCTCGCAGATAAGGTCAGTCCGGATGGTGAAATCCTCGGACCTGTTGACAGTCGCGCGCGCCTGATTGAGTTTCCGACCTTGCGCGAGATCGTTGAAGGGGTTAAAGCGCCTGCATGGATGCCTGCCGGCTTCTGTATGGTCAGCGAGCCTGCGCGGCAACACATGCTCGCGCTGGACGCGTTGGCGCAGGAGTGCGATGAACTGGCCGTGATGGATTTTGGCTTTCTGTTTGACCCTGCACGAGAGCTATTCTGTACCGGTATCAATGTTGCTGAACATCGGCGGGATACGGGCTTCTATGATCTGTTGGCCTCTGAGGCGCGACTCTGCAGTTATGTGGCGATTGCCTTAGGGCAAGTATCCCAGGACCACTGGTTTTCCTTAGGCCGTCTGCTCGTCGCCTCGCGAGGCGATGCCAGCCTGGTCTCCTGGAGCGGGTCGATGTTTGAATATCTGATGCCGCTGCTGGTCATGCCGAGCTATGAAAATACCCTTCTGGATCATACGTGCCGCTCGGCCGTGAAGCAGCAGATCGCGTATGGGCAATTGCGTGGCATCCCCTGGGGCATTTCGGAGTCTGGGTATAACCGCACCGACGTGCATCTGAACTATCAATACCGGGCCTTCGGCGTGCCCGGTCTCGGCTTGAAGCGGGGGTTGGGCGAAGATCTCGTGATCGCGCCTTATGCGACAATGCTCGCCTTGTCGATCGAGCCGAGACAGGCCTGCGAGAATTTACAGCGCATGGCGGCTGAAGGGTGCGAAGGCACCTATGGTTTTTATGAGGCGGTGGATTATACGCCCTCACGCTTGCCGCCGGACGAATCACGTGTCATCATCCGCTCCTTTATGGTGCATCACCAGGGCATGAGCTTGTTGGCGCTGGTGAATGTGCTGAAGGGGGTTCCCATGCAGAGACGCTTTATGGCGTGTCCGCTTCTGAAAGCGGCAAGCCTACTTTTGCAGGAGCAAGTGCCCAAGACAGCAGCCAGCGTCTTTATTGAAGATTTGGAACTGGAATCCGCTCGGACGATTGCCGGGGAAGGTGAAGAGATCATGCGGGTCAGCACAAATCCTACGCCTCCGTCCCCGGAGGTCCATCTGCTCTCCAATGGACGTTATCACGTTGCCATCAGCAGTGCCGGTGGCGGATATAGCCGTTGGCGGGACATGGCCATTACCCGGTGGCGCGAAGATAGTACACGTGACTGCTGGGGTAAGTTTGTCTACATAAGGGATCTGGCCACCGGCGAATATTGGTCCAGCACTTATCAGCCCACGTTGCGGGCGACAAAAGTCTACGAGGCGATCTTTACGCAGGCACGTGCTGAATTTCGGCAGTGTCACAGCGGCTTGGAGATTCACACCGAAATTAGTGTGTCGCCAGAAGATGATGTGGAGTTGAGACGTATCACGATCACCAATCGCTCGACACAGAAGCGGAGCATTGAGGTGACCAGTTATGCGGAGGTGGTGCTCGCCCTTCAGTCGTCGGATATGTCGCATCCAGCTTTTAGCAACCTTTTTGTGCAAACAGAGTTTATGAAGGCGTCATCAGCCCTTATGTGCACGCGCCGCGCACGCTCCAAAGAAGAGTCCCCGCCCTGGTTGTTCCATCTGATGGTCGGACAGGGAGGCGAGCAGGGGGTGCTCACGTGTGAAACAGACCGCGCCCGCTTCATCGGCCGCGGAGGATCGCTGGTCAATCCCCTTGCGTTGGAGAGTCGCGCCCCCTTGTCCGGGACTGTCGGGCCTGTGCTCGACCCGATTATTTCGCTCCGGCGAACAGTCACTCTGGAGCCGCATGAAATCACGACAATAGATTTTGTTCTCGGGGTTGCCGAAAGCCGGGACGCGGGCATGGCCTTGGTTGAAAAATACCAAAGTGCCCGTATGACTGACCGGGCCTTCGACTTGGCCTGGACCCATAATCAGGTGACGTTACGCCATCTCAATGCGTCGGAAGCAGAGGCGCAACTCTATGGCCGCTTGGCAGGCGCGCTGATTTATGCCAATCCTGCCCGACGTGCAAATCCGAGTGTGTTGCGCAGTAATCGGCGCGGCCAGAGCGGTCTCTGGAGTTATGGCATATCAGGAGACACTCCGATTGTCCTGCTCCGTATCAGTGATGCGCAGAAGATCGAGATTGTTCAGCAGCTCATCCAGGCGCACTCCTATTGGCGCATGAAAGGGTTGACCGTCGAACTGGTGATTCTGAACGAGAATATCTCCGTCTACCATCAGTCCTTGCACGACCAGATCACGCGCTTGATCTCCTCCGGGATTGAAGCCCAGATGCTGGACAAGCCTGGGGGCATCTTTGTTCGCCGTCTCGAGCAGGTCTCTCAAGATGACCGTATCTTGTTGCAAGCCGTGGCGCGCATTGTGCTGAGCGATGAGAATGGGACACTGGCTGATCAACTTGCACATCGGAGCTTGTTGGAACCCTTGATTCCGCTCCTGCTTGCAACGCGTCCCCCTGTTTCAGAGGCACCGCAGCCGTTGCCGACGCGTGAATTGATTTTTCAAAATGGGTTCGGTGGTTTTACAGCCGATGGCCGCGAATATGTCATGACCCTTGAAGCGGGACAGACCACACCCGCGCCCTGGGTGAACGTCATTGCCAATCGCAATTTTGGAACGGTCGTATCCGAGAGCGGCAGCGCCTATACGTGGATGGATAACGCGCATGAATTCAGATTGACGCCGTGGAGTAATGATCCTGTTCAGGACACCCCGGGCGAGACCTTCTATATTCGCGATGAAGAGACGGGGCAGTACTGGTCGCCGACACCCTTGCCGGTTCATAGCACAGCCCCCACGGTCATCCGCCATGGCTTTGGCTACACTGTGTTTGAACACCTTGAGAACGGTATCGCATCGGAACTGTGGATCTATGTGGCAATAGATGCCCCTGTGAAGTTCGCAGTCTTAAAAGTGGTTAACCGTTCAGGACGTTCGCGCCGGCTCTCAACAACGGGCTACTGGGAGTGGGTTTTGGGGGATTTGCGGCAAAATAATCTGATGCATGTCCAAACCGAAGTGGATCTTAAAACAGGCGCCCTTATTGCGCGGAACTATTACAACACGGAATATCATAACCGGCTCGTCTTCCTGGATGTCAATGATGTGACGCGGACGCTGACCGGTGACCGGAAAGAGTTCATCGGCAGAAACGGAACGCTTTCAAAACCCGCGGCCATGAAACGCGCACGCCTCTCCGGGCGCGTGGGAGCCGGGCTGGACCCCTGCGGAGCAATCCAGGTGACGTTTGATCTGCTGGAAGGGCAGGAGCATGAGACCGTTTTCCGCCTCGGCGTAGGCCGCAACCCAGACGATGTGCAGCAACTCATACAGCGTTTCCGGCGTGTGGAGGCCCCGCGGATTGCGCTGGAAGCTGTATGGGCGTATTGGCAGCACACACTCGGGGCTGTGCGCGTCGAGACGCCAGATCCGTCCGTGAATGTCATGGCCAATGGCTGGCTCCTCTATCAGACCTTGAGCAGCCGCCTCTGGGGCCGCACAGGATTTTATCAGTCCGGCGGGGCATACGGATTCCGTGACCAGTTGCAGGATGCCATGGTGTTGGTGCATGCGGAGCCAGCGCTCACGCGTGAGCATCTGCTCCTCGCAGCCTCCCGGCAGTTTGTGGAGGGGGATGTGCAGCATTGGTGGCATCCGCCCTCTGGGCACGGGGTAAGGACCCATTTCTCGGACGATTACCTCTGGTTGCCGTATGCGACCTGCCGTTACGTGTCATGTCTCAAGGACACCGGGGTATTGGATGAGAAGGTCGCCTTTCTCGAAGCGCGTCCTGTCAAGCAAGAGGAGGAATCCTACTATGACAGACCCAGCCGTTCTGAGCGTGTGGAGACACTTTACCAGCATTGCACGGCCGCCATTGAACGGGGATTGAAATTGGGTGAACACGGGTTGCCGCTCATGGGATGCGGCGACTGGAATGACGGCATGAACCGGGTGGGCCACCAAGGACGCGGCGAAAGTGTCTGGCTCGGCTTCTTCTTGTACGACGTGCTGACCCAGTTCGCGGCACTGGCTCATGCCTATCAGGATCGTGACTTTGCGGAACGCTGCACTGCTCAAGCGCTGCAACTCCAGCAGAATCTTGAGCGCCACGCCTGGGATGGTCAGTGGTACTTGCGCGCCTTCTTTGACAATGGCGAACCGCTGGGTTCCAAGAACAACTCGGAGTGTCAGATTGACGCCTTGCCGCAAAGCTGGGCCGTGCTCAGCGGCAGCGGTGATCCGGAACGGACTCGACAGGCTATGCACTCCGTGGATGCGCGCTTGGTTCGTCGCGATGTCGGATTGATCCAGTTGTTTGATCCGCCGTTCACAAACGGTCCGCTTGACCCTGGGTACATCAAAGGATATATCCCAGGGGTGCGTGAGAATGGAGGCCAATATACGCATAGTGCAGTCTGGACGGCCATGGCCTTCGCCCGCATGGGAGAACATGAACGTGCCTGGGAACTCTTCACTATGCTGAACCCCATTCATCATGGCGATACACCTCAGCACATTGACATCTATCGCGTAGAGCCCTACGTCGTTGCGGCAGATATTTACACGGTTCCGCCTCATACGGGGCGAGGCGGGTGGACGTGGTATACGGGTTCTTCAGGGTGGATGTATCGTCTGCTGATAGAGACCCTGCTCGGCGTGAATCGCGAAGGGGATGCGTTGAGGTTGATGCCTCTTTTGCCGAAGGCTTGGCCAACGTTCACCATTCACTATCGCTACCGCCAAACTCTGTATCATATCACCATTACGCGGCAAGCTGCCGATCCCGTCGGAAAAGAGGGGATCACCCTCGATGGCCAAGCCGTGATGGCGGAGTTTATCCCGCTCATTGATGATCAACGTGAGCACACCGTTATCTGTAGCATTCACGGGTAGGGTTAAACCCCATATCTATCACGAGCGGCAGCAGGTATGCTGTTGAACGTCGGGAACTAGCGGTTGATGCTGTGGGCCAGAGCAAAACTGAACAAGGTATCCGACGTGAAGCATCCCCAAAAAAAGGAGACCTTTTATGACTGTTGGAACATTTCTACTCATTCTGCTGATTTTGTTCCTAGTGGGCGCATTGCCCGCATGGCCCCATAGCCGGAAATGGGGTTACTACCCGAGCGGCGGACTTGGACTAGTTGTTACCATCTTACTGATTCTGATTCTCTTGGGAAAACTGTAGATCTACAAATCAAGAAGGACTGCAATGAAAACAAAAGCCACTACTGCCGAATGGTCTCAGCGCTATCGGAAGGCGTTGAGTTGCTACCTGCTGCATAGAGTGCCGATGCACTTGAAGCCTGCCTTGGAACTGGGTTGCCAGGCGGCGGCGCTGGGTATGGAGACCTTGGAGTTGGCTCAGATACATGAACAGGCATTGCTGTCAAGTTACACGCTGGGCAGTTCGGCTAGAACGCGGAAGGGGCTGGCGACACACGCGAAGCACTTTTTCAACGAAACGAATAGCGCCATTGAGAAAACACACGTGGCAGCCCTTAAAAATGAGGGGCGCGTGAAGCAACTGACCCAGACGTTGCTGAGCCGCACGGCGGAATCCAAGGTCTCGCTCCAGCGGCTGAAGAATGGGATTTTACAGCGTAAGAAGGCAGAAGCTGCGCTTTTAAAAAGCGGGGCAGACCATGCGAGGCTGTTACAGGACTCGAATCGACTGCGCACCCTGGTACGCGATCAGACGCGTGGAATATTACTGACTCAGGAAAAAGAACGGAAGAAGATCAGCCTGGGACTCCAGGACACCGTCGCGCAGACCTTGCTGGGGTTCAATATCGAGTTGCTGGCCTTGAAAGCTTCGGATAAGGCCAGAAATGATCGTTTTGGAAAAGAGATTGATGCCATGAATCGGAAAGTGGGGCTTAAACCGAAAGGGAAGTGACGATACGCCAAGAGGAGAGAATGTACAGGCGAGGACGCCTATACGCCCAGGAGAGAGTTTGACATTCCGAAGGGGGCACGGCATAATAAAGACTTATGGAC
>CAYWNP010000110.1:0-7625 GCA_964459675.1 uncultured Akkermansia sp. | reverse complement strand
GCATCGCGGCGTTCGAAGAAGCGGTCGGTCTGCTTCTGAAACTTGCGAGCCTCCGGGAAATTGTCAGGTGTGAGGGTTGCCGCAAAGGCTTCGAGTGCCTTGCGTTGACCGCTCCCGAGATTTTGCGGCACTTCAACCTCGATGCGCACATGGAGATCGCCGTAACCGCCCTGCAAACTGGGCATGCCTTTGTCGCGTAACCGGAATACCTTGCCAGTCGCGGTTCCTGCAGGGAGTTTGAGGCGCGCATACCCTTCGGGGGTCGGCACATCGATGTCGCCACCCAGCGCGGCGAGAACAGGTGACACATGGACATTGCACGCGAGGTCGTCGCCATGGCGTTCAAAGACCTCGTGGTCGCGCACATGGAGCACGACATAGAGATCGCCATGTTCGCCTCCGCGTGAACCGCTCTCTCCTTTGCCCGTGAGACGCAAACGGGAACCTGTCTCAACACCCTTTGGAATCTTGAGCGTGATATGGCGCGGTGCCTTGATACGGCCTGTGCCTTGACACTTGCGGCAGGGGTTTTTGACGATACTTCCCTCGCCATTACAGATCGGACAAGCATGGCGCATCTGGAAGAAGCCATTGCCTTGAACAACAAAGCCATGTCCGTTACACTGCTTGCAGGACTCCCGCGATGAGCCCTCGGCAGTACCGGCCCCTTTGCAGGTTTCGCAGGTGTCATTCACCGTCAGATCCACCTGACGTTCGGAGCCGAAAGTAGCCTCCTCAAAATCAATCTCCAGGTCGAAGCGCAGATCATTACCACGCTGGGGCTCATTCGGGTTGCGCGAACGGCGACGTCCACCGCCGCCTCCCCCGCCAAACATATCCCCGAGTCCGCCGCCAAAGACACTGCCCAGAATATCCTGAAGGTCAATGTCCTGCATGTGGGTGAAGTCGCGTCCGAAGTCAAAGCCACCGGAGCCGAAGGAGGATTTCACACCCTCATGGCCGTATTGGTCATAGCGTTGGCGCTTGGCTTCATCGCTCAGGACTTCGTAGGCCTCGCTGGCCTCCTTGAACTTTTCAGCGGCATCCTTGTCGTTGGGATTGCGATCCGGATGGAACTGCATCGCCAACTTGCGATAGGCTTTTTTAATCTCATCCGCGCTGGCTGTTTTGCTCACGCCCAGCACGACATAGTAATCACGTTTCGTTGCCATAAGTAGAGTTTTCTTAACGGTTTAAGCGTCTGCCTTGCCAGAAGAGACAATGACCTGGGCAGGACGCAGGAGGCGTCCGGAGAGGCTCCAGCCCCGCCGGAACTGCTCGATGACCTCATTTGCGGGAACCGTCTCAGAGGGAACTTGCGAGAGCGCCTCATGCCACTCCGGATTAAAGGGCTGGCCTTTGGCATCCACAGGAATCACATTGTTCTTCTCCAAGGTGGCGACAAATTGATCGTACACCATCTTGATACCCGCAACAAAGGGCGTGGTTAAATCCTTCTCTTTGCCAAGCGCAATGTCGAGGTGATCCACAATAGGAAGGAAGTCTGCAAGCAGACCCTCGTTTGCGCGCTTGATCCACTCCTCACGTTCGCGGATCTGACGCTTACGGAAATTGTCAAAGTCCGCCATGAGCCGCATATAGCGATCCTTCATGGCAACCAGTTCCTCTTCGCTCGTGGGCTTGACCTCTTCGGGCGCCAGGGCGGCCGCCTGGCCAGTGGGTTGCTCTTCCACGATCAAGGCTTCGGGGTTCGTCTCGCCTTCAGGGGTGGGAGGAACAGCCTGCTCACCTTTCTCTTCTTTATGATGTTTCTCGTGTTTGCTCATAATCGGTAACTTCGCTGGAATTATGGAATATGGGAATGTTGGAATGATGGAATAATGCGGTGTTTCGGTTCACTTTTGGAGGGACGCGCTCTGTCGCGTCCGGCCACGACGGAGCGTGGCCCTCCAGAGACAGGCATGCAGGCGCATGCCCCTCCCGTAGCTGGCATTCAGTTTCCCCAGCATTCCACTATTCCAGTATTCCTCTTTTGTTACACCCGCGTTTCTCTCAACGACGGGGTCTCTTAAATAATCTCGCACTTGCCGCCCGCGCAGGCCACGGTCTGCGTGACCGTCGTGTTATCCTGGCGTTCGATCAATTGCGTATAGTCAACAGGCGCATACGAACGGGTCAAATCCTCCCAATGCTTACAGGCGCTGACGCGCTTGAGGCAACGGGTGAGCTTAATACGATCCCCTCCGAAATAATTGGAGGCGAACTTGTGCGCTCGTCGGATCCAGTCCATCTTCGCCGTCCGGATCTCTTCCATGGCTTCATAAACGCGTTTAGGATAAACTTTTGCCGTGGGCGTGTCAAGGTTTTCACCACGTCCCAAGACGTTGTCGCAGGCCGCCCAGAGGTTGTCGTCAAAGGCATGCATGCCATCGACGATCAAGCCTGAGGCGAGGAGTGCTCCGACGCCATAGTAATCCACAATCTCATCCGCCGAGAGCACTTCACAGAAGGGGGCTTGTGGATAATCCAAGTCGCCGCCCTCCGGCAGGAGCGAGATGCCAGCAAAGGCATGGCGATTATCGTAAATAAAGGACTCCACATGATCCCACTCATCATCCTTAACCGAGATGGTGTTGGAAACATTGTGGCTCAACCACGGTTGTGCGCAGAGTTCAGTACGCTTGCCCGCATCAATCCAGTTTTCCTTGGTCAGCTTTACCTTGTTCAGCAGGTCGACGGCATTCACATCGCGCTTGGTAAGCGCATCCGGGCTTGCCGTGACGCAGAAGGTGAGCACCACATCCGTGCCGTTCGGATTCCAGACCGATTTTTCGACGGCCTTCGGGTTCTGCCCCTTGAAAAAGTCAACCAAGAGTTCATCTTCGTTTGCTTGGGCGCGACGGAAGTAGCGCTTCGCATGATGAGGATGAATACCCGAAGAGGTTCCGAGAATGCTACTCGTCGTGCCGGCAGGCTTGACGCAGGTGGCACGCGCACAAGGGTTGATGCCGATCCGCTTGGCCACCATTGCGTTGACATCGAGAATATGTTGCGCCATCTCGCGCTGAAGCTTCGCATCAAAGGCGATGGCCGGATGTTCCATCATGCCAGTCATCGAGATACCGAGCAGGGCTTCGCGTTTGGCGATGCGCGTACTCACATCACCGAGGTAGGGGAAGTCTGTGTAATCTGCCTGCAAGGTACCCAGGATGGCGGCGGCATGACAGGCTGCACGGAATTTTTCAGCGGTATCCACAATGCCCATGTTGATCTCGCACAGGTTACAGAAGGCAAAGCCGGTGACATCGTCAATCTGCGGATAGAGTCCAATTTCGCCGCACGGATTAAAGGTCATCTCCAGACTGTCCGTCCAGACAAAACCCGGTTCACCAAACTCCTTCACGGACTTCATCAGCTTGGAGAACTGCTGATGCGAGGTATTGTCGCGGAGCAGAATGGCCGAGTTGTTGGAACGTGCGCGTTGCGGATTTTCTGTGAACCAGTTACCCGTCTTTGCTGTCGCCATCAGATCATCATCCGGCGAGAAGAGACAGATGGTCGCACTACGGCGGACACCGCCTGAGAGCACCGCATCCGAGGCATGCATCAGAATATCATAAGCATCCACTGAACGCAGACGTGTATGGCCATCTCCAATGCGTGTATCAATCAAGGTGCGAATCAGCTCGATGCTCCGATGCAACGGTTCCGGTCCAGGTGCACGGCCCATGCCCGAGCCAATGGGACGTCCCTTTGCACGAATTTGGGAATAGTCAAAATGAACGATCTTCCCTGCGTACTCGGGGAAGGGCTGCTCGGCGACAAAATAACTGGAGAGCAAAACGCCCAGCGCATCAGACCAACCTTCAATCGTGTCTGGCACAATAAAGGTCGCATTCGCGCCCATGGGACGCTTGATGTCGGGTAACTTTTTAACATGATGGGACTGCACCGAGAAGCCGACGCCACAGCCGCAGAGCAACAGCCAGAGTGCCTCTTGGAAGAAGCGCGTCCGATCGCAATAGGAGGTGGTGCAGTTGTAGATACGCGCATGCTTACGCAAGATGGGCTCGCCACCGAACTGCATGGCACGCTGACTGCCCAGCACCATGCGCTTCTTCATGGCCTCTTCACAGACCTTCAAGAGATCTTCAATATCCAAGCCTTTGGCTGAAAAATATTTTCGGTGCATGTCCATCACACGCTCGACCGCCTCTTCAAATGTTTCCCGACGCATCTTTTCGGGTATGTAGCGACTGTATTTTGATGTAAATACATAATTTTTCAGTGATTCAATACTCATAGCGCAAATGATCCTTCCTCAAGGCAAAAAAATTGTTGGACACACACAGGAACAAAATTCCAGTTTTCTGAAACAGGTCTATATATAGTATGTCTGCGAGCTGATGTCCACTATATTTTGTGGTTTTTATGTAAGTGCTTGATTTTCAAGGAATTTGAAAGTTGCTTTTTTACTTTCGTTCCGAGCCTCTCTCGGGTATGATACGCGCCTTCTGAATCTGACGAAAAAAAGCTCTATTTTTCCTTGACAACGATTCCTTTATGAACTGCAATTTTTCACCCCTGCGAGGACGTCTCGCGCCGAGTCCGACAGGTGCCTTGCACCTCGGAAATGCGCGCACCTTTATGATTGCGTGGCTACGTGTCCGTGCAGCAGGCGGCACGCTGGTGTTGCGCATGGAGGATCTCGATCACCCAAAGAACAAGCCTGGCGCGGCTCAGGCTGCGCTCGAGGAGCTCCGCTGGCTTGGCTTCGACTGGGATGAGGGACCTGATGTCGGTGGCCCTTATGCGCCCTATACACAGACGGAGCGTAAGGCCTCTTATGCGGAAGCGTTAGAGAAGCTCCGCCAACAGGGCCTTGTCTATCCCTGCATCTGCACCCGCCGCGATGTGGAGACCGGCCAGTCAGCGCCTCACGCTGAGGACGGCCTCTACTATGCAGGTGTTTGCCGCGATCGTTTCGCCAGCTACGAAGAGGCTGCACAAGGACTGCCTGTTGGACGTCTCCCTGCGTGGCGCTTTCGCTGCAAGGAGGGTGGAGAGAGTCACGTCGCCTTTACAGATCTCTGCGTAGGGCTGTATGAACAGGATGTCTCACAGGCGGTCGGCGACTTTGTCTTGGCGCGCGATCCGCACGGCGCAGGCTATATGCTGGCCGTCGTGGTAGATGATGCCGCGATGGGCATCACCGAGGTGGTGCGTGGCGACGACTTGCTGCCTGCCACGCCCCGTCAGCTTCTGCTCTATCAAGCGCTGGGCCTGACACCACCGGCATTCCTGCATGTGCCGCTCGTGGTGAGCGAAGATGGACGCCGTCTTGCCAAACGCCATGGCGACACGCGCCTCTGCGCCTTGCGCGATGCAGGCAATACGCCTGAAAAGATCATTGGACTGCTCGCGTGGTGGTGTGGCTGGGCTGCGTGGGGCGAGTGCCTGTCACTACACGCTCTTCTGCCGCGCTTCGATCTCGCCACGCTCCCGCGCACACCTGCGGTACTGACACCTGCTGTGAAAGCTTATCTCCACTGTTTGTAAATCCTGTTTTCGGCCTTGCACTTGTTTTCAGCCCTGTGTATTCTAATGGTTTGAAAGGGAGGTTATGATGTCGGAGACTGTTGCATTTGTTCGCTGTGTCGGGTATGGGGAGATGCTCCCTGCAGCCATTGACCAGGCCTTTTCGCTGTCAGGCTGGAACGCGATCAATGCCTTGTCCGGAAAGAACGTCTTACTCAAGCCGAACTTGCTGACCGACCGGAAGCCGGAACAGGCGGTGACAACGCATCCGGAATTTGTCCGTCAGGTCATCCGCTGGCTCAAGCACCGTGGCGCCACGGTTGTCGTGGCGGACAGTCCGGCCAGCGCTGCCAATTTAAAGAGCGTCTGGGAACTTTCAGGGCTCCGCGCGGTCTGCGAGGAGGAACAAGTTAAACTCCTCTCCATTGAACAGGCCGGGGTGAAGTCCTTTACGGTGAATGGTTTTTCGTTTGCGGTCGCCCAGCCTGTGCTAGAGGCTGATTACATCGTCAACCTCCCGAAGGTCAAGAGTCATGCCCTTACACTCCTGACCGCTGCGGTCAAAAATATCTATGGAGTCCTGCCGGGCTACTCGAAAACCCTTTTGCATCGCCAATACCCAAGGCCATTGGAGTTTGGACGACTCATCGCCTCTATCTGGAAGGTCATCCCGCCGTCCATCACCTTAGCGGATGGCATTGTGGGCTTAGAAGGTCAGGGACCTGCAAACGGAACACCTGTGGCTTTAGGATTTATCGCTGCCTCCACAAATCCCTTTGCTTTGGATCGCGCGCTCTGTTCGGTGTTGAAGATTGATGTGCAACGCGTCCCCTACCTGCTTGATGGACAGTGCAAGGAGTATACCTGCGTCGGTGATTCGATCAAGGTCAAATCTTTTGAGATCCCCTCTGGCACACACATCCTGAATGTGCTGCCCAAAGCGCTTGTGAAGGCTCTTGGAGGGATTGTTTGGGTGAGGCCGGCCTTTTCAGAAAGTGCCTGTATTCACTGCGGTAAGTGCGTCAAGGCATGTCCGGTGAAAGCGCTGACCTTGAAAGATGACAAACACGCCCCGCTTCTACAGGCCAAGCTCTGTATCAGCTGCTGTTGCTGCCATGAGGTCTGCCCGGCAGACGCCATACGCATGACGCAATCCTTGATCCTTCGCGTCTTAAAGGTCTTTAAAGGTATTGACTAGAGCATCTTCTTAAAAGTGTAGCCGTTTTTTCTCACAGAGCCCACAGAGTTCACGGAGGAATCCAATTGAAGCATCAATCATCTATGGAACAAGGAAACATAAAAGGCTTTTATCATTCCTTCGGAATATATTTCTCTGTGCCCTCTGTGCCTCTGTGAGAAACTACACATTTAATTAACATTCTTTAGAACTGCACTTTGACGGCTTCGCGTTCAACAGCCTCGGTCACCTCGAAGAGTGAGGCTTCCTGGAAGTTGAAGGTGTTCGCGATGAAATTAGAGGGGAAGGTCTCGCGCTGAATGTTGTAGGCTGTCACCGCATCATTGTACGCCTGACGCGCAAAGGAGATCTTGTTCTCAGTCGAGGTCAGCTCCTCCATGAGTGCCGCCATACTCTTGTCAGCCTTCAGGTCCGGGTAACGTTCCACCACGAGCATCATGCGTCCCAGGGAGCCGCGCAGCGAACTCTCCGCGCTCAGCAAGCCCTTCATGGCTTCCGGATTACTGGGGTCCTTGCTTGCGGCTGTCGCAGCACCAGCGGCCATATTACGCGCCTGGATCACAGACTCCAGCGTCTCGCGTTCATGCTTCATATATCCCTTGGCGGTCTCGACTAGGTTAGGGATGAGATCATAGCGCCTCTTCAACTGGACATCGATCTGGGCGAAGGCATTCTTGAAACGATTGCGGAGGACAACCAATCCGTTATAGATGCCAATGACCCACAAGACGATCAGGACGGGTACGGCGACGAGTGCGAGCAGAAAGATCCACATAATAAGACTCCTTTTCAAAAGGTTTTAAATTGTTTTGTATTATACTGTTTTGAATCCCCAAAAGCAAGCATCCAACACTCAACGTCCAATTTGTTCGATGTTCAATGTTCGATGTTCTTCAATTTTGAAGAAGACCTGCGGCTGTTCCAGAGG
>CAYWNP010000109.1:0-7752 GCA_964459675.1 uncultured Akkermansia sp. | reverse complement strand
ATTTGGACTCCTTGCCGTTCTCTTTGAAATCCTCCTTGCGGGCGGTGATCACGAGATTGCCGTCGCGCATGACCACATTCTCGGTCCGCTTCTCGGTGTAATATTGCGCTTCCTTGTTGCGGACAAAGCCCTTCTCGTAATTCCAGACAGTATCGTCAACGAGTCCAGCGCCATTAAATTCATCAGCCCAGACAAGCTTCCAGCCGGCTTTCTCAGCTGCGTGCAGATTTAAACCAGTTAATGCCAAGATCAACAAGGCGCAGATTCTCATGCGTTAAACCCTTTCTGATTCATATATTCAGAATGTCTGAACATAATAACTTTCTGAGTATATCACCCGACTGCCGCGCATTGCACGACTGTTTTTCAAGAAAATAGGTTTTCTACGCCATGCTGCAGAATTTCCGCTTGCGCTGACTTCCGAACAGTCCTATACTTGCAGCACATTGCATAAAACGCTATTCGTTCGGTTAAAGAGATGAAATGTCCCAGATGTCAGCATGGATTCCCCCCGCTGAAGGTACTTGTGATCACAAGGTACAGTTCTCTCGTTTGCCCAGAGTGTCATACCAGATGGAATCGGCGAATGGATTTACAGTTCTGGGCCTTGATTATCGTTCCATTGTTTCTGATGGCCATCGCCGTACTGCTGCCGCTTGAGTTCCGAGTCAGATTCCTAGTTGTGGTCATTGTCGGAGTCGTCGCATTGCTGGTCATGCCATTTGTAGATGCCGCAACCATTAGACTTGCAACCGCAAAGAAACAAACAGGATGGCGGAAAATACTAGGAGACAAAACCGAACCATTTTCTGCTGGCGACGTCCCAAAGGCTGCGCTAGAGAAGTAACGTTCGTCAGGAGGGGCAAAATGCATAAACTGATGTATATGGAGGTTGACAATTGCAATCATGTCGTATATATTAGTCTGCACAAAAGACCAATAGCTAGTCTTTAAGGCAGAACGTTTTTAGGATGCTATGCCCCCAGCAAAGTTAAAATCATGGATTGATGACCAGCAGGCGAGTGGTCGATACTTTTTCGAGCGGTCTGCGGCTTTTTATGGTAGCGGACTTACGCCTCATGCTGTCACGCATGCACTGAAACAGGCCGGCAGGGAAGGACGGATCGTCCAGCTCAAAGAGTACGCCTACGTGATCGTCCCGCTTGAGTATCGCGCGGCAGGCGCTCCGCCACCTTCGTGGTTTATCCATGACCTGATGGCCTCAATGAAGTTACCGTACTATGTGGGGTTGCTGAGTGCTGCCGCACTCCATGGCGCATCCCAGCAGCAGCCTCAAGTCTTTCAGGTGCTGGTAGATCGTACCGTTCGGCCGATCCCAGTCGGTCGGACCAAAATTCAATTCTTTGCCAGCAAGTATGTGTCCCTGGCCTCAGTCAAGGAGATGAAAACGCCGACAGGGGTGATGCGTGTCTCAACACCCGAAACAACGGTCGTCGATCTGGTGCGCTTCGCAAAGGCTGCAGGATATATAGATCATGTTGCGGCATTGATTAAGGACCTTGCACCTCTGCTTGACCCGAAGCGGTTGATTGCGGCGGTGCGTACGGTAGACGACATTCCCAACGTCCAGCGTCTGGGGTACATCTTGGATCAATTCCGCCAACGCGCTCTCACCGATGTGCTTCATGCTTGGGCCGGACCCCGTATTCAACGTGCACAGTTACTGCGGTCAGGACGGTCCACAGCCGATGCGCCCGAAAATCGCCGCTGGAGATTGCTCATCAACTCACCACTGGAAACATCAGAATGATTCAGCAAGCTTATATCACGGGGTGGCGGTCTACAGCCCCTTGGTCTGACGATGCTCAAGTCGAGCAGGATCTTGTGCTTTCGCGGGCAGTTGTGGAACTGTTTCAGAGTCCTGAATTGGCCAAGCAGATCGCGCTTCGTGGAGGGACTGCGCTCAGTAAGTTATTTATCCAGCCAGCCTGCCGTTACTCCGAAGATATTGATTTGGTTCAGACCCAGGCCGGACCTGCCGGTCCATTGATTGATACGATTCGAGAGACACTCGATCCATGGCTAGGTAAGCCTTCCCGTGCCCGCGCCGAGGGTGGTTTTGCACTGATCTACCGCTTCGTCTCCGAAATTGCGCCGGTGCGTCCATTGCGGCTCAAGATCGAGATCAACACCCGTGAACACTTCACGGTGATAGGACTCCAGACGTTGTCACTGGACGTATCAAGTCCATGGTTCAACGGAATGGCACCTGTTCAGACATATCAATTGGATGAGTTGATGGGGACTAAGTTGAGAGCACTGTACCAGCGCCGGAAGGGACGCGACCTCTTCGATCTCTGGTTGTGCTTGAGCCGCAAGCTCATTGAACCAGCACGTGTGATTGATTGCTTTCTCAAGTACATGACGCACGAGGGACACTCTGTGTCTCGCGCCCAGTTTGAGCAGAACCTCCACGACAAGCAAACCGATTCGGCCTTCATGGGGGATATTGCACCGCTCTTGAGTGTCTCCACGACGTATGATTCCGTCGCAGCCTTGCGGTTAGTGCATAACGCCTTGATTTCAAAGCTCCCCGGCGAGCCATGGCGCGGAACGCCCCGTAAAGAAGACTGATGAATAGACCAATAGGATCTCGTTTATCACCCTTTGAGTCTTTCCGTCTTTGCGTCCTTATCAAAAAACATCTTCCCAGGTCCCACGTCTTCAGAAAGGAGAACGGGTTTTCCAACCCGTTGCACCACGAACTGGACCCGCCTTCGTAAATCTTCCACCTTCGCCAATAGGACTACGGTGGATAAAACGGCGTGGCAAGAAGTCCGTGCCCTTGTGAGGCCTTGATTTTCAACAAAGCAATATTCCTTCTTGTTCCTTAATACTATTTTTGGGATAGTTCCAACATTGGTATGGTATTGTCCCATAATCATATGTTCGCCAATACAAAATGAAAGCTCGGTCATCAAAGCAGGGCAGAGGGGTCGTATCTGGACATAGGACATTGTAAGAGATCTAGCCGTGTATCTTTAAATATTATTGCCGTTGCCGTTAACCCTGAAACGCTGAAATGGTCTTTGAAATTCCTGCTTGTTCACACAATTGGCGTTGACAACAACTATCATTTAATGATACTTTATGCGCATGTCAATTGAAGGCTATAAAGCGATTCAAAAATTCTCAAAAGATCTTGAAGGGGTTTTTACCCTTCCTGATTTAAAGGTCATCCTTGATGAACAAACAGAGGTCACGTTCTTTCGAGCCGTACGAAAACTCCTTGAATCCGAAGATTTAATCAAGATTAAACGGGGTTTTTATGCAACCCCGGACGCCTCACTTGCTGCGATCAGTTGCCGCCTTGAACCAGACTCCTATATATCTACCGGAACCGTACTCGCACAACAGGCTATCATTGGGTCCATTCCTGCTCGCAGGATACAAGCGGTCAAGGTAGGACGTCCACGCACCTATAAATGCCCACTGGGAACGATAGAGCACCTCAGCATCGCACCCCATCTCTACTTCGGCTTTAATACGATCAATGGCAGAAAAATCGCCACGAAAGAGAAAGCTTTTCTTGATGTCTGGTACTATTATTACAAAGGTAAAACCTTTTCCTTCGACCCTGCAACAGACATTCACCCAGGTGCTATGGACATGCGGGTTGTAAACGCGTATCTAAAGAAATACGACAAGCAATTCGTCTCTTTCTTTAAGAAATTCACAGGTGAACCGAGATGATTGAAAAAGAACAGGCATTATTAGCACAAATCATTGATTTGTTTGCTCAACGATTCGACCGAAATGCAGTCTTATGCGGCGGCATGGTTTTACGCATACTGGGTTCACCACGTCTGACCAATGATCTGGATTACGCATTTATTCCGTTCAAGTCCAAGAACGAGATTCTTGACGACATCGTTAATTGTCTGAAACAGATTCCGGGATCGGAAATTCGCCACGCGATGAACTCAAAGTGTATACGGATCATCATCACCGTGGGCGAAACCTCTGTGCAGGTTGAAGTCAAAACGGCGATGAAAATCGCCACTTCCACGACCTCGACACGACTCCTGTCGCCCCTCTTTAACCTGCCCCCGCGAACCATTAAGATTCTAGATTTTCCTGTCGCAATGGCAAACAAAATGGCAGCATGGAACGAACGACGGTTGATCCGGGATCTATATGACATTTGGTTTTTTTGCAGAATGAATGTCCTCCCAGATAAAGAGACACTCACTAAAAGACTCTTGAAGCCAGACTATTCACGAACGGTCAAGAAAGCGGACTATTTTAAGGGGACATCAACTGACGATTTCTTCGAGTTACTTCGGAAAACGTGTGCATCGTTAACCGATTCTGATATCGAAAAGGAACTTAGCGACTATCTTCCTGTACAGGAGCTTGCAGGCTTATCTGATATGTTCCGTGCAGCTTTTGCCACGCTTCACTGATAACCGTTTAGCCTGAAAAGAGCAGTTGATGTTTACCACAGAGAACGAGTATAATCTGCAACATGATGAAGGTATGCAGCCCTGGCGCATACGCACACACGACGAAACGGGGCGACAGAATGGTTCGATTTGTCCTATGTCGAAATACGGTTCCATTACCCTCTGAGGATCTGTTCAAATATACCCTTGGTAAACTGAATGGAAGAAGTTTGTAGGTGTCAAAGTTTATGCCAATAAATTTTAAAAACGTTTTCTTCGGTTTTACTGGTTCAATATTATTTTTGGTTACTGTTTTTGTAATTTGTGTTTTGAGCTACTCAACCATTAATGGATTACGCAGTAAATTATGGACCAAGACAACAGGCAACGTTATTACAAGTACTTGGACTTACTCTCGTTCGGGGGAAGTCCAGTTCAAAATCTATTATCAGTATAAAATTAAAACAAAAATTTATGAGGCAGAGCGTGTTGCTTACGGAGTAGACGATGATAGTTATTTGAAAAAATATGAACGTTATTTACGATATAAGGATGGGCAGTCTATAGATGTTTATTATGACCCTAGAGATCCAGCCTTGTCAGTATTGGAGCCAGGTGTTCGGGGCTGGAAGACACTTCTTTATTTATTTGGTTTTATAGTCTTTCTTGGATATTCAATTTTTTGGATTGTTCCAAAAATTACTCAACAATATAGATATTTTGAAAAAAATAAGGACAGTATAATTCAACTCATACTCTTGGTAGTTTTGGCTGTTTCATGTGTTTATTTGTCTGCGATGGCTGGTGAATTCACGTTTTATGGTGTAGCAAGCCGAACTTGGCCAAAAACCGAAGGTATTGTGCTGGAAAGTAGATTAGCAAGTGTGAGCGATGATTCGTCACAAGGGTCGACATCCTGTTGTAGTGTTATTTATAAATATAAGGTTGGCGTTCAAGAGTACCTGTCGGATCGTATTTATTTTGGGGGTTTTGACAACGATGGAAAAGAATACGCCAGATTTCTAAGTTACAAGCCGGGGACGCATTTGGAAGTCTACTATAATCCGAAAAACCCTGCTATGGCTGTTTTAGAGACTGGTGTTCATAAATGGAAAAATGTTTTGATAATGCTTGTTTTTAGCTATTGTTCGTTGTTATTTGTCGTTTATTTGGGTAAGGTTTTGGACACAGATGTTTTTCAGTTGGTAACAAAAAAATAGAATAAGTACGGGAAAATGATATTCGTTAAAGCTGAAAATTCAGGGTCTGTTGGTGGATTTATGTAAGCGGATGGTTGGCACTTAGGGTTGCTCATTCCAGCACGGGAGTAGAGAAGAAGTACGAGAGTGGGTGAGTGGCTTCGCAAAAGCGGCGGCGTATCCGGCAGCTGCCGGACCGCCGCACTCTAAATCAAAACACCCTCTGCGCCTCCGCGTCTCTGCGGGATACCTCCGACTTCCGTTCTATTTGTAATTACAACAAGGTGCAATCTCGCTTAAGTGTGCCTGTGGCTACGCTTGACAGGTCGAATATTGAACGTCCAATTTCCAATAAGGCAATAAGGCACTAACGCAATAAGGCAATAAGGCAATATTTAGGATGTCTTTGGAGGGGCGTTCGTGGTATACTTTTCGCTCAATTGTAACCAAAAAGAGTGAGGATTTTAAAATGGCATTGGGTGTTGGAATCGTCGGCCTTCCTAACGTGGGCAAATCAACCTTGTTTAATGCGCTGACACGTGCGCAGAACGCGGAGGCGGCCAATTATCCGTTCTGCACGATCGAACCCAACAAGGCGACCGTCCCGCTTTCGGATGTCCGGCTTGACGCGTTAGTTAAAATTGCAAACCCCGAAAAGGTGGTTAAAGCAACGGTTGACTTCATCGACATCGCGGGTCTTGTCCGTGGCGCGAGCAAGGGTGAAGGACTCGGAAACAAATTTTTAGCCAACATCCGCGAGAGCAGTGCTATCTTGCAGGTGGTCCGTTGCTTCGCTGACAATGACGTGGTGCATGTCGAAGGCGGGATTGATCCGATCCGCGACATTGAGATCATTGAGACGGAACTCATCCTGGCGGATATGCAATCGCTCGAAAAGCGTTTGGACCGCGTGGGACGCATGGCCCGTTCCGACAAAGACTTGCGCAAAGAGGTTGAAGCCATGGAGTTGCTGATGAAGCATCTCAATGACGAAAAACCTGTGCGGACTTTCCCTCGTAGCGAGAATGATCCGATTCTGACTACCTTGGTCGAGTTGCAGCTGCTGACGGATAAACCTGTCATCTATTGTGCGAATGTGGGTGAGACGGAAATCGCTCAGGAGAGTGAGCAGGTGGCCCGTGTGAAGGCACATGCCGCAGCGAAAGGGTGCGATGTGGTCGTCATCTCGGCGAAGATGGAGGCTGAGATGGTCGGGTTGTCGGATGCGGAGCGGGATGATTTTCTCACCTCATACGGTTTGCAGGAGAGCGGCTTGGACCAGACCGCCCGCATGGCCTATCATACCCTCGGGCTGGCCAGTTACTTTACGGTGGGACCTAAAGAGGTCAGGGCCTGGACCTTCCATCGCGGCTGGAGTGCGCCGAAGTGCGCAGGGGTGATTCATACTGACTTCGAGCGCGGCTTCATTCGTGCGGAGGTCATCGCCTATAACGACTATGTCCGTCTGAATGGTGAGGCAGGGGCGAAGGCCGCGGGCGTGATGCGTGTCGAAGGCAAGGAGTATCTGGTGCAGGACGGTGATGTCATGCACTTCCTGTTCAATGTTTAGTCAATAATTTGCCAATGTCCAAAAGTTCATGGTGGCAACTCATTTTGGAAAACCTGAATTTTGACGGAGAAAGACTTTTTTGAGAATGTTTTACGCTAAGAGCGCTATGAGAGGTGCTTGCACGGAAAGCCCCGCAAGTGGCGGGATACCGCCAGGGCTTATCTCGTGCAAGCACCTGCGTGTCATTGTTTATTTGATGCTGGGTGAAGGACGAGCTGTGCCGTCGGCGTATTCGCCGATTGCGCAGGCACGCCGTCCTTCACCCAACTAGCGATCTTAGCGAAAAAGTATTTTGATCGTGATTATTTGAATAACACTTAGAGTTTACTATAACAACAAACATGGAGGAAGCGATGATTGCGAAACCTGTTCATGGACAAGGACCTGATGAGAAAGGTTATTTCGGAAAGTACGGAGGGATGTATCTGCCTCCACAATTGGAGAAGCCTTTTGCAGAGATTATCGAGGCCTACCACCGGATCGCGAATGATTCTGCCTTTATTGCCGAGTTGAGAAGTATCCGCAAGACTTTTCAAGGTCGTCCGACGCCTGTTTATCATGCCCGCACACTCTCTTT
>CAYWNP010000108.1:0-7852 GCA_964459675.1 uncultured Akkermansia sp. | reverse complement strand
GCTATACGCTGCGCACCCAGAATCCGTGCTTGGCTTTGGGCGCCGGGGAGGCACGAGAGAAAACGGCCTACGGCGACGGCGGCGCCCATCTTTCGGGATATCTGTATAACTTCACGTGTGACGCCAATCTAAAGAAGTGGATACGTGACTGGAGTGATGCCCAGCGGGATGACGGATGGTTCCACCACACTGCGCCTGCATTTGAAGACCACGGCGGCGGTCCGGCGTGGGGAGGCCAGGTTTCCGAACTGGTCAGACGGATGCATCTCTATTATGGGGACAAAGCCATGGTAGAGCAGATGTATGAGAAACTCAGAAAGTATGTCGATTTCCTGGAAAGCAAAACCCGCGATGATATCCTGCGCTCCTATACGCCGACCGCACGTGAGGAGGCTTGGATGTTCATCGGCGACTGGGCGCGTCCCGCAGCGACCGCCGGTCAGGGCTTCAACATGGACAAGAAGGATGAACGCGAGTTTTTCAACAACGCCTATCGCGTGTTGCTGTGGCAGCAGTTGCAGGACTTTGCACAGAGCATCGGCCGTACCGATGAGGCCAGGCGCTGCGGAGAGCGTCTGGCGGCCATCCGTCCGCGGGTTCACAAGGAATTCTACCAGCAGGACAAAGGCGCCTATCTTTATAGCAGTCAGAGCAGCCTCGCGATGGCGCTTACTGCGCGCATCCCGCCGCCTGAGTTGCGGGCGAAAATCATGGCGCAATTGGAGAACATGATTGTGGTCGAGAAGCAGGGCCATCTCGACACCGGCCTGCTGGGAACCTTTATCATGCTTGACCTGCTGATCCAGGAGAACCGGAATGATCTGGTTGATCTGATCATGGGCCAGACGACGTATCCCGGGTGGGGATACCTGATCAAGGAATTGGGGCTCAAGACATGGCCCGAAACCTGGAGCGGCTGGGGTAGCCATGTGATCCTTGTCACGGCCACGCCGGGCTCATGGTTCTACGAGGGGCTGGCCGGCATTCTACCCGATCCAGCGAAGCCTGGGTTCAAGCATTTCACTTTGAGACCTGGCATCGTAAAGAGTGTCGACTGGGTCAAGTGCAGTTACCAGTCTCCCTACGGACTGATTGTCAGCAACTGGAAGAAGGACGGTGATATACTCACCATGGAAGTCACCATCCCGCCCAACACCACAGCGACCGTGTATGTGCCGGCGAAGGATGCCTCGGCTGTAACTGAAAGTGGTAAAGCGATTGCTAAAGCAAAAGGTATAAAGTTTATAAAGATGGAAAACGGCGCGGCGGTGTATGAGGTCGGATCTGGCGTGTACAGATTTGAGAGCAAGTGTAAGTAGCAGATGGTTCAGATAAAGAGGTGTTATGAGAAGAATGATAATCGCGTTTTTGTATGGATTGTTGATTTCTAATGCTACCGAAGCCGGTTGGTTTAAGTCGGATATTGAGCCGATACAGTTGCGGTGCGAATATCTGGAGAACCCGATGGGGATAGACAGCCGCGTGCCGCGGCTGTCTTGGAAACTTGAAACTGGAAACTCGAAACTTGCCCGCCTTCGCACGGAAGCTACGGCGTGGTCTTCGAAAAGGGGGATACAGCAAACGGCGTATCAAGTGCTGGTAGCGACGAGCGCGAAGCTGCTGCAGGAAGGGAAGGCGGACCTGTGGGACAGCGGGAAGGTGGAGGGCGACCAGAGTTTGAATGTGGAGTATGCAGGTAAACAGTTGGCCTCCGGGACGCAGTGTTTTTGGAAGGTGCGAGGATGGTTCACGGTTCACGGTTCAGAGGTTCAGGGTTCAGAGTGGAGTAAGAATGCAAGCTGGGTGATGGGCGTGCTTAAACCGGAAGATTCAGACGGTGCCAGGTGGATCAAGTCGGATATGGAGCTCTTTGATTACCAGAAGGAGCTTAAGAAGGTGCCGGATCACGATCGGGAGACCGAAAACTCCATGTGGACGCGCGCCAAGGGCATCCGCAAGATGACCGCAGGTATTGACGAGGCCCCGGCTGTGTGGCTTCGCAAGGAGTTTTCGGCGTCGGACAAGCGGTTGCGATCGGCCCGGGTCTGCGTGTCAGGGCTTGGATTTTATGAGTTATATATCAACGGCAGGAAGGTGAACGACCAGTACATCAATGTAGCCCCATATGACTACGACAAAGCTGTGCCGTATCAGGTTCATGATATCACGCAGTTGCTACGCGGGGGTGAGAACGCCATCGGTGTAATACTCGGGAATGGTTATTTCAATCCGGTGATTCCGTCGCTTCTGCGGGAGTACGCAGCTGATTTCATTGATACCCCGCGCCTGCTGCTGGATATGGTTCTTGAGTATGAGGACGGCTCCCGGCAGCGCGTGGTATCGGACGGCACATGGAAATTTACGACCGGCGGACCGATCCGCTTCAATTCAGTCAGGGCCGGTGAGACATACGATGCGCGCAGAGAGCTAGGCGACTGGAGCAGTCCGGGTTACCGGATGGAATCATGGAAAGACGCCATAGCAGCCGAGGCGCCGACAGGAAAGCTGGTCAATCAGAACCTCCCGCCTGTTAGGCGGATTGCAGAGATTCCTGCAGTCTCGGTTGTGAAGAATAAAGAGGGATACAGGTTTGATATTGGAGTTGAAGCAACCGGGTGGGCGCGGCTGAAGGTCAGGGGTAAGCCCGGGCAGAAGATTACCATCAAATATCCCGGTTCAGGCAGTCATACCCTCGGGCGCTACCAGGAATGCCAGTACATTTGCGGGGGTGAAGGCGAGGAAACGTACGAGCCAAGGTTTGCGTTCAACGGTTACCGTTTTGTTGATGTGTTCGGTCTGGATTATGAGCCCAAACCATCCGATCTGGTCGGGTGTGAAGTGGTGTCTGATTTAAAGAGTGCGGGCCGGTTCTCCTGTTCAAGTCCGGAGCTGAATAAAATCCAAGAAGTCGTTCTACGGACAATCCTCAACTATAACATCCATATCCCGATGGACCCGGTGCGGGAGAAAGTCGGCTGGACGCAGGATGTGGAGACTAATTTCAAGACAACCGCCTGCAATTTTGATGTCAGCCGGATCTACACCAAGTGGCAGGATGACTTCATTCTTTCGGTGCAGGCGGACGGGTATGTACCGACTGTGGTGCCTGGCTGTTTTGACGGTCCGACAATCAACGGACCGTGGTGGGGCGGGATGATTGTCTTGAACCCCTGGCAGCTCTATAATTTTTATGGTGACCGCCGTATCCTGGAGCGGAGTTACGAGCCGATGAAGCATTACATGCGCTACTTGGATTCCATCGCCACGAGCAACATCATCACCTGGGGGTTGGGCGACTGGATGGATACAACGGCTGACTGCAAGCAGGGTTCGAGACCTAATTGTACCACGGTGCCGTTCACGTCCACATGTGCCTACATGATGTACAATGACATTATTTGCAGGACGGCTCTCCTGCTGAATAAGACGGAAGATGCTGCCAAGTATGCTGCCAGAGCACAGGAGATTCGCGCTGCGATCAATAGCCGCTTTTTCAATGCGGCGACAGGTGTCTATGATAAAGGCTCCCAGACGGGGTATGTGCTGGCGCTCTTTCTGGGGGTGCCGGCGGAGGCGGATCGGCCCCGCATTACAGAGAACTTGAAGGCTCAAATCGCGAGTGATGGTTTTCATGTCACCAGCGGCTTTGTGGGCATTCCGATCCTGCTGACATACCTGACGGAGCATGGAATGGGTGACCTGGCGTGGCGTATTGCGACCAGGCCGACTTACCCGGGATGGTATGACATGATATTCACCCTGAAGAACAGTGTTCTCAAGGAGGATTGGGCAGGCAAACTGGTACAGATGCCGTCGCTCGCGGCGCCGATAGGCGAGTGGTTGTACCGGAGCCTCGGTGGTATACGGCCTGATGCCCCAGGTTTCAAGCGCATTGTCATACAGCCTTATACGGCGACTCTTGACTGGGTCAAGTGCGAGTATGAATGCCCCTATGGACTGATCCGCAGCGACTGGCAGAAGAAGGATGGAAGGCTCACGATGGAAATCACGATTCCCGCAAACACGACCGCCACCGTGTATGTGCCGGCGAAGGATATGGCGGGCGTGACAGAAGGCGGAGAAGCTGTTGACAAGGTTAAAGGGGTGAAGTTCCTGCGGATGGAGAACGGGGCGGCGGTTTATGAGGTTGGTTCGGGCAGCTACACGTTTTACAGTGAGAAGTAGAAACTTTTAGCGAACATTTCTAAATAAGGAGTGATAATTCATGACAAAGCGAATGATGATGGTACTTGGAGTGCTGGGGATGTTTTTGAGCGGAACGGTGCTGGCCGCGGATAATCTTGCGAAGGAGTTTGTTTCGCCGCCGGTTGAGTCGCGGGCATGGTGTTACTGGTGGTGGCTGAAGGGATGGATTGATGAAGAAGGCATACGGGCTGACCTTGAGCACATGAAGAACGTTGGCATTTCCGGGGCCTTGGTTTTTCATGCCGGGCCGGCAGAGAATAAAACGCCTTTCACCACGGACTTCATGAGTCCCCGTTGGAGGGAGTTGTTCCGGTATGCTGTGGAGCAGGCGGCTTTGCGCAATATTGAAATCGGACTGAACCTGTGTGACGGCTGGAACGCGGGTGGCCCCTGGATCACAGAGCAATATGCAATGAGCACGCGCCATAAGACCAAGGCGTCAGGAGCATCTGGAGGAACACCCGGTTTTGAGCTGGATGCGTTCAATCCTGCGGCCATGGACCTCCACTGGGATAATATCATCGGAAAGCTCATTGATGAGGCCGGACCGAAATGGCGCGATCAATATGTCGGCAAGACATTCAAATACACCCACATCGATAGCTGGGAAGGCGGCGACCCCAAGTCATCGCCAGTCCTGGCGGCAGAGTTCAAGGCTCGGCGCGGTTACGAACTCGGCAGCACCAATGGCGTCCGCTACACCGAAGACTTTGACCTGACACGTATGGAGCTTTGGGCCGAGAACTATTACGGGCGTTTAACCCAGAAAAGCCACGCCTTGAACATGCAGACCCATAGCGAGGCGGGCGGACCGAGTGTTCCTGCCTATCACTACATGGCTGATTTACTGCGCAATTTCGGAGCACAAGACATTGTCATGGGAGAGTTCTGGGCGAGGGAAAACGGCACGCGCATCAGATTTCATAATCAACCGCAAACGAGCAATTTACAGCAAGAGGATCTTATCAAGAGCGCTTCTTCGGCTGCCCATATCTATGGCAAAAAGATTGTTCAGGCCGAAGCGTTTACTAAAATCCAGAAAAACTTCACCATGTCGTTCTGGGACCTGAAGGATGTCGGTGACAGGGCATTTTGTCAGGGACTGAACCGCAACGTGCTTTGTTTCATGGTGGCTCAGGCCGGGAGTGGCGTTAAGCCCGGTTATACCTGGCGGGATGTCGGCATGGAATTTCCCCGCACCATGACCTACTGGCCCATGGGCAAGGTCTGGATCGACTACCTGAACCGTTGTCATCATCTGCTTCAGAAGGGTGAGTTTGTGGCTGATTTTCTCTATTTCCATGGCAACAGGGGTCCTGTCACCATGCCGGCAAAGTTCCACATGAAGCCAGCTAAGCCCGTGGGGCATGATTGCGATTTAGTGAACGCCCATGCATTGTTGACCCGGGCCACGGCCAAGGACAAAATGGTCAGCTTCCCGGGTGGACCGTCCTACCGTTATCTTGTGCTGAGGGAGGGCAATACGGACGCGCTTACACCTGCTGTGCTGAAAAAAATTCTGGAACTTGTCTCCGCAGGAGTTACGTTGGTTGGCAACGCTCCCGAGCGCAGCTTTGGCAATGAAGGACTTCCCGCCAGTGATGAGGTGTTCAAGAAATTGAGAGAAGAGCTCTGGGGAGTGAATCCAGGTAGTGCTGGCACGCGGACTGTAGGAGGCGGTCGCGTGATCTGGGGGACCTCGCTACAAGACCTTGTGAAGCAGGACAAGCTGGCACCGGATGTGGAGATTGTTGAAGATGCCGCCACCGCGGCATTGCCTGTATCAGCCATGAGCGGATTGATCGGTTCCGGCTTTGATTATGTCCACCGCAAGATAGGAAAGATGGATATCTACTTCGTGGCCAACCTGAGGAATGCCAAAGCCGCAGGGGATTTCACCTTCCGCAGTCAGGGAAAACCACAGATCTGGAATGCCGTGGATGGCTCGATTCAAGATATGCCTGTACAACCTGCGGTTGGAGACAATCGAGTCAAAGTATCACTGACCTTTGAAGCGCGTCAGAGTTTATTCGTTGTGTTTGGAAGCCGTGAAAAGACAAAAGGTATTTACCATAACAATCAGCTGGTCTTTGGTCATGAGATCAGCGGTCCATGGAATGTGGCTTTCGATAAGGAATGGGGAGGGCCGGCGGGGGGAGCGATCCACCTTCGCGAATACGGCTACGGCGGACAGGTCAGTAATCAGTTGTCAGTGATCAGTGGTAGGAGTTCGGAAGGCATGGTTGTATTTGAGAAGTTGCAGGATTGGAAGGACCATGAAAACACTGGCATCAAATATTATTCCGGCACGGCGAGCTACAGCAAGACCTTTGACCTGCCAGAGGGACTTCGGGGCGGCAAGCAGTCTGTTTATCTCGATCTGGGCGATGTGAAAGACCTGGCGGAAGTGACCTTGAATGGCACCAGGCTAGGGACGCTGTGGTGCGCGCCGTTTCAACTCGATATCAGCAGTGTCGTCAAAAAAAGCGGAAACATTTTGGAAATCAACGTTGCCAACAAGTGGTCCAATCGCCTGCTTGGTGACGAGGTGCTCAAGGAAAAATACACCACCGGCAATGCCTCGCATGCCCCGACACTGTTCCCGTCAGGCTTGCTTGGGCCCGTAAAACTGGGCCGACGCGCTGATGCAAAATAAGCAGGATTAGGCACTAAAAAGGAGTCAAAATGAGATTGAATGTCGTAATGATGGGATTGTTGTTGAGCGGCGCAGTGTTGGCCGGTGATCTTCAGAAAGAATTTGCCTCGCCGCCGGATTCGGCGCGGATGTGGACCTGGTGGTTCTGGCTGGGCGACAAGGTCGATAAAGAAAGTATAACGGCCGATCTGGAAGCGCTGAAGGCGCAAGGCATGGGCGGTGTCACGGTGTATAGTCTCAGCGGTCCGGGCGTGCCGGGCAAGGGACCCAACTACATGAGCGCCGAGTGGCGCGAGTTGTGGAAGCACACGCTGAAGGAGGCGGAGCGGCTGGGGCTCGGCGTCAGCACCCTGCTCGGCAGTGGCTGGAATGCGGGCGGTCCGTGGATTCAGCCTGAGCAGGCCTGCAAGAAGCATGTATCGAGCGAGCTGATTGTCACAGGTCCGCAACACTTCAAAGCCAAGCTACCGCTCCCCAAATCAGACAAACAATTTTATCGCGATGTGGCGATTCAGTCGTTTCCTGTCTCTGTCAATCAGTCTACCAATCAAAGTGGGATGTCGGGGGTACTGGCTCTGAAGGCGCTGAGCAATACGGTCAATGGTATGTCATCCACGCGAGAGATCAATGAAGCGGTCCTGCAGCCGATGCCGGCTGAAGCGCCCGGCACAGCGATTTTCACGGCATCGATTATCGACCTGACCGCCCGTTGCACCGCGGAAGGGGATCTGGAGTGGGAGGTGCCCGCAGGTACGTGGAAAATTCTGCGCACAGGTTTTACACTGACTGGGGCTAAAACCTCCTGTTCCTCTCCCACGGGAGTCGGATTTGAATCAGACCCGCTGGATGGGTCGGCTATGGAGTTCCAGTTTGCCAATACAGCGGCACTCCTTGCAGAGGATGCCGGATCCTTGGCGGGGAAAGTCTTCCGCTCCGTGCAGATTGACAGCTGGGAGATCAACCATCCGAATTGGACCGCAGGTCTTATTG
>CAYWNP010000107.1:1190-7964 GCA_964459675.1 uncultured Akkermansia sp. | reverse complement strand
TCGGCATTCTGATAGATGCGAAGATTGTCAGAGAGTGCATACAGCTTGCACGTCCAGTTCGTCGAACTGTGAGAGGGGCAGGCGCAACAGGACTGCGGAGGCGGGTGTTACGATTCCATTTGTCCGGTCCAGCAGCGCCGATGTAATCCGTAACCCCCGTGCGCTGCGGCCACTGGCCTGACATGATACTCGCACGCGTCGGCGAACAGACTGGACAGGCGGCATAAGCGTCCGTAAAGCGCGCACCCTCTTTGGCCAGCCGATCAACATTCGGGGTCTCATAGAAGGTACTGCCATAACACCCGAGGTCGCGCTGACCCAGATCATCCACCAGAATGAAGACAATATTGGGTGGACGCGTCGCAGGCTGTTCAGCAGCCTGAAGGTTCATCCCCCTGCAGAAAAAGGCCATCAAACCCGCAATCAGAATATGCTTGCTCATGTGACTGTTCATGCGTTCCCCTTTAAACCGAATTCAGTGATAAGGTAGTTTACTTGAAGGGAGGATAATTTGTCGAGCGGATTACACTAGTGTTGGCTACCTCTGAGTCTCTGGTTCTGTCCCTGCGTGCTAGCTTCCGTCTTCTGGATAGGCCAGAGAAGAAAGAGCAGTGTCAAAATAATTCCGCACGCGCCTAAAACAAGCAGCAACCAGTTTCTTTTTCTGGCAATCACATTCTTGATGAATGCGTAATTGAGGATCAAGTGAACGAGGATGAGCACCAATAGAAAATAGGCAGACCAGAGATGGTAGGTCCCCCATTCATGCCGCGAGAGCCCAAGCAGGGTCAGTCCATGTCCCCCCTGAGAGCCCGGCACAAGCCGATAATGAATCAAGAGACCCGTCCCCGTCAAAAAACTCATGGAGAGATACATCATGAGATCGACTATAGTTTTCATTGTTGTATTTTTCATAATTTTACGTTTTAACGCCTCCGCCTATTTAACCTCGTTTACGATGGGTAACTCTGGGCGCGCAGCCCATTCAGTCCAGCCAGCATCATACCAGCGGACATGGGTGTAGCCCAAAAGCCGGGTCAATACGAAATAGGTCTGACTGGCTTGATGTCCCGTACGACAATGAAGGATCACTGGCGTATCCTTCGTTGGAATGAGCTTCGCGTAAGCGACCTCCAGTTCACTCACGGGCTTCAGCATGATGAAACCCTGGCCCTTTGCCATATCTTCCGTATAAGGCCTGTTGACGGCTCCGGGGATATGGCCGCCTCTCGCCTCCTCGCGCTTCTTGCCGGTGAAGAAATCAGCAGGCCGGACATCAAGGATCACGGTTCCGGATTTTCCAACCGCCATAAGGACATCCTTGGCTCCAACCGTGAAAGCATCCGCCTTCGCCGGCACAGGATATCGCGCGGGGGTGACCACGGGAAGCAATGTATCTATTGACCGCTTCTCGCTCTTCCATTTGGCGAACCCACCCCGCAGGACGGAGTAGCGGCGATGCCTCAATCGCTCACAGGCCATGCCGACAAGGGTGGCATCCTGTTGCTTGTCATCCCAAATAAGGATAAGGGTGTCTTCCGGACGAATCCCCAGAAGCGAGAAATGCTCGGCCAGCAACCTTGCCGGCAATAGCGTAGAGGGAACGCCCTCGACGCAACCGCGCAGCGTCTCGATATTCAAGCTCAGCGACCCTGGAATGTGTCCGCTGTTGTACTCGGGTTGAAGCCGCATGTCGAGCCGTTTCACATCGGCCCGGCCAAGATTCTGAGCCAGCCACGCGGTCTCCACTTCCGCAGGTAGCGTCTCTGATACCCGTGAAGGGGTCGCTGCAGAAAGAGGCGCGGTTACGGGCGCTGTGAGGAAGAAGGTGCGCCAGGCGCGGATCTTTGCCGCTTGCACGGACGACACGGGTTCACTTCGCAGCGACACCGGTTTGAGGCACACGTCTAGAAACCCTTGCAACCCGTCCGTGAGCAGATAGACGTTTCCAAAGCCCAGCCTGGCCAGACTGTCGCGGGCCTGCGCAGGATGGGTCATGCCGTTGGAGTAGAGTACAATCACCCCTTGATTCTTATGAGGGACGAGCGCTACAGGCAGGTCAGCCGCCTGGATATTGACCGCTGTGCGGATATGGAACTGCGTATATTCTTCTGGCAGGCGCATATCTACCAGCAAGTGCGAGGCGTCTCCGCCGAGGAGACGATCCGCGAGTTCCTGGACCTCGATGTGGTCAGCGCCCTCCTGCAGGCCGGTCAGCAAGGCCTTCTCCTGCAGTGTTGCTGTTGATGCGTCATCCTTACGCGCGTGCACGGCGAACAGGCCGAACGCGGCGACGAGCAGTACGGCGCTGAAGACCTTGAGGAAACGCGAGTTCCAAAAGCCCTCCACCCCGTTACGCTTTTTCTCAATGGCTTCGGCGCCCCAGAAGCACCCCACGGCGACCAGCGTAAAAACGAACGCAAAGCCGGCCTCGGAGAGGCCTAGCGCCTCGAAGCCAAACAAAACGCCGCGATCGTTTGCGGTCAGAGGCGCAACAGCTGGATAGAGCTCATTGTAGAGGATGCTTCCACCGACCGCGCCGACCAGAAAAACCAGCGCATCCATCTTGCCGGAGGCCAGGCCGACTGCGGCTGTCCCAGGACACCACCCCCCCATCACAAAGCCGATACCAAAAAGAAGACCTCCGAGAATCTGCGCTGCGTAAAGGGTGGGCAGAAAATAAACGTTATCGGTTGTCACCCAGCCAAAGGCCTTGGCATAGCTGAGACCGAGCATCGCAACGATCACAGCGGTGAACATGACCTTCAGCACGGCCATGTCGCGGAAATAGAAGATGCCCGCCAAGCGGCGCGAACTGCCGAAGCCCGCGCGCTCGAGCGCCACACCAAAGGCGAGACCGATGAGGAGGCTTGCAAGGAACGCTGCGGGCGAGTCGAGCGTACCGCTATTGAAGAAGGTGTTAATCATTCCATTGCCTCCTGACAAACCATGCAGTGGCATAGCCGCCTGCAAACACACAGACAAGGAAGAGCAGGCTGCCGGTGAGCAGCAGGGCGCTACCGGAGAGCGCCTGACCAGAGGTGCAACCGTTAGCGAGGCGGCTGGCGAAGCCAACGATGATGCCGCCAACCAGCGCAAGGAACAGCCGCCTGCGTGAGGAACACTGCGCTCCGCGTTCGGCACTCACGTTACAGCGTCCGGCCAGCAAGGCGGAGATCAACCCGCCACAAAAGACGCCCGCCAGCATAAAGACCAGATAGTAGTTGAGCGGCTGGGCGCCCCACGCACCGAAATAACGACTGGCCAGCGTCCGTGCAGGCGCAAGCGCGAGTTCGCAGAAGGCCCCCACGCGTGCAATGCCTGCGGAGGCCCCCAGGCCAGCACCCAAGATCAAGTAGGAGGCCAGTAGCGTCACGCCGAGCATGATCCCGGAGAGATACGGATTGGAATACGGTTTCGCGTTCATCTTTAACACCCCGCGCTTTTCTTTTTAGGTGGTTGTGGCGCTGGCGACATCGGTTGTGCCGGCACTGCCGAAGGTACGGTGGAGGTGGCTGGAGCAAGCGGCATGGCCTTGACCGGCCGGCCCATCTCGACATCCTTCCAGTAAGCGTCGAGGCCGCCATACAGGACCTTGACCTGCCGTTCGGTCTTCTGCGAAAGGATACCACCGACGGCCATGGCCAACGAGCCATCGCGGTCCACCAGAACCAGGGGTCCTGCGCCCGTCAGGAATGCGGGGTTTGCAAGAAGATCCGCCAGTTCCACATTGCGCGCACCGGAGAGGTGATAATCCGTGAACTGTTCCGCGGGTCGGATATCCACAAGATCGTAGGTACCGGGTAGATCCAGGAGCAGACGCTTGAGCGCCGAGGGATCGATCCGATCCGGTAGTTTCACGACACGTTTCGGCTGCGAGCCCATTGATCCTCCGCCGGCACCCGCAGGTTGGATCACGGGGAATCCGGCCTCGATCCAGGCTTCACTGCCGCCGACCATGCTGGCCACTTTGGAGAAGCCCTTGCGCTCCAGCACGCCGATGCCCATGCTGCTGCGATAGGCTGAGTTGCAGACCGTCACAACCGGCTCCTTCGGATCGAGTTTCAATGCCGCGAGATCACCCAGAAGATTGAGCGGCAGGTTGACCACGTTGCCGATGCGAAGGCCCATCCACTCACTTGGAAGGCGCACGTCCACGATCACCGGCGCCGTCCCCTCCTTTGTCCGTTGATAGAGCTCCAGCGCGCTGATCGGCTCGTTTGAGAAGACTGGCTGCTTCGCGGCGACCCAGTCCTCAAACGTGAGCGCGCCTGCGACCGTGTAACCGATTCGGTGCAGACGGTGAAGGGCCTCTTGTAGTTCCTCCGTGCTTCCACAGAGGATTGTGCGGCTGCCCCAGGGTACCATGATGCCAACCCAGGTCTCCAGACGTCCGCGCAGGGCGATGTTCACCGCATTCGGGATGTGACCCGCAGCAAACTTTTTCGCATCGCGCAGATCCACAACATAAGACGTGCTGATGTCAGTCAGTGTCTTGTCCAGTGCAGGGAGAGGCGGCAACGGTGCGTTCCACGCCACCAGCGGCGGCCCCTGCTGATTCATCTTGGCATTGTGCTTGAAGTATTGCGGGGCCTCGGGGAGTCCCTCGAGCACCGCAGTGATAAAATCATTTCTGCTCGTGTGCTGGAGATAGGGATTGGTCGCGCGCTCGATGCCGATCGTTGAAGAGGGCTCGTCGCGCAGATGCGCTCCGCAGAGCGACCCCGCACCGTGGGCCGGAAGGACGATCACGCTGTCGGCGAGTTTCGAGAGCTTGTTCTTCCAGGTGTCGTAACTCATCCCCGCCAACGTTGAGGCGGACAGGGTTCCGCCCATCAGGTCGGGACGTCCGATGGACCCGACGAAGAGCGTATCGCCTGTCAGGACCGCGCAGGGCGTGGTCTTATTGGCCTTGTCGAAAACAAGCGCGCACATCCCGTCCGGGGTATGTCCGGGTGTCGCCAGGAATTGCAGCGTCGCCTCGCCCCACGGCAGCGTCTGCTGATCGGAAAGCGGGGTGAAGGCGTAGTGAGCGCCACTCTCCTTGTTCTGAAAAACAGGGCACCCAGCAGCCTTTGCCAACTCGCTGTGGCCTGCCACGAAGTCAGCGTGCGAATGGGTCAGAAAAACGCCCTTGATCGTCCACCCCTCCTTTTTGGCGATGTCAAGATAGGACTGGATATCGCGCGCCGGATCAACGACTAATGCCTCGGTTCCACTCACGACAAAATACGAGTAGTGCGAGAGAACCGCCAGATTGTATTGATGGATGGCGACACCTTCAAACACATAGCTCTTCACCAAGGTCTGCTTCGCCGCTGTATCATCGTGAGATGCTGCCTCCGCATCTTTGATGGCTGCCGCCTGGACAGTCGAAGCTGCCAGACACACGATCCCTGCGGCGGCGTTAATCATGGCCGTCCGCAGCGTATACACGTATCGTCTACTCATACTGAATCCTCCTTCTTTAAAAAATAAAATTCAGAAATGTCACTGCTTCAGCGTACCCGCGCCGTCACCAGGAAGACCGGGTACGTCTGCAGTACGCCGTCTGCTGCGGGACGCGTGATGCGATCGGCATCGCGTGATACCGCGTCAGTGAAGCCGGCCTCGTTCAGCCAACGGCAGAGCAACGTGCGTTCAAAACCGTGATGATAGATACCTGTGGGGTCGGCATGAAAAGTACCGTCTTCCGAATCCAAATCCGCCAACGCGATCCAGCCTCCGGCCCGGAGAGCAGGCCGCAAATGTTTGAGCACGTTCAACACGTCCGGCAGGTGGTGCAGCACCATCGAACTCACGATCAAGTCGAAACGTTCGGGCGGCAACGCCGCCGACCCCACATCGCACTTCAGTGTATGCAGATTGGACACCCCCAGGGACTTCACCTTTTCATCGAGTACGCGCACCATTTCGACGGAAGCTTCCACTGCCGTGACCTCGCGGACATCCGGCAATAAGCCCAGCGAAACCAGCCCCGTGCCCGCGCCGAAATCCATGACCCGCATGTCCGTCCGCAACGGGACGGCCGCACGGATCGCCTCTACCACGGCCTGCGCCAGCGCGACCCGTGAAGGGCTCGAATCCCACGCCGACGCCTCGGCATCGAAACGTCTCCGATTCTCTGCGCTTGCTCGCTCTGTCAGTATCCTGCTCTTGACGTTCTTCATCGTTCACTCCTCACAAAAAAGAAACTTATTTGTATCATTTTTTCTAAATAAAGGAAAGTTACTTGACGATCTCAGCAGCAATTCTTAGAGCGTGATCAAGAGCTGGTTCTTGTCGGACGGGTCAAGCGCGGCGGGATAGTGGCTGATGGACTCCTTGGTCGTCATGCTTTTGATTACCTTGCCATCCAGTCCGAATTGGGAGTGGCCGAGGCTGGCGCAACGAAAATGTTTCTCCTGATGCTGGTACTCGATCTCCACATTCCGGTGGGGACAGAGGAGTGAGACGACTGCAAACGTGGTCTCCCCTGTCCGGGCAACGAGAAGCGGCATCGGCAGACGCGCATCAATGATCTTCACGGAACCGCCGGTCGCAGAAAGTTCGGGGGTCTTGTCCAACAGTATCCTTAACAACTTTTGATCAACGGTATAAGCCCCTGCGGGTATCGCCGGGGTCGAGCCGACCTTGGTGAAGGTGGCGCAGCCGCTGGCGTATTTGCAGAGCACGATGCCCCCGCACGCCGTAACTGCAAGGCCGATCCAGGTCCTACGTGTAACTTTCTTCATGGTGTTCCTTTTTAAATTTTTCTCGAATGCTGCTCCAGCA
>CAYWNP010000107.1:0-1090 GCA_964459675.1 uncultured Akkermansia sp. | reverse complement strand
TTCCGTTCCCGATGATAGTCACCTGCTATTTTTTTCATTTTCTCATCCTTGCTCCTAAAAAATCCATCGCAATTATCATCCCCTTTTCCGCAGATAAAGTCCAGTTTCATATTCTATTTTACTTGGCTGGAATCTCGCAAAAGGTCGCCTGCGCCCAGACAAGCACACGTTTCTCCAGACAGAGTTCCGCCTTCAGGCGATAGAGCGGCGGCGTCTCCGCCGTTATCCACGCTCGGAGGACCACGCCTGCGTTGAGGGGCACGGCCTTGACGTAGCGCACACGCAGGTCTGCTGTGACCGCGCGTATACCCTTGTGAAAGAGGCAATTCGTCATCGCGGCATCGAGCACTGCGGCCGAGACCCCGCCGTGGAGCATCCCGGCATACCCTTGCAGCCGTTCATCCGCCTTCAGCACCGTAGAGACCCCGCCCGCTCCGTCCGGCTCAAACGCCAGTCCGAGCGACCAGGGATTCTCCGAACCGCAGAGCAGACAGCCGGCGTGATCAAAGTGAACTCCGAGCGGTTGCTTCTCTGTCTTAATGGTCGCAGACATTCTCACCTGCCTGTAGCGTTCCCGCCAGATACTGTTTAACCAGTGTGTCGGGTGTCTCTGCCGGGAGCCCGACCATCACCTGGATTTTCTGCTCGGCAAAGAGTCCCTGAGCGCGTTGGCCCATACCACCCGCCAGGATTGTTGTGGCACCCTGTTCCGCCAGCCAGTGAGGCAATACACCAGGCTCATGCGGTGGTGGCGTTAACTCCGTGCGACCAACAATCTCTTTCTTCTCCATGTCCACATCGATCAGTGCGAAGGTCTCGCAATGTCCGAAGTGCATGCACAATCTTCCCCCAGCCAGAGGGATCGCGATCTTCATCTGTTTTTTGTTCATTCGTCTTCTCCTTGTTTTAAATTTTTCCACACGTCTCGCATATCCTCTGCTGACGGTGCGTCGATTTCGACGACCGCCTTGGCTTGGATCTGAGCCGTGGTGACTGCGGGGTCATACCGAATACGCCCTGCGATTTGCACACCTGCCGCTCGGGCCTTGGCTTCAATGCGCTCGGTCATCTCGGGATTGATGTCCCATTT
>CAYWNP010000106.1:0-8068 GCA_964459675.1 uncultured Akkermansia sp. | reverse complement strand
CTACAAATAGCGAACGCGCCAATGTCGAATTCGGCGCCGGCTCTGGCGGCCTCCACTCCAACGAGAACTAGCAGTAGAGAGGATATCACAATCTGTGACATCCTCGACGACTCGTTTCTTTTGACAGGATGAACAGGATTTTAAGGATGAACTTCAGAGGCTCCTCTTGGAGGTCGCAAATGGCGACCTCCATTTTTGACCTTGCGTCATCATGGGTCTGACGTGCTAACAAAAAACACTTGCCATTTCAAAGGCAACTTAGTAATATACCAACATTATTGGTTATATAACCAACTAAGTTAGTGAAAGGATTGTCATGTTAGAACCCTTGCTAGGATCCACAAACGCCGAGCGCGTACTCATGTTTATCGCCATCCGCTCTGAGGGCTATGCCAGCGAGATTGCTCATTACTTTGACACGGACTTATATGGCATCCAAAAACAAATTGAAAAATTTGAAACGGGCGGTATCCTCTTAGCAAAGCAAGCTGGCCGGACACGGATATATCAGTTCAGCCCCCGCTATGCTTTTAAAACAGAACTTCAAATGCTCCTTGAAAAAGCGTTCTCCTATTATTCTAAAGAAGATCAGGAACGTCTGAAAATCATCCGCCAGCGGCCTCGTAGAAAGGGAAAGCCACTATGAAGCCGGTTACTCAAACGACCAGCAGTGTCTTCAGCAAGCCATCTTAGTGGCCCAGCATAACAACGTGGACTTAGAGGAGGTCAAACGTTGGTCTGCTACCGAAGGCAAACTTTCCGCATTCGAGAAAATCCGATCCCTTTTAAAGTCGCATAAACCTGCTAAAAAGATTATTTCCGACTAGCCGATTTTTCTGACAGGATGAATAGGATTTTCAGGATGGACTCAGTCTTCTGACTTCCGACTTCTATCTTCCTGCCCTGTACGCATCCAGCCCTCGCGCGCGCAGCACGCACGCGGGGCACGTGCCGCAGCCTTTGCCGACGATGCCGTTGTAGCAGGTCAGGGTGTTCTCTTCGATATAGTTGAGAATACCCAGTTCATCCGCAAGCGCCCAGGTCTGGGCCTTGTCCAGCCACATGAGTGGAGTATGGATGCGGAAGTCGTACTCCATCGCAAGGTTGAGCGTGGCATTGCAAGACTTGATAAAGGCATCGCGGCAGTCGGGATAACCGCTTGAGTCGGTCTCGCAGACGCCGGTGTAGAGGTCGTGAATACCGCGCTGCTTGGCGACAATCGCCGCCATGAGGAGAAACATCATGTTGCGTCCGTCCACGACGGTATTCGGGAGACCCGATCCCTCGCCGAGCTTTTGAATCGCGATCTCGGGATTGAGGAGCGCACTTTGCGTCAACTGCGCATAGCCGTCGATGTTTACGATGCGATGCTGGGTGACCCCCATCTCCTTCGCGATCTTTTGAGCGACCTCGACCTCCAGCGCATGGCGCTGTCCATAGGAGAATGTGATGCACTCGACATTCTCCTTGCCGTGTTCGCGCTGGGCCAGGGCCAGGCAGGTTGTGCTGTCCTGTCCGCCGGAAAAGATCACCAGCGCCAGAAGGGCTCTGTCCTCATGGGAGTCATTCATGCGTGCCATCATACAAAACTCACCTCTCCCAGTGCAATCTTAAACAAAAAAGAGCTTGTTTTACATCAGAAACATAGGATAAGCTATAAACATGATTTCGCATCAAACAATAGATAAACGTGGGCTTGCTTATGCCACTGCAATTGTTGAGCATATTGAAGCTGATCCCGCTCGGCAAGCTGTAAAAAAAGCCCGTGAACGTTGTCAGAGATGGATGAAGAACGTGCCATCTCCAGAATTGATTGTTTGGGATACGCTACTCTCACGTCCTTGGCAGGAGATTAAGAAAAGTTTATTAGATCTTTCCGAACAAGGGGATCGTCTGCGTCAAAATAATCCGTTTTGCGGTGTTCTTACTCCTCAGGAACGGTGGTCCATCCATCGCGCTTTCCGTCATCATGAAACGTAGTCATCTGGAACATATTCTTCGCGCCTCAGGGGCGATCACGGATGAACGAGAGATCGTCATCTTTGGAAGTCAGGCTATTTTAGGGCAATACGTAACTCCGCCTGAAGAGCTTTGCCGTTCTATTGAGGCCGATGCGTTTCCGATAAACGCGCCTGAAAAGACAGACCTCATTGATGGCACGATTGGGGAGCTCTCTCCTTTTCATGAGACACATGGATACTATGCGCATGGCATTACAGATGAAACGGTGACCTTGGCAAAGGGCTGGCAACAACGATTGGTAAGGCTTGAAACACCCATGACACACGGTGTCGTTGGGCTCTGCCTAGCCCCTGTTGATATTGCTATCAGTAAACTTGCCGCTGCTCGTGACAAAGACCTTTCTTTTGTGAAGGTCATGATTGAAAACAATCTTTTTGACATGATCGAATTACGCACACTCCTTCAAACATTGCCTGAGCAGACGCGTGTTCACATTGAAACGCTCCTCCTGGGTCTTGTTCCTCGCTAATAATGACGCTAGACTCCAGAAGGTGCATCAGTTCTCCCTGCCTCAACATGCTATAATGGCGCATCCATGAAAACACTCGCTTTCACACTTGTTTTGTTCAGCGCACTCTCGCTGCAGGCGGAGACGCGCGCGCTCTTCAATGGCAAGGATCTCTCGGGCTGGAAGCGTGCGAACATCTCGGGCAATGGTCCGGTCGAGGCGCTGTCAAACGGCGTGGTCTCCTGTGGTATCGGCAAACCCCTCTCGGGTATCGTCTATACCAACAAATTTCCCGCGATGTCGTACGAGGTGAAGATGGAGGCGATGCGCAAGGAGGGTTCCGACTTCTTTGTCGCCCTGACCCTCCCAGTCGAGTCGAATGCCTGCACCGTGGTCATCGGCGGCTGGGGTGGGGGACTCTGCGGCATCTCCTCTGTTGACTATATGGACGCCTCTGAAAACCCCCACTCCTCAGGCGTGGCTCTGACCAACAACATCTGGTACACCTTGTGCGTCCGTGTCACGCCCGGCCTCCTGGAGGTCACCCTTAACGACACGCTCTATGCGGCCAAGGTGCCGTTTGAGAAGAGCTCGCGCTTCTCCTTGCGCGCCGGGAGTGATATTGATAAATGCCTGCCCTTCGGCCTCGCCACCTACGAAACCCACGCCCTCTGGCGCAACCTGACGGTGTCAGAAGTCAGTTCTAAAGTTCGAGAGTTCTAAAGTACTAAAGTTATGCTCTTTCGTCCTTCTGTCCTTTTGTCCTTACGTCGCAAAAAACTTCGTGCCCTTCGTAGTGAAATTAGGGTAAAATAACGCAATAACGCAATTCTTGAACCCCGCCCCAGGAGTTTTTTGATGGACCCCATTTTTCTAAACCCCCGCAACCCGTTAGTCAAGGCTGTCACCGCTTGGCTGGGGGGAGAGGTCCGCACAACGCCCTCGGGTGTCAAGTCCCTGGCGCATCTCCTCGTCATCGTGCCCACTCGACAGGCGGGGCGCCGCCTGCGCCTCGCATTGGCTGAACAGACCGGCGGCTGCCTCCCGCCCATGATCCGCCTCCCGCCTCAGATGATCCTCCCGGCAGAGCAGCCGAATCTCCCTGTCGCCACGCCTGCGGAGACCCTCGCGTGCTTGAGTCACCTCCTCATGGCCCTTGACTTGGGAACATTTCCAAACCTCTTCCCGGAAAAAGGCAGGCCTGGTCAAAAATCCTTTTCCTGGGCCCTCGGTGTAGCCGGTCAGTTGAATGATCTTTGGTCCATGCTTCAGGAAAACGCCCTGACCATGGAGGATGTCGCAGGTTCGATTGCCGCGATCCTCGCGGACGAAACCTTGGATATCGAGGTAGATCGTTGGCGCGACTTGGCGGAAGTCGAGCGGCGTTTCTTTTCTCTACTGAAGGAAAAGGGCCGCACTCCCGCCTCGCTCCTGCGGAAACAGGCTGTTGCCCGCCCGCTATGCCCGGCGGGTATTGAACGCATCATCCTGCCTAGCTTGGCCGATGCCCAGCCCGCACTTTACCCCGTCCTGGAAAAGCTCGGCGCCGTTTGTCCTGTGACAGTCTTGATCCACGCCGAACCCGCACAGGCCTCGTGCTTTGATCGCTGGGGACGTCCCGAACCCAGCCAGTGGCTTGGCGAACACGCGCCGCTTTTGCCACTGCAGGACGAGGATATCCTGCTGGCGGCGAACAGTGCCGAGCAGGCCCGTCTCGTGGCCCGATCATTTGCTCAAGTCCCGCTTTCAGAGGAGGTCCCCTCGCTAGGCTTGGCGGACGAGACGCTCTTCAGCGAACTGCAATCAGCCTTTCTCTCCCTCGGCCTTCGCCTTCATAATCCTGCGGCCTATCCGCTCTCGACCTCGTCTCTGGGTCGCTTGATCCACCAGCTCGAACGGCTCTGCAGTCAGCCGCGCTTTACCGTGCTGGCCGCCTTTTTGCGGGAGGCGGATGTCTTGTGCTGGCTTGAAAATCGCTTTGCATTGCGCCCGGATTTTTCCTATACCGACATTCTGCGCGCCTTGGATGAACTCCAGAACAACCACCTGCCGCAGACGTTGGAGGAGATCTTCCGCTTCTCGGCTCAGGCGTGTGAAGATGAGGCGTATTCCGCGAACGCCAAACGCAGATGGACCCATCTGCGCCTGGCTCTCGAGGCCGTGCGCGACCTGCTGGACCCCAAAGGCCGTTCCCGTCTGCTCCACTTGACTGCCATGCTGCAGACGATCTTCCAGTCCCGCACCATGGAGGAGACCAAACCTGGTGACCGCGAACTGGCCGCAGCCGCGACTGCCGCTCAAGAAGTCTTTCAGGCCTTCACCTCGCCGCTTGTCATGGAAACCCTTGATGAGATCCAGCAGTCACAGCTCGTCGAGTCGCTACTCTCGAAGGCGACCTATCAGCTTGAACCCGATGATCCTGACGTGCTCTTGAGCGAGGGCTGGCTGGAACTCCCGTGGAGCCCAGCGCAGGAGCTGGTCATCACGGGCTTCAACGAGGGGTGCGTTCCTGATGCTGTCGTGGGCCACGCCTTTCTGCCCGACAAGCTTCGCAAGGGGCTCGGACTCACCTGCAATGATCGCCGGGCCGCTCGCGATACCTATCTGCTTCAAGCGCTGCTCACATCCCGTGCGCCCCACGCCGTGCGCCTCACCCTGGAGCGCGTCTCGAGTCGCAACGATGTCCGCAAGCCCTCCCGCTTGCTCTTCCTCTGCGATGAGTCGACCCTTGCCCGCCGCGCCAAGGCGCTCTTCCGCGATGCCGAAACTTCCGCGACAGGCCATCCTCGGTCGCTTCCCGATGCCTGGCGTCTGGCCTTGCCCCTTCCACGGAAAGCCCTGGAGACGCTTTCGGCCACATCCTTTAAAGCCTATCTGGCCTGTCCCTTTACCTTCTACCTCAGCCACGTGTTGCGCATGAAGCCCTGTGATGACCGCACGGCGGAGATGGATGCCATGACCTTCGGCAATCTCTGCCATAACGCCTTGGAACGCTTCGGAGATTCCACGCTCAAGGACGCGATCGATGCGGCGGCCATCGCAGCCTTTTTGGAGGCGGAGGTCTGGACTGATGTTCGAAAGCAATATGGCGCGGACCTGCCTGCTGTCATCCACCTTCAGGCGCTCTCCGCCTGCGAACGCTTGCGCTTCTTCGCTGCCACGCAGGCAGAGCTGCGACGCAACGGCCGCGAGATCAAAAAGATTGAGGTGCCGCTCAAGCTCGCACTCAAGGACTTTTCAATCACCGGTCGCGCGGACCGTATCGACTATTGCAAGGAGACCGACACGTGGACGCTGCTGGACTACAAGACGTGGGACAAGCTCGGTCAGCAGGAGGGAATCGCCCGCTTCGCCTCCTCCAGCGCCGCGGATATTGCTTTTGCAGTGGGGCGTGGGTTTGAAGCATTTGACTTTGCGGCGAAGCAACGCGTCTGGACCGATCTGCAATTGCCGCTCTATCTGCTGATGGCTCAGGCAAGCGGGCTTGTGCCCCACGACGCCCGCGTGGAGTGCGGTTACTTCGTGCTCGGTGAAACCGCAGAGGAGACGTGCTGTGTCACCTGGGATTTCACTGGCTATCGCGATTCGATCTTTCAGTCGCTTGAGCACGCAGTCAAAGGCCTTCGCGCCGGACTCTACTGGCCGCCTTCTCCCAAAAATGTCTGGGATTATGATTTTGCCTCCCTCATCCTGGAGTCCCCTGAACAGAGCATCTCAGCAGCCTGGCTTGAAGACCAGAAGGCCCGTCTTGCGAAGGGAGGTCAGCCATGAAGAACACGCTGATCAGAGCCTCCGCAGGAACAGGCAAGACCTTTGCGCTGGCCACACGCATGATCCGTCTCTTGCTCTTGAATGTCGAGCCGCACCATGTCGTCGCCCTCACCTTCTCACGCGCGGCAGCAGGTGAAATCTTCAACAAGATCGCCGAACGCCTCGCCAGGGCATCCTCTTCCGATGCGTATGCCCGGGAAGAGTCCGACCATCTCTTTCAAGAGCTCGACCCCGCACAGGCCCAGGTCCTCCACAAAACCTACGGACCCTCGATCTCCAGAGAAACGTTTGTCAGTCTCCTGCGTAAACTGATCGCGACCCAGCACGCCAGCTTGATCGGCACGATCGACAGCTTCATGACTCGCATCGTTCAGGCTTTTCCGCTGGAGCTCGGACTTCAGGGACAGATGACGATCATGGAGGACTACCGCATCCAACGCGAAAAGAACGCGGCGATCCACGCGGTCCTGAGTCGCGCCGCAACCAGCCAGCAGAGCCAGCTCTTTTTCGACGCGTTCCGCCTGGCCACCTTTGGCCGCGAGACCAAATCGTTTGCTGAAAAACTCGCAGCCTTCCTCGACAACTGGCATGACATCTTGCTCGACTGCCCGGTTCAGGAGGCTTGGGGTGACCCCCGGATCATCTGGCCTGACGGCTCGCCCTTCCCGTTGTCCCCGGGACGGTCGGACCGCAACGCCCTCGGCATCCTCGCGGACCATCTGCGCGATGAGATCCGTTCCGGCTGGGGCGAAGGTAAAGAGGCTACGATGTGGGATCAGTTCTGCGACTTTGTCCGCACCTTCAACACTGTTATACCCTCCGGGCTCGGAGCAGGGATCAAGAACGTCCTGAATGCGTATAGCCCGGACGAGCCCTCGCTGGTGATTAAGTATTATCGCCTGGAACGTTGCTTCACAGGCCGGGAGGCGAAGCTCATCCGGGATGCCATTGAAACGCTCTACGGACTCGTTCTCCATGCGCGTTGCCAGACCACGCAAGGAATCTATGTGCTCATGGCGCAGATCGAGGCAGCCTATCATCAGAAGACGCGCAATCAGGGACTCCTGACCTTCGCCGACATCCCGCGCCTGATCACCCGCCTTGATGAAGCTGTACGTCAAAATATTGAGTACCGCTTTGACAGCCGTTTCAGCCACTGGGCCTTGGATGAGTTTCAAGATACCTCCCATGCGCAGTGGAACGCTATTCGAAACTTGGTTGACGAAGCCCTTCAGTCGGACCAGCCCGACCACTCCCTCTTCATTGTGGGCGATATGAAGCAGGCCATCTATGGCTGGCGCGGTGGCGATGTTGCGATCTTCGAGCAGGAGGCCAACACCGGTAACTATGAACTTGCGGATCTGGACACCTCGTATCGGTATTGTCCGCAGATCGCCGAAGCCGTGAACCGAATCTTTGACGGCGAAAGGCTTCGTAGTTTTCTCGCTGGATCGGCCAACGACGCCGGTGCGAAGTGGCAGAGTCTCTGGCGCACACATGTCTCCAAGCAGCCGGATGGTTTTGTGCAGATCGCTCGCATGCGAGAGAAGGAGAGCGCCAATGACGAGCGCGCGGTCGATCCTTACATCGAAGCAACCTGCGTCCAGCTTCATGAGATTCAGCCGTGGACGCGTGGCCTGAGCGCCGCGATCCTCGTGCGCGCCAACGACCATGGCAAGGCCTTTGCAGAGGGATTGCGCCGCGCAGGCATTCCTGCAGTCTGGGAAGGTGAAAGCGCCATTAGCGACACGCCTGTTGTCACTGCACTGCTCCACCTCCTGCAGGTCGCGGAACATCCCGACAACACCCTCGCCTGGGAACATGTCT
>CAYWNP010000105.1:0-8437 GCA_964459675.1 uncultured Akkermansia sp. | reverse complement strand
ACAGCGACGAGGCTCTTGAGCCTGCGATGAAAGAGTAACAGGTCAAGGAAGTACTCTTTGCCATCGACCTCCAGGCGAAACTGGCTGCCAACAAAGGCAAAGAGGCCACCCATGGCCCGGAGGAACGCTTCAACGCGGGCGATCAGCGCACGCTCAAGTTCACGTTCCGAGTGCTGCTCGCCGAGCTCCAAAAAATCAAATGTGTATTCATCACGGACTGCCAGCTTAGCCTGCGCGCGTAGTTCCGGAGGCAACGCTTTGTCAAAATTAGTCTGGCCCGAGAGGCTCTTCTCATAACTTTGATTCGCGATCTGATGGATTAGCACATTCTTGGACCAGCCGAACTTACGCGTCATGCGGAGATAGAATTCGCGCTCAAACAGATCCTTGCACTTGCTCATGATGACGAGGTTATGAGCCCAGGCTATTTCTCCAACCAGTGGTTGGAGTCTTTTCTCGCCGTGGTATTCGGCATAGAGCTGGCGCATATACCAGAGGTTTTGAACAGAAAAACCTCCGACATCCGGAAATTCAAGCCGCAGATCCGCAGCGAGACGCTCCACTACGGACTTGCCCCAACCTTCACTTGTCTGCCTCTCGACAATAATGCGCCCGATGTCCCAGTAAAGACCAACCAGTTGCTTGTTGACGGCGCGTAAGGCGGCGTATTGAGCGGTACGCACCCGTTCCTTGATTTTCGCTAACAAGGTGCCATAGCCGGATGAATCAAGGACAGTAGGCTGCGTGTTCCTCCGAGAGAGGCTCGACTCTTTTTTTAGACTTTTGCTCATACACCAAACTCCTCTGTAGTTTTTTGGATCGCTATGGACCGGTCCAGGCACCTCTCGTTGATCGCGGTGAGTTCCTCATGCGTATCGTCGTCTAGCAATCATGAACCATGAAACCTGAATAAGAGTATGCTTGTATCACTGTTGTCTCGTGTTTCCTGCAATTCTAAACATTTATCGTTTAAGTTGTTCAATCCCCGCCTGAAGGCGGAACTCCGAACGCAGATGGTATGGTCGCTTTCTATTCGCGCATTTACCGTTCGGAAGGTATAGGGGGCGCATCAAAAAATCAACAACGCTAAAGCGTTGCCTTCCGCCCCTGAACCCTGAACCCCGACCTGTCTGCCGTAGCGTTAGCGAAGGTGGACCCTGACCCCTCTTTCCCTACAGCTTCTTCAGGAACGTCTGCATCCGTGACATAGCTTCTTTGAGCTGCTCCATGCCGGTGGCATAAGCGCAACGGAGAAAACCAGCGCCACAGGCGCCGAAGGCTGAGCCAGGGACGCAGGCGACGCTATATTCCTGAAGGAAGCGCATGGCGAATTCATGCGCAGTCAGGCCTGTGGTCTGGATTGACGGGAAGACGTAGAAGGCGCCACGGGGCATGAAGCAGTCGAGTCCCATCTCATTCAGGGAGGCGACGAGAAAGTTTCTGCGCTGATGATAGGAGTCGCGCATTTCGATGATATCTTGATCCCCTGCGGCCAGTGCTTCAATGCCGGCGCACTGGCTGACAGTCGGTGCGCTCATCATGCAATACTGATGAATCTTCATCATCGCATCGGTTAAAGGTGCAGGCGCACAGACATACCCGAGACGGAAGCCCGTCATGGACCAGGCCTTTGAAAAACCGTTCATGAAGATGAGGCGATCCCGGATACGCGAGATCGCAGCCATGGAGTGGCGTCCACCCTCGTAAGTCAATTCAGAGTAGACCTCGTCCGAGATCAAAAGCAGGTTGTGCTTAATCACAAAATCGGCCAGCGCTTCGGTGTCCGCCTTGGTCAGACAGGCGCCTGTGGGATTGGTCGGGAAGTTGATCAGCAGGACGCGTGAGCGCGGCGTGACCTTCTTCTCCAGCTCCTCGACGGTGAGACGGAAATCGTCTTTGCGGAAGGTGTCGACTGCGACCGGCACGCCATGGGCCATGCGGATCAGCGGTGCGTAGGCCACGAAGCAGGGCTCGTGGTAGAGCACTTCATCGCCGGGCGAGAGGACCGCGCGCAGGGCGATGTCTAAAGCCTCGCTGACACCGACCGTCACGAGAACTTCAGTCTTCCAATCGTACGTGGCATGAAAGGCGTGCTTCATGTAGGTCGTCAGGGCTTGGCGGAGTTCCGGCATGCCGAGATTGGAGGTATAGCGTGTAAAGCCGCGTTCAATGGCGGTCATGGCCTTTTCACGGATATGCCAAGGGGTCTGAAAATCGGGTTCGCCAATACCCAGGGAGATGACATCCTTACGGGAGGCGACAATATCAAAAAAGTCCCGGATGCCTGACTTGGGGATGTCTCGCAGATGTGGCGCGATAAATTGTTCAGGGACTGACTTGGAGTCGGTCGTCATGGTGTTCACCTTCCATCAGGATACCTTGATCCTTATAGGTTTTGAGCATGAAATGGGTTGCAGTCGAGAGGACACCATCAATGGTGGCGAGGTTGACGCTGACGAAGTTAGCGACCTCCTGGAGATTCTTGCCCTTCACAAAGAGCATCAGGTCGAAGCCGCCGGACATCAGAAACATGGATTCCACCTGCGGGCATTGGCTGATACGTGCGGCTAAGCGGTCAAAGCCACCTTCCCGTTCGGGACGGATGCGCAGTTCGATCACCGCGTGAACGGTGGTGTCTTCAATGCGTGCTGCGTTGATGAGTGCACGGAATCCACGGAGGACACCCTCCTTCTCGTAGGCGGCAATGCGCGCCTTGACATCAGCTTCGGTCGTGCCGAGCTCTTTGGCCAGCACGGCATCGGACTCCCGTGCATTCTTCTTTAACATCTCTAATAGCGGATCCATAATCACTCCTTGTAAGATATTTATTTACTGTGCGATCACTTCGATCGGCTGACCTTCAGGAACGGCAACGGGTTCTGGCTGTTGCAACGCGGCGGCTGCGGCAGCTTCTTCCTGCTGCTTACGAAGCGCATCGGTCACAATCTTTGACAACTCTTCCTTCTGCTTGCGATCCGATTCCTGTTTAAGACTCTCTTGTGCTTTCATGCGCTCGTTGAGCCGCTCACGATAGGAGGCGATCACGGCGTTATTTCCAGGAGTTGTGGAAGGCGCTGCTTTTTCGGCAACGGGAGAAGGCGTGTTAGGTTGGAGGCCTGGAGTCGTTCGGAGATGGCTATATCTTGAAAGTCCTGGATTTGGCGTTGCCCCTGTTGCACCAGAAGGCGCTGCCCCTGCCGCTGTCGGGGCAATGGGGCTCTTGTTGCCGAATTTAAGCGAGATCTGTATGCCATCCTTCTCAATGGTGGCAGTCTCCGAGCTGTAATCCGCGCTCACGAGGAGCCATTTGTTGGCTGATTCCCCGACAGTGATGTAGTAGCTCTCCGGAGGCTTTGCAGAGATGTCGGTGAAGCCGATGGCGGTCTTGCCCTCTGGCGTAATGTTGATGGCTGTCCACGAAAATGAAGCTGCCATATTATTTTGCGCCTCGAGTACCTTGGCATCGTTCACGGTTGTTGCCGTATCGTTCTGCGTGCTGGCAGTGGGCGGTGCACCGAAGGGCATCCGTTCTAAGATCACGGGATAAGGGCTCTCTTCAAAGGGGATATCCAGCACGCGCGTCGAGCTTTCTGTCTTTTGCGTGACAGCAACTTGAGCAACACCGATCGTGTCCACCTGTTGCGACACGGTGTTATCCACAGTCACTATGTCTGAAGCGCTCCCTGTCGACGCAAAACCATCAATGGCCTGCGCAATGAGTAGGCCAGATAGAAGGGACAGCGATAATGAGCTCCGTTTCATGGTATATACTATAGCAAATGGCGTTTCTGATTGCCACAGGGATTTCACTTTTCACTCTTTTGAAACAGACCGGTTTTTAGGAAGTGCATTGCCTGGGCAATCACTTGGGGATTCCGCATCATAAAGGTGTGCGTGACATGCAGGATGATGAAATCCTTCATGCCAGTCGTTTGGACGCGTGCTTGCGAGACCTTGCCGTCATCTTTACCAGGGATCAGGACAGAGAGGAGGGGATTGATTGTACGGTCGCCAGCAATGACACCCAGTTCAAAAGAGGGTGGGGGGAGTCGGTTGGGGAGACTTTCGGGGTTCGTGCCAAGTTGGAGCCCGGCTGGACCGTTGAACCAGGCGAACGGAGGAAACCAGCCGAGTTTGTCCACAACCTCACTGCCTTGATTGGGCGGGGCGAGCATGACGACGCGTCCGAGGTTAGGAAGGGTGTGCGTCTGGAGGTAAGTTCGCAACACGATGCCGCCCATGGAGTGGGTGACGAAGTGGACGCGAGGCGCTCAGGCGATTTTTGGGAGGAGCGAGGCGAAGAGATTTTAGGAGAGCGTCTGGATCTCTGCCGAACGTGAGGGATAGTCGCAGTTGATGACCGCGTAGCCTTCCGTCTCCAGCGCGCTCGCGAGTTTTGACATCGCGCGATGGGTCCGGTTGAGTCCGTGGAGCAGGACTACGGTTTCTTTGGCTTCTAAATGGGTGGTTTTGTTCATAGACGTGCAGAGAAGAATGATGAAAGAGAAAAGAAGAACGTGTTTCATCTCGCCACTCGCTCCCGTATCGAGCGCAGATCAGTTTTGCCTGTGGCGAGTAAGGGGATTTCGGGAATGGTGATAAAGTCTGCGCGGCTCGGGATCCAGAGGTTGGGAAGCTTGCTCTCCTTGAGCGCCTGATAGAGCTTTTCAACATCACCGGCCTGCGGGGTGAGACAGACGATGAGACGTTCGCCGGCCTTCTCGTCTGGCACTCCGATGACGGCGACGCACGGTTCTGTCGTGCCGCTGGCACGTTGTAATACTTCTTCGATTGCGCCATGGGGGATCATCTCGCCGCCGATTTTGCTGAAGCGCGAGAGGCGGTCGGTGATGAAGAGGAACCCTTCTTCGTCAATACGGGCGATGTCGCCGGTGTTATACCAGCCCTCGTGGGGGATCTCGGCGCTCTTGGCAGGGTTGTTCAGGTATCCGGTCATCACGTTCGCTCCTTTGACGAGAAGGAGACCGGTCTGGTAAGCGGGCAGGGGGTTCCCAGTCTCGGGATCAACGGTCCGGAGCGCGATGTTGGGGAGGGGGCGTCCGCAGCTTCCAGGCTTGTTCCCGAGGGTCGTCTCGTTGTCTGATGTCCGGTTGGGGACGCCCATGGCGACAACAGGTGAAAGTTCTGTCGCGCCATACCCTTCGAGGGGACGTATCCCGGTCAGTTGCTCAAACACATCCGCGAGTGCGACAGGCAGTTTCTCCCCGCCGGTGAAGAGATGGTGTAGCGTCGCGAAGTCCTCTTTTGCACCCTTTCGCAGATAAGCCTGAAGCAGTGTGGGCGTGGTGAGCAGGACCGTGGCCTTGTACTCTCGAAGGAGTTTGAGGATGTGGGTGACTTGAAGGGGGTTGGCATGAAAGACGGTCCTGACGCCGATCAGCAAGGGCCACCAGAGGGTCCCCAGGAAGCCGAAGGAGTGGAAGAAGGGCAGGGAGGCGCAGAGTGTATCCTGCGGGGTGACAGGGACGACCGTCGTAAGTGCGTCGACGTTGGAGAGCAGGTTGGCATGGCTCAGCACGACGCCCTTCGGCGTACCGGTGGAGCCCGAGGAGAAGATGATGCAGGCGGGTTCCGTGGCGAGCGGTAACGGGCCATTGCAGAGTGTCCGGGCTGATGCGACACGGGCTTTCAAAAAAGCGAAAATCTTTTCCTTCGCGGTGAGTTTTTGGAGGAGATCTTCGATGTGAAGGAGTTCGGCGGTTGTCTCCGGCAGTGTCAGGTTCGCGAGAAAGCGACGGGAGGTGATGATTGTGCGCAGACCGCTCTGCTCGATGGCTGAGCCAAAGGCCTCTTGCGAGACAGTCCAGTTGAGGTTGACCACGGTCTTGCCTTGCAGCGAGAGGGCCACATTGACGAGCAGGCCGCCGACTGAAGGAGGAAAGAGGATGCCGATATTCTGCTCAGCGGAGAGTCGTGTTTTGAGGCGTGCATTCAGGGCGAGTGCGCCGGAGAGGAGCTTGCCGTAGGTCAGCGACTGGCCGAGGGTGTCTTGCGCAATTAGGCGTCCCCTGTGTCTTCTCGCTTGCTTGAGTAGGCGTTGTCCGAGGGTGTTCCCTGGACGCGCGGCATGTTCGAGGGCGGTTTGGACACCCAGCTCGATCACGGCTTGACGGACCTCCTCGGCTGGGGTCTCGGAGGGGAGCGGCTTGCCGATACGGAGTGTCACGCGCAGGGGAAATGTCTTGGGCCAGCGGAGGCCGGGCTTGCCGTAACGATAGCTAAAAATGCTCCCCCAAAGATTGTCGAGATGGATGGGGATAATCGGAGCGCCTGTTCCCTTTACAATCTTTTCAAAGCCCTTCTGGAAGCTCTGGATGGTGCCATTGGGTGTGAGCCGGCCTTCGGGGAAGATGCCGACGAGTTCACCTTTCTGAAGCGCTTCGCGTGCGCTGTTCAACGCGTGGACGAGGGCGCGCGGACCATCTTTCGTGTGGATCTGAATCACGCTTGAGAGGCGGAAGAAGGGTTGGCACCATCCCCAGCTCGAAAAGATTTCGCGCGACATGACGTAACGGATCGTGCGCTGCGTGGCAGACTGGAGAATAGTGACATCCCCATACGCGGTGTGGTTGGATACGAGAAGCGCCCCGCCTTCGCGCGGAAGGTTTTCAAGTCCGTGAACCTCGACACGATACAAGAGGCGTGTGAGACGCGAGACAAGAAATCGGAAGGTGTGGTGAGGGAGGCGATAGAGTGTCCATCCTGCTGCGATACCACCAATCCCCCCTGTGATCAACATGCAGGTTTGCGCGTCTACATGTAAAATTCCTGTCAGAAGATAAAATATCCCAGACGCTAATACCATGGCTAAGAAGCTCCAGAACTCGACGGCTCCGAAGATCTCGCCACGGTTGGTGGCAGGCGACTTTCCTTGAAGATAGGCGGTCAGCGGAACAATACATGCCCCCGAGGTGATGCCGATGGAGACAAGCCAGAAGCCGAGCATGACGGGATGGCGGGTGATGCCCAGTCCAATAAGTGAGAGGGCGAGCCCCAGAGTCCCGACAGGGATAAGGCCTGTCTCAATCGTGTGAGGCGAGAGTCTTCCTGAAACCCATGCGCCTAGCATGATCCCAAGGGCTACGAGCAGGAAGAGGAATCCGCTGGCTTCCACGGAGAGCGAGACAATGTCGCGCGCATACATGACGAGGTTCTGCTGGAAAAGTGCGGAGACGCCGGAGAAGGCAACCGATCCCCAGAGCGCCCGTTTCAGCCAAACATGGGGAGTCAGGGAACGTAGGGTACGCAGGGCATCGGGAAAGAGCCAAGGTGAACTTTTGGAGTAGCGGTTTGCCGCAGGGGTAGGGGGCAGACGGTAGGCGCAGAGGAGTCCACAGATCGAACAGGCGATGCAGAGCAGTAACACTGTGGAATAGCTAAGATGAAGGAGTGTCACCGCGAGGGACGGCAGGAAGAGTCCGAAAATGATCGCCAAGTAAGAGGCCCCGGTCATCTGTCCGTTCGCCTGTGGTAGCTCCTCCACGGAGACCAGTTCCGGCACGATGCCCCGCTTAACGGGTCCGAAGAAGGCGGCCTGTGCCGCCAGCAGGAAGAGGAGGCTGAGCATACACCACGCCTGTCCGGAGAGAAGCGCGGGAATGGCCAGCAACAGCAAGAGCAGTTCAGCCCATTTAATGATGACGAAGAGGGTACGTTTGCTGTAGCGATCCGTCAGCGCGCCGGCCCAATTCGAAAAGAGGATGAAGGGAATGACCAGCAGCGCCGAGGCGATGGAGAGCGTCTGGGACAAATCCTTGCCAAGGGCATTGACCAGATAAATCACCGTGAGCATCTTGAAGGTGTTGTCAATCAGGGCGCCGATCGCTTGCGAGAGGTTAAGCCATTTGAAGTGCGTTGTCATAGGTGACACGGTACCTTTCTTTTTTTCTTAAGGTAAGTGAAGAATTTTCCAAGTTGGGAGTAAAACCTTTAGGCAGTCTCTGCTCCAGCACTTATCTGTTGGGCACCTTTTTTTCTTCTACGAACGAAAAATTCGATTATTCCGATGATTCCCACAACAACGGAAGTGATCATCGTCGCCATTATCGGGATGATGACCAATCCGATCGCAGCCTGGGCATCTGACGCAAGATCATAGTTGTGATGCCAGAATCCAAGCAATGCCGTCGCAACGATGATCGACAAGAAGAATGCTACGGGAATCCACTTGCGGAGCAAGAATGCCGCAATCAGCGGAATAGCCGGCAACGATGCGAAAATGCCGATAAAGATCAGTCCTGAAATGAGATGGTCTTTATTGTCTGGAAGATACTGAGCCATCCAGTCCAGCCCGCGCCAGATCCTGCAGGCGTACGGAATAAAATTCACGTACAAAAGGATGACCGCTGAACCTATGATTGCTTTTTTCATCTGATGATTCTCTTTCTCTGTTGGATTTCACGTTTTGATTCATCAT
>CAYWNP010000104.1:0-8500 GCA_964459675.1 uncultured Akkermansia sp. | reverse complement strand
TACGGTCGACTCCAATGCCGCCATGTATATCTGGCAGATGCTACTCTCGTTCTAAAGGGGAGTGTCCCGTAAAAGACTACACACGCGTTAGTCTTTATTTGAAGGGTGAAGTTGTTCGGAGTACCGCCTTTAGGCGGAATTTCAGAGTCAGTTCATGTTTGCTTCCGCCTAAAGGCGGGACTCCAAACGCTTAGTCGTGTATAACTGTTTACAGGACACGATACTAGGGTTTGACGCTTGCTTATGAGGGACTGAATCGGTATTATGAGTGCGTTTTTTGATAACCCGAAGAGGATTGACACGTGAGTACTCAGGACCTTCCACAGCCTTTGCAGAGCGAATTAAAAACAGCCTCCCTTGGACAGAAGCTCAAAGTTTTTATCGGGGACTTGCCTCCCGATCAGGTGACGCTGCGGGAGATCCTTGATATTGTCGGGCCGGATGGGCTCTTGATCCTTTCGGCCTTTTTGACGATTGTCTTCATGGTGCCTGTCTCCATCCCCGGGGTCAGCACGGTCTTTGGTTTCGCGATTCTGCTCGTCGGCATCAGCCGCTTGTTGAACCGTAAACTCTGGTTGCCCTCGTTTCTAGCCTCGCGTGCCTTACCCTCTGAAAAGATCCGTTCAGCCCTGACAAAAGGAAGTGTCTGGCTGGATCGCCTGGATCGCATCAGCCGTCCGCACCGCTTGAAAAGCCTTGTGGATGTCTGGTCCATGAACACCGTCAACAATATCGCCTTCATTTATGGGGCGCTCCTGCTGATGGCGCCCTTTGGGTTTGTCCCCTTCAGCAATACCCTCCCCGGAATTGCCCTGCTCTTCCTGGCGATCGGCCTGTTGCAGCGGGATGGGCTCTGCATCCTGTTCGGCCATCTGATGAATCTCGCGACGACAATCTACTTTACGGTGCTGATCTCCGTACTCGTTATTGGCGGCAAAGCCGCCTTGGATGAGCTCGTGAAAAAACTTTTCGGCATCGGATAGGAAACTTCACTGGAATGTTGGAATAATGGAATCCTGGAAAAATCCAAAATTGAAGTTTCTGTTCTCCTCTGTGTTCTCCGTGTCTCTGTGTTGAAAAGTTACTGTCCTTTGAGGAGCTTGATCTCGTCGCGAAGGGCTGCGGCGCGTTCGAATTCGAGATCATGAGCCGCCTCGAGCATTTCGCGTTCGAGGTCGGCGATGACGGTCTGCACATTGTAAGCTTCCTGTGATTCGGCGACCATGCTGGCCTCAATCTCCTCGGCCTCTTCGTAGAGTTTTAATGATCCATGGATGGCCCGTTTTATACTTTGCGGGGTGATGCTATGCTCTTGGTTGTAGGCTTCCTGCTTGATGCGCCGTGTCCGTGTGATCTCCATCATCTGCTGCATCGCCGTAGTCATCCTGTCGGCATATAAAATGACACGTCCATGGACATGGCGTGCGGTCCGGCCTGCGGTCTGGATCAGCGACGTGGCGGACCGAAGGAAGCCCTCCTTATCCGCATCCAGCACCGCGACGAGCGCGACTTCAGGCAAATCAAGTCCTTCGCGAAGCAGATTGATACCGACCAGGCAGTCGAAGGCGCCCTTGCGCAAACGTCCCAAAATATCCACTCGTTTCAGTGCGTCTATCCCGCTGTGCAGATACTCGACACGAAAGCCTGTTTCATGGAGGTAGGCGGTCAGGTCTTCGGCGGTCCGCTTGGTGAGGGTTGTGACGAGGACACGGTCGCCCTGTTCTGCGCAACGCCGGATCTCCTCCATGAGGTCGTCAATCTGGTTGGTCAGGGGCCTGACCTCCACGGGCGGATCAAGGAGTCCTGTGGGACGGATGACCTGTTCGACCGTCACTTGGCTGACCTGCTTCTCGTAGACGCTTGGTGTTGCGGAGGCGAAGAGGATGGGGCCGACCTTATCCAAAAATTCATTGAAGTTGAGGGGCCGGTTGTCTTTTGCGGAGGGCAGGCGGAATCCATAATCGACGAGCACCTGCTTGCGTGCCTGGTCGCCGTTGTACATGGCCCTGATCTGGGGCAGTGTGACATGGGACTCATCAATGATGGTCAGAAAGTCGCCGTCAAAGTAATCGAGAAGGCAGGCGGGTGCTTCGCCTGCGGCACGTCCAGCCAGGTGGCGCGAGTAGTTTTCAACCCCGCTGCAATAGCCGAGTTCGCGCAACATCTCAAGGTCAAACTCCGTGCGTTGTTTGAGGCGCTGCGCTTCCAGGAGTTTTCCTTGTTGTTCGAGTTCCTTGAGCCGTTCGTCGAGTTCCGCGCTGATGCGGTGCAAAGCCAGGTTGATCTTCTCCTTCGGCATCACAAAGTGCTTCGCCGGCGAAATGACGGCACGGAGCAGGGGCGGGTTCTCAGTCTTGCCACTGATGGGATCAAACCGCTTGATCTCCTCGATCTCATCTCCGAAGAAAGAGATGCGGATGCCCGATGTATTGTAAGAGGGAAAGATGTCCACGGTGTCGCCGCGGACACGGAAGGTGCCTGGCTGGGTTTCATAATCATTTCGCGTATACTGAATCGCGACAAGTTCCTCCAGCATCTGATCCCGCACGCAGGTCTGGCCGGGCTTGAGGTCCACGAGCATTTCCTTGTAGTCCTCAGGCGAGCCTAAGCCATAAATACAGGAGACGGAGGCTACGATGATCACATCACGCCTGCCCAGGAGGGAGTTGGTCGCACCGAGACGATAGCGTTCAATCTCATCATTGACCGCTGAATCTTTTTCGATATAGGTGTCTGTCTGAGGAATGTAGGCTTCAGGCTGATAATAGTCGTAATAGCTGATGAAATACTCAACCGCATGGTTGGGAAAGAAGGCTTTCAATTCTGCGAAGAGTTGCGCCGCGAGCGTCTTGTTGTGCGAGACGATCAGCGCGGGGCGACCCCAGTCGCGAATGACATTCGCCATGGTGAAGGTCTTGCCCGACCCCGTGACGCCCTCCAGCGTGAGACGTGTTGCGCCGACCTGGAGGCCTTGCACAAGCTTCTGGATCGCTTGTGGTTGGTCACCCGTTGGCTCAAAGGGGGCCTCAATCGCAAATGGGGTTAAGTGCTTCATGCCTAATGATTATGTCGACTGCACAAGCCCTCTGTCAGCTCGACACAGTCTTGTTGTCGCTAGGTAGAGCATGGGGCCCACGAAAAAGGCCTTGCCGATGAAATAGAGTCCAATCGCGGTGGTCAGCGCATCGTTACCGTGGGCTAACCCTGTCTTTGTGAGGATCCATAAGCCAGCGGTAAAGCAAAACCCAAAGGCCAGAATAGCCGAGATTCTACATACTTGTAACATTTTAGCATCCATTTTTGACTCTCCTTATCTAGGTTTTAATTATTACTCTTAAGGACTTCAGAAGCAAGGGGAATGTGCATGAAAAGGTTTCATTATATCTGCCCCTTTTAAAGATTGACTATTTTTAGCCACCCACTACATAATAAAAAGAATTTAAAAGGGGATGGGATTCATGAAACAGATTCTAATAACTACAATGTTGCTACTGGCTGTCGCTTCTGGAATAGCAGCAACGGTGGATGTCAATGTGAAGAAGGCAGGGAAGAAAATGTCCGCCCCGCAGAGTCCCCTCTATCCTGGCGAATTCGGTGTCCTTGCCGCCCAGATCCTTGATCGTCCAAGCTGGAACAACGAGCGTCTGGCAAAAGAGTGTCTCCGACAGGAGGCGCTGGTTCTGGAGACGGACAAGACTCCCGTTGATATCGTCCTGCGTAGGACGGCTGCACTGATGGTTAATCTGCAAAAGAAAAACCGCAGCCTGACCTTGCAAGAAGAAGCCCAGGCTCTTGCAACATTGCATAATGAAAATAAGCCGGATTTGACAATCGCGCAGCAACAAGAACTCTTTAACAAGGTGACGGCGTTGCGCCGGAAAATCGCGTTCCAGAATCCGCTGTTGGATTTTGACAAGATCCTGTTTGTAAAACACAACAAGCAGGGCGCTGGCGACAACCATATGGTGGATCAGTATTTAGGCTTTAACCAGGATCCCCAAGGCGGTGTCTTTGTTTTAAATCACGCCTTCAGCGATAATGCCGAAGCCGTTAGCATCCTGAAGGATGTTCCTGTTGCAAACGGCCCGCTGAAGGATAAGGTTATTGATAACAAGGGCTCGTTTATTTCGCTTGATCTGGACTTCGATGCCAAGAGTATTCTATTTGCGTATACAGAAGCGCAACGGGAGATCCCCAAGGATTTTGATCCGAATTCAATGACAGACGAGCTTGAGCGTATTAAGAATGAACATTTTCTCCAAAAGAAAGCGGGTCACAATTATTATCTCTGGTTGCCAGAACGCGTGTTTCATGTCTTCAAGGCCGACTTCGATCATGAAGCCGGTAAAGCAAGCAATCTGAAACAGTTGACCTTTGGGCGTAACAATGATTTTGACCCATGCTTTCTGCCGAGCGGGAGGATTGTTTTCATCTCTGACCGCATCGGCGGTAATCAGCGTTGCGGTGATCGGCTTTGCTCAACGTATACGTTGCATGCCATGATGCCGGATGGCAGTGACGTCATTCCCTTGAGTTATCATGATACCAACGAGTGGCATCCGAGCATTGACAATAACGGGATGGTGATCTACACGCGCTGGGATTATGTCGACCGCGACTCGGATATTGCACATCACCTTTGGCAATGTTTCCCTGACGGGCGTGACCCGCGCAGTTATCATGGCAACTATCCGGAGATAAGGGAAATGCGGCCATGGATGGAGCTTGCCAACCGGGCAATCCCGAACTCCCATAAATATGTGGGTGTTGCCGCGCCGCACCACGGAAAGAATTATGGGTCGCTTGTGCTGATTGATCTTATGGAGAAAGACGACAAGGCGATGTCACAGGTCAAGCGCATCACGCCAGAAGCCCATTTCCCGGAATCGGAGCGTGCGCCGGGGCATCCTCACAATGCCGGCAGCGGCAAGCATACTCCGAGAGGTGAGTTTTATGGACAGCCCTGGCCGCTGAGCGAAGATTACTATCTCACTGTTTATGATTCTGGCCAAAGCAACTACGGCATTTACTTGGTTGATAGTTTTGGCAACCGGGAGTTGCTCTATCGTGACAGCCAGATCGCGGCACTCGATCCGATGCCGCTGAGGCCACGTATGCGCCCGCCGGCATTGCCAACCAGGACGACACAGGCCAAGGCGGATAGTGTTCCCGGAGAAGATCGCTCCTTGGGCGTTGTCACGATTATGAACATCTACGAGGGTGAATATGCGTTTCCCCAAGGGACGAAGATCAAGGAACTCAGGATCATCAACCTTTTCTCCAAGCCGAATTTGAAAATGAATGACCCGAACATCGGTAAGGCTGCGCAGTCCCTCTGCCGCGGTGTCTTGGGAACGGTCCCAGTGGAAGAGGATGGAAGTGTTCATTTCAAGATGCCGACGGAGATCCCGGTCTACTTCCAGGCGATTGATGATCAGGGCCTCTGCGTGATGAGTATGAGGTCAGAGACCTACCTGCATCCAGGCGAGACTATGGCTTGTGTAGGATGCCATGAGACCAAATATACCTCGCCTAAGAACACTGGCGGCAAAGCGCTGATGGCGTTGGCGCGTCCGCCGTCAGAGATCAAGCCAGAGACCGAAGGGTCCTATCCGTTGACCTTCCCAAGGCTGGTTCAACCTGTGCTGGATGCAAAATGTGTTGATTGTCACACAAAAGGTGTGGATGGCAAGAAAGGGCCTGGGCTCAGTGGCACGAAATTCGGGAGATTTGGCTGGTCTGAAGCCTTTGCGAATCTGCAAGGCCTGGCCTGGTGCAAAAATGGCGGCAATGGCGCGATCAAGATCAACGGGCGTGAATATTCACTGCCGGCTCAGGATGGCGCGCGTGTTTCAAAACTCTACCAGCTTCTGGCGAAAGAACATCATGGATTGAAGCTGACTCCGGAAGAACTCCGACGCATCACCCTCTGGATCGACTGCAACAGCAATTTCTACGGCGCCTATACAGAGCCTGAAAAACAGGCTAAAGGTGAGGTTGTTAAACCGCTCTTAAGTCTTTCTCCACATATCCCTTTTGAGAAGCTTGTCAGATAACGAGCGACTATTAATCACCGACGTTCGATTTAGTCTTTTCTTACGACAGAATAAGACGTAAACTAGGCGCATCTTTAAATTACACAGGTGAGTGATTGATGTCTGAGTGGAGTGAAAGTATTGACGAGTTGATTCAACATGTGACGCTACTCAAGGATTTGGGGCAGCGCACGATTGACTTGCCTCCTGAGTTCTTGCCAAAGTGGGATAGCGCCTCTCCCTCCAGGCAAAAGACACTTTCTTCAGCGCCCGCGCAGTCGCCTCCCCTTTCGCAACGTCCCACGGGAAAATTAGAGCCCTTTGAAAAGTTTAAACTGCCCACGACTGTCGAGATTGAAGAGCATATCAAATGGTCGGATGGGACACCTCTTACTCCAGAAGCGCGTGAGCAGACGCTCGCGAAATTATCAGACCGTGTTCGCGTCTGTACGGAGTGCACCCTTCATACGGGTCGGACAAAGATTGTCATGGGGCAGGGCAATGCCAACTCGCCGGATGTGATGTTTATCGGCGAAGCCCCTGGCGAGGACGAAGATATTCAAGGACTGGCTTTTGTCGGTGCGCCTGGACAGTTTCTCACCAAGATGATCAACGCCATGGGATATCAGCGCGAAGAGGTCTTTATCACGAACATCTGCAAGTGCCGTCCTCCTAACAGCCGTCCACCTGACCAGCAGGAGATGCACAAGTGTCTGCCCTTTTTGCGTGAACAGATCAAGGTTGTCCGGCCCAAGGTAATTGTGTTGCTGGGCGGCACGGCGATCAAGGCGCTCTTGAACCAGACAGGTGTTATGCGGATCCAGGGACAGTGGACAAACTACGAAGGCATACCTGTGATGCCGACCTATCATCCCTCCTACATCATTCGCTTTGAAAATAAGGGCGACGAGGAGGGGACGCGTACTGCGAAGCAGCAGGTTTGGAATGCCCTCAAGCTTGTCCTTGCTCGTCTTGGTAAGCCCGTGCCACAAGCTAAAAAATAGTTGTCAGTCTCAGTCGGCAACTGGCAGGTTAAAATGCGGAGAATAGAAGATTGGCTTCTATGAAGAAATGCTTACTTTTCTTAGTGGGGCTCCTGTTGTTGCCACTCTGCGTGGCGTTCACACAGGTTGCAGGGGACGTGTTGAGGCATGCTGACCAGGAAGGCTCTCTCTTTTCCTTGGAGACCGGCATGCTGGCGTTGGGTTATTTTGCCTGGTTAGGGTGCTGGTTCTTTTTGCCGCAGCCCGTGAAAGTCTATATTCTTGGACATGAACTCACCCATGCATTGTGGGCAATCGTCTTTGGGGGCAAGGCAAAGAATTTAAAGGTCTCCGCCTCTGGAGGGAGCGTGAACGTGACGAAGTCCAATGTGTTTATCACGTTGGCGCCCTATTTCTTTCCCTTCTACACCATGCTGCTGATCGCGGTCCTGCTGATCGTCCGTATTTTTGTGGTCCCGCTGCCCTATCCCTTGGTGTGGCTCTTTTTCGTGGGCTTTACCTGGTCGTTCCACTTTACCTTCACGATTCAAAGCTTGTGGACCCATCAGCCGGACATCCACGAATATGGCAGGCTCTTCTCCTATTCGTTGATTTACCTGTTGAATGTGATCGGGATCGCGCTATGGATGGTCTGTACCATGTCAGTCAGTTCAGGCTTTCTCCTTGATACGTGGCTCTTCCGTACGCAGGACGTTTATGAACAGACCGGAGGCTTTATCGGTGAACGCGTAAAGCAGGTTGTGGCATGGATTAAGGAAAAATAAAAAAGACGCACGGCCCGGAGGCGGTGCGTCTTTTTTTGATCTGGTCGAAATTACTTCGCGATGACGCGAACCATTTCCAGAACCTTGTTGGAATAACCCCACTCGTTGTCATACCAGCTGACGATCTTAGCGAAGGTCGAGTCCAGCATGATGCCTGCTTCGGCGTCGAAGATCGAGGTCTTGGCTTCGCCACGGAAATCGGTCGAGACAACCTTCTCTTCCGTATAGCCGAGGACACCCTTGAGTTCGCCTTCGGAAGCTTCCTTCATCGCTGCCTTGATGGCATCGTAGGTGGTTTCCTTTGCGAGCACCACGGTCAAATCGACAACCGAGACGTCCGAGGTCGGAACGCGGAAGGCCATACCCGTGAGCTTCTTGTTGAGCGCAGGAATGACCACGCCAACAGCCTTGGCTGCGCCAGTGCTGGAGGGGATGATATTTTCGAGAATGCCACGACCGCCGCGCCAATCCTTGCTGGAAGGACCGTCGACTGTCTTCTGCGTTGCCGTAGCAGCGTGCACGGTGGTCATCAGACCCTTGACGATGCCAAACTTGTCGTTCAGGACCTTGGCGATAGGAGCCAAGCAGTTCGTGGTGCAAGATGCATTGGAGATGATTGCTTCGCCCTTATAAGAGGCGTGGTTCACGCCATAGACGAACATCGGGGTGTCATCCTTGGAAGGAGCGGACAGGATGA